>JAYVBH010000045.1:0-70500 GCA_043750575.1 Cyclobacteriaceae bacterium
TATCGAGCACGTCGTGTGACAATAATTTTGATGGACGGATCACGGTAACGGCGAGTACGGCGAGCGGCCCTGGCGCGGCGGCGAACTACAATTTTGTATGGACCAAGGATCCGGATGATCCGGGAGGCGCACCGTTTACGGGGCCGTTGTACTTTGCTACCAATTCACCTACGAATAATACGGCCAGTCCATTTAATACGCTGAACACGGACAAGATCGGAGCGCTCAGCGATATCCTTCCGGGTCAGTATGGCATCCGGGTGACGAATTTTGTTACCCAGTGCTTTGTGGATGGTACGGTTGATATCCTCAAGACGACCATCCCGATGAGTATTGGCAATGCAACGGCGACGGATGAGACGTTGTGTTCGGCGCCAAACGGATCGGGAACGGTGACGGCGATTGCCGAGACTCCAGGCCCGGGCAATCCGGCGAACTACCTTTACACCTGGGACAATGATCCGCTGATGGGCAGCCCGTTTGTAACGTCGACCGCACCAGTAACACAGGGAGGTCTGGCGGCAGGGACTTACTACGTTCAGGCACAGCGTAACCCGGTTATCTCCCCGGCGACAGCTGGTGTATCGGGCTCAGGATGCTTGACTGCACCGCTTCCGTTTGTGGTACTGGATAAACGCATCACGCCGACGATATCTTTTGCTACGGTAGCAAGTACAGCTTGTGACAATAATTTCAATGGGCAAATTACGGTGACCGCAAGTACATCAAGCGGTCCAGGTGTTGGATCCGCCTACGATTTCCTCTGGCAAAGTGATCCGGGAGGCACGGTCGTTGTCACGGATGCCCTAAATGCTCCGAGCCCACACGTAACAGGTGGTGCTGATCTTATCGGCCCTGGGCCGTATAGCATCCGGATTGTGAACTTCACTACGAAGTGCTCGACGGATGCACCAACGAGCCTCTTATCGAATCCTCAACCTGTGGATATCCTCACAGTCAATAAGACAGATCAATTGATTTGCTATCCGGACGGCAGCATAACGGTAGCTACCCTCAATTCCGGTGTTCAGGGGAATTATACTTATCAATGGTACAAGACCGATCCTGCTACTGCGCCACTCGTTGACAATTTTGCTACTACGATTGACGTACCCACCTTGGTGCCGGGTATTGTGGCAACTCAATTTCCAACAATGGGTTTTGGAACGTATTTCGTTAAAGCAACAAAGAGCGCTGGATTTGGTGCCGGATCGGGTTGTGTAACACCTCCTTTCCGGGTCGATGTACTTGACCTGCATCAAGATCCAAGGATTCAGTTTACTGAAGTGCCCAACTCGAGTTGCGATGCAGTCAATCCCAATGGTATTGTCCTCGCCGATGCCTCCGAACAAGGCGGGGCCAATGGAGATACCTACACATTCACCTGGACGCTGAATGCAGGAGCAATTCCAGGAGTAACAACACTGACGAATACCAACAATTCAAGTCAGCTGGATAATGCTTTTGAAGGAGCCTATGTCCTTCAAATCACCAACTTCTCCAATACGGGTTGTTCGTTTACGTCAAGCCTCGATGTGGTGAAGGATCTCAACGCCAGTATTCCTAACATCATCAATACAGGCACATCGGATCCGTTAGACTGTCTCGCCAGTGGCAGTGCTCAGGTTACGGGAATTTCCATCAATGGCGGTCCACTCATTGTTGGTGCGGGATTGGCTGCCCCGAATTTCGTGTATGAATGGTATGCGAACACCTTCCCGGGCGGACTCACGGCTGTTACCACACCGGCTTTTAATGCAATTGGGCCCGGAACCTACTTTGTGGTAGCCAAGGACAATTCAACGCAATGCAAATCAGGACCGACTCAAGTGGAGATTCTTGATGACAACATTGTTTACCCAGTGCCGGACATCGTCCAGACCCAGCAGCAAATCAGCTGTTTGGTAGGAGCGGGAACTGCAGAACTTGCAGCTACGGCCTCGGGCAGTGCCGGACCCTACACATTTGACTGGTTCAGGAATCTCACTACGACCGCTCCAATCTTCGCGTCAACACCAACGATTTCGAATATTGTTGCCGACAACTACTCGTTATTTGTAAGAGATGTTACGACGAATTGCACTGCGACTGCAGTTTACATTGTTCCTAATGATGCCCCTTTGTTCCAACCAGAGATATCAGTGGGCGGTCAGCCGCGCACATTCTGCGTAGGGCAGGATGGAAGCTTCCTTGCGCGGGTGACCAACCTGACACCATTGTATCCGTTCCCTTATAATTTTACGTCCGACCTTTACATTGGTGGTAGTCCAATCCTGGGCAACCCGGCGGACTTTCCGAATATGGCTGCTGTCCCGGGTTTCCCTGCCAACTTCCTGGAATCGGGCCTAACGAACGGGACCTATACCGTTCGGATTACAGACAACAATACAGGATGTATCGTGACTAAATCTGGCGATGTGCTTGACCAGCGTAATAACCCGGTGATTGTAATCGTAGAAGATAACCCGATGATAAATTGTGATCCAGCCATAGCCAATGGTCAGCTCTCCGCCTCGGCAGATGTCGGCCAGGTAGGTGGATTTACATTCGACTGGTTTGCTGGCAGTACAGTTCCAAGTCCGATTGCGGGTTTGATTGTTAGTGACAATAAGCTAATCGGTCAACGCGCGGGTAACTATGTTGTCCTTGTCACGAATAGTACCACCGGCTGCTTTGGTAACAAGTCAGGTGTTATTACAGATGGTACGCTAATACCTCCGATACCGACACCAAAAGTCGTTTTCGACCGGACCAGTTGCCTTACTCCAGATGGTTGGGTCACCGTGAGCGTGGGTGGTGAAACGTTGAATTATACATTCAGTTGGTACGATGGACCGACTGCAAGTACGACCGCTGATTTTGTAGGGGTTGATTACATGGACCTGGACATTGGGCCTTATTCCGTAACAGCAAAGGATATTGTGACGGGATGTATTTCGCCGCCAGGAACAGTTGATGTTCTGGACAAGCGAATCACACCAACGTTTATTTTGTCTTCTACACCCTCATTGTGCCTTGACACCGGCCGACCGGCTACGGGTTCATTGCTCTTTACCCCGACAATCCCCGACCTGGTCATTGACAGAGTAGTGTGGACAGAAGTGGCTACCAATGGCAATGCTGGAGAGGGAACCCAGGTGTTTGGAGTATTTCCTGGTTTGTATCATGCCTTTGTGACAACGTCAAATGGTTGTACCAGCGAAGGCGACGTTCTCGTGGGCACTGAGGTTGGCCCTTTCAACGGCGTGTCGGACAATGGCGGAGACGGATTGAATGATGTGTTTGTTATTGATTGCATTTCCAACTTCCCTAATAACAATGTTAAAATTTTCAACCGCGCTGGTATCCTGGTGTACGATGTTGATCATTACAACAACGCGGAAGTCTCTTTCAAGGGAGTCGGAGAAAAGGGTGTGTATCTTCAGGAGAGTAGACTGCCTGAAGGAACGTATTACTACATTATTGACAAGGGTGATGGATCGAAACCACTTTCTGGTTATCTTGAATTGACACGATGAGATTAACGATTATAAGTTGGTTGGTTTTCTTCGGGTGTATTTCCACCGCGGTGGCGCAACAACGCCCACTGCAATCGCTGTACATGTTTGATCCATTGGTAATCAATCCTGCTTATGCGGGAGCGCAGGTGCAGTTAAGTGCGACATCGATTTACAGAAATCAATGGGTTAACCTCGAAGGGGCGCCTAAGACTTTCACGACCACCATTCATTCAGGGTTCCTTAAGTCAAAGATGGGATTGGGTATCATCCTGGGTGCCGATCAGCTTGGTGTGCATAGTGATATTTCAGCGTACGGTGTTTACTCCTACAAGATTCAACTCAACAGTAAAATCTCGATGTCGATGGGTATCCAGGGAGGGTTCAATTATCTGGAGTCGGACTACAACAAACTTAATCTGAAAAATGTAGGCGATCCTAATCTTTCAGGAACCTCGTCAAAATTTAGCCCCAATGTGGGCACTGGAATTTTCTTGAAGACTTCTCGTATGTACCTGGGTATCTCCGTACCATACTTGATTGAGAACGAGGTAACTGATCTGGGTACTAACACAGCAGCAAAGCAACATCGCTATTATTATTTGCAATGGGGAGCCAGCAGAGACCTGAGTCCCAATGTTATGTTTGTGCCTTCTGTTTTGCTCCGTGTACAGGAAAGTGCTCCATTAAGTATTGATATAAATGGAACGTTCGTGTTCTATAAGGCTGTGGGTCTTGGAGCTTCATACCGCCTGAATGAAGGTGTAGTGGCACTGTTTGAGCTCCAGGTAACCGATAGTTTTCATGTTGGATATGCCTATGATTTCACTACTTCAGACTTGAACAGGGTGTCACTGGGCTCCCATGAGATCATGATTAACTATCGCCTTAAGATTGCCAAAATCCATAAGGGCCTTGCGTGCCCAACTTACTGGTAGGCAAGTATACTTCCAATTTCCACTTGTAATCTTTGAATAGCAGTGACCGGGTATGGTACCCAACAAGGGATTGCAAGCGTAGCAATCGTTTGCGGAATTCTCTTACCCGATCTTGTTTGCTCATCCGTGCTCAGGCCCTATCTTGTCCCTTCGATCCTGCTATGCGTCTGTTTTTAGTTGCACTTCTTGTCACTGCTGTAACAGTCTGGCGATGCACGCCTGGTCGGGAAAAAATTCCTCCTGTGCCGGAACTTATCCGTAGCCAGAAAAAAATTGTAATCTATCAGCTGATGACCCGCCTATTTGGCAATACGACCACTGTAAACAAGCCCAATGGAACCCTGGAGGAAAATGGGGTTGGCAAGTTCAGTGATATCGACAATCGGGCTTTGGAAGGCATCAAGGAGCTAGGGGTAACCCACGTCTGGTACACCGGCGTGATTGAGCATGCGTTGCTAACAGATTATTCTTCCTATGGCATTGCGTCAGACGATCAGGATGTGGTGAAAGGTCGTGCGGGGTCACCGTACGCTGTTAAAGACTATTATGATGTGAACCCGGACCTGGCCGTTAATATTAGGAACCGGATGGGAGAATTCGAGCTGTTGGTCGAGCGCACGCATGCCACCGGACTTAAAGTAATCATAGATTTTATACCTAACCATGTTGCCAGAGCCTATCACTCGGATGTGAAGCCCGATGGTGTTTCAGACTTTGGGGAAACAGATGACCCGACCAAGGCATTTTCACCGGACAACAACTTCTATTACTTGCCTGGAAACTCCTATCAACCACCTCAGGAGCATTACAAGCGGTTTAAGGAATTCCTTCCTGCCATGGATGGGAAGTTTGAGGAGACGCCCGCCAAGGCATCGGGCGACGATCAATTTGTTTCGGCTCCATCTGTGAATAACTGGTTTGAAGCTGCAAAGCTGAACTATGGTATCGATTTCAGCGAAGGCAGAAAGGAGTACTTTGATTCTATTCCAAATACATGGATCAAGATGAGGGATATCCTGGTGTACTGGGCAAGCAAGAGGGTAGACGGGTTCCGATGTGAAATGGCTCATATGGTTCCTGTGGAATTTTGGCGGTGGGTGATACCCCACGTGAAAGCCGTAAATCCTCACGTGACTTTTATAGCTGAAATCTATGATCCATCCTTGTACCGTAAGTTTCTTGACAGGGGCCGCTTCGACTATCTCTATGATAAGGTCCAGCTTTACGATACGCTGCGCTTGTTGATCAAGGGCAAAGCCAGCGCCCTGGATATTCCGGGAATCCAGCAGTCACTAAGTGGAATTAACCAAAACATGGTTCACTTTCTGGAAAACCATGACGAGCAACGTATTGCATCGCCATTTTTCGCTGGTGATGCCACCAAGGCGCTCTCTGCTTTTGTCGTGAGCGCAACAATTGATCCTGGACCAGTTATGATATATTTTGGACAGGAAGTGGGAGAACCGGCAGTTGGCGCAGAAGGCTATGGCGCCAATGATGGCAGAACCACGATGTTCGACTACTGGGGTGTGCCCGAACACCAGAAGTGGGTAAACGAGGGAGCTTTTGATGGCGGGCTACTGAGCGATGCGCAAAAGGAATTGCGCATGAAGTACACCCAGATTCTGACGCTTGCCAGAGACAATGTGGCAATTGCAGCCGGCAGTTATTATGATCTTACCTTCTTTAATGTTTCGTCCAAGACATGCAGTGACCGCGTTGTTTCCTACGTACGGGCTAAGGATAATGAGCGGCTCATTGTCGTTGCCGGGTTTAACGCAAGACCTGAGCGCATACAGATCAAACTGACTCCGGAGCTCGTTGCCGAATGGAAGCTCCCGGATACCATGAAATTTGAAGTGGAAGATTTACTAGGGAGCATAACGCCGTTAACCCTTGGTAAGGAGCAGGGTTTGAGTTTCGAATTGCCTCCATATGGCGTTTGTGTATTTCGAATCAAATAGATAGTAAGAAATTTGTAATAGATTGTAATGATGACGAAGGGCGAGCAACGGGTGATAATTGAAGAGGTTCAACCTCAGGTTGACGGAGGAATCTATCCGGCAAAGCGGACAGTCGGTGAGCGCGTGGATGTATCCGCAAGTATTATGGCGGATGGGCATGATCATATCCGGGCAGAGTTGATGTATAAGTTTGGTGCATCGGGAAATTGGGTTTCGGTGGAAATGCTGCCCGGCGCCAATGATGGTTGGTCCGCAAGCTTTTATGTCACCCAACAGGGTTCTTACTATTTTACGATACGTGCCTGGATCGATCACTTTGATACATGGTATGATGGGATTCAAAAGAAAGTTGCGGCCAAACTTGACGTTTCAGTTGAGTTGATGGAAGGATGGGATTTTCTGATGCGTGTGGGCAAAGGGGATAAGCAACTTCTTGGGTGGGCTGAAAAGCTTAAAACCATGGGAGCTCAGCCCGCAGCTATTGAACTCGTTCTTTCTGAAGAATTTTCCAAAGCCGTCCATCGCAACCCATTGCGTCTGCATGTGACGACCTTCCAAAAGGAGTTAGAAATTCGTGTAGAACACCAGCGCGCTAGCTTTAGTACCTGGTATGAGCTATTTCCACGATCAACTTCGTTAACGAAGGGGGTGCACGGAACTTTCCTGGATACGATCAAGTTGCTGCCGAGAATTGCCTCCATGCATTTTGATGTACTTTATTTGCCACCCATCCATCCAATTGGCAAAGTAAACCGCAAAGGAAAGAACAACAGCGTAAAGGCGTTGCCCGGAGAGCCGGGATCGCCGTGGGCCATTGGCAGTGATGAAGGAGGTCACAGGGCAGTTTTGAAAGACCTTGGAACTTTGGACGATTACAAAAGGCTTCAAAAAGAGGCAAGGAAGTTCAATATTGAAATTGCCCTGGATCTTGCTTTTCAATGTGCCCCAGATCATCCTTACGTTAAAGAGCATCCGGAGTGGTTTCGGCGTCGCCCTGATGGATCAATACAATACGCTGAGAACCCTCCAAAGAAATACCAGGACATCTATCCCTTTGATTTTGAAACTGAGAAATGGAAAGAACTTTGGAATGAGTTGAAGTCGGTAATCGTGTTTTGGATTGAGCAGGGTATAACCATCTTCCGGGTAGACAATCCACATACAAAGCCATTTCCATTTTGGGAATGGGTGATCACGGAGATCAACAAAGACTACAAGGATATTATCTTTCTGGCGGAAGCGTTCACACGTCCCCGGATCATGGCCACATTGGCAAAGATTGGATTCACACAGTCATACACCTATTTCACCTGGCGGGTCAACAAGCAGGAGATCATGGATTACATGAACGAGCTGGTGCAAGGCCCCTCCCGAAACTATGTCCGTCCAAATTTTTGGCCGAATACACCTGACATCCTGCCATGGCATTTGCAACACCAGGGTGAAAACATGTTCATCATCCGGTTCGCGCTTGCTTCCACACTTTCCTCAAACTATGGGATGTACGGACCACCTTATGAATTTGGTGAAAGCACGCCGGTGGAAGGAAAGGAAGAATACTTCAACTCAGAGAAGTATGAACTCAGACATTACGAGTGGAAAATGACCAACCGGATGACTGACATCATCACTTTGGTAAATAAAGCTCGGAAGGATAACCGGGCTTTGCAATCGACCTGGAACCTCCAGTTTTGTGCTGTGGAAAATCCAAACCTGATCGCATATATCAAGGCCACGGATGATCTAAGCAATTTGATTTTGGTCGTGATCAACCTGGATGCACATCAAAAGCAGTCAGGATATGTACAGCTGCCACTCCATAAACTTTCGTTGGGCAAGATGATCAATGTAAAACTACAAGACCTGATTACTGGCGAGACTTATACCTGGACGCAAGAATGGAATTTTGTTGAATTGGAACCTCACAAGATGCCCTTCCATCTATTTAAATTTGAATTGCACGCTTCTCAAATGTAATGCATCATGCCTGTCCAGCGTAAAGAGGGTTCATTGTGGTTTAAAGATGCTGTATTCTATGAGTTGAGTGTACGCTCATTCTATGACAGCGATGGCGATGGGATCGGTGATTTCCAGGGACTCATTCAAAAACTTGACTATCTCGAGGACCTTGGGATTACTACGATTTGGTTGCTGCCGTTCTATCCCTCTCCGCTGAAAGATGATGGGTTTGATATTACCGACCACTGCAATGTTCACCCGGACTATGGCACGCTGAGTGATTTTAAAGCATTTCTTAAGGCGGCGCACAAAAGGGAAATTCACGTCATCATTGAGTTGATCATGAATCATACCTCTGATCAGCATCCGTGGTTCGATAAGTCCCGCAAAGCCCGCCCCGGATCCAGGTTTAAAAACTACTATGTGTGGAACGAGTCCACCGAAAAGTATAAGGAGGCGAGAATCATGTTCCCCAGCGAGGAGTCATCAAACTGGTCGTGGGATCCCTTCTCAAAGAGCTTCTATTGGCATCGTTTCTTCAGCCACCAGCCTGATCTGAATTATGAATCTCCCGATGTTCAACTGGAAATGCTGAATATCGTTGACTTCTGGCTGAAAATGGGTGTCGATGGATTTCGCCTCGCCTCGGTTCCTTTTCTTTTTGAGGAGGAAGGCACAAGCTGCGAGAACTTGCCGGCAACACATAGTTACCTGAAAAAGCTTCGTACCTACATCGACAAGAAGTACAGCAACAGAATTCTGGTAGCAGACGCAAACTTGTGGCCGGAGGATGCGGCCTCCTATTTTGGGAAAGGGACGGAGTGCCACATGAACTTCAATTATCCATTGATGCCCAGGTTGTTCCTGGCCCTTCGGACAGAGGACAGCTATCCAATTATTGATATCGTGGGGCAGACTCCGGAAGCATCGATCAACAATCAATGGGCACTCTTCCTTAGGAATCACGATGAGATTGGCCTTGAAATGGTTACTGAAGAGGAAAAAGACTACCTCTTTAAGGCATATGCCAATGACCCACAGACAAAGCACAACGTGGGCATTCGCCGGCGGCTGGCTCCACTGCTGAACAATGATCGCCGTAAGATTGAGTTGCTTTATAGTATACTCCTGTCTCTGCCCGGGACGCCTGTCCTGTATTATGGCGATGAAATCGGGATGGGCGATAATGTATTCCTGGGCGATCGCCATGGAATTCGTACACCTATGCAGTGGAGCATGGAGGTAAACGCTGGGTTCTCAACAGCAAACCCCCAAAAGCTTCATTTGCCGGTTATTTCGGATCCAGTATATCGATATGAGGCGGTTAATGTAGAGATGCAGGAGGAAAGTCTCACCTCAATCGTTTGGTGGGTGAAGAATGTGTTGGCGATGAGGAAGCGGTTGGGTGTATTTGGAAAGGGGAATTTGAGATTCATTGAAAGTTCCAATACCAAAGTGCTGTCATATGTTCGCTGCCATGATGCGCAGCGTATTATTATTATTGCCAATCTATCACAGTTTTCACAGGCAACCACCCTGGATCTATCTGAATTTAAGAATTGCGATATCACCGAAGCATTCAGTCAGAATAAATTCATGAATGTAGGGGACGGTAATTATCCGATTACCATAGGTCCATACGGCTACTTCTGGTTTCAGATTGATGAGCAGGAGAAGAAGATATCTGGCAGTGAAGGAAATGAACTACTCTTGTTTAAGTCAGCATCTTCCTGGGAGAAAGTTTTTACACGGTACGAGGAAATGCGCGAATTTGAGCGGAAGATTTTCCCTTCTTTCATGATGAAGTGCAGATGGTTTGGCGGAAAGGCCAAAACAATTAGCAAGATGGCGATCAATAAGGTGATACCGTTGAAAGTGGAAAAGACGACACATTTCCTGGTTCTCATCGAAGTTCATTACGTTCAGAGGCTTCCGGAATTGTACTTCCTTCCGCTCACCTACGTTCCAACGGAAACAGTACTGGACCGTGTGGAATACACTACACAAAGCGTTGTATGCCGTGCGGAAATGCAGGGTAAGACAGGATTTATTCTTGACAGCAGTTATGACCGGGCGTTCCGTGACTTCTTGCTTGCCAAGATCGGGAAAAACCAACGGTTAAGAGACGGCGGCGGAGTACTGGAGTTTAACTCCAGTGTATTCTCAAAAATAAAGACTGATAAGATTGAGTCCAAGATACTCAAGGTCGACAGCACCAACACGGCATTTATCTTCAATGAAAATTACTTTTTTAAATTCTACCGCAAGATTGAAGAGGAGATCAATCCTGATTTGGAAATTGTCAAATTCCTGACCGAGAGCACCAGTTTTGCCAATAGTCCGAGGTATTCCGGGAGCGTCGAGTACCGTACCGAAGAAGGACGCACTATTGTGTTTGGCCTGCTACAGCAGAAGGTCGAGAACTTGGGTGATGCATGGAGCATGACCATTGACTCGGTTGGCCGCTTCTATGAACGGGTTCTGGCGAAGGCGAAAAAGGAAAAACTTCCCAAGCTTCTCAATAAGCCAGCTATTCAATTTGAAGAAGCGCCGGAATTGGTTCAGGAATTTATTGGACGCGGCTTTTACGAGCGCGTCGTTCGGCTCGGCCATCGGACAGCGGAGATGCATCTCGCGCTGGCCTCCAACACAACCAATCCGGAATTTGCTCCTGAATATTTTACCAGCAACTACCAACGTTCCTTGTATTCATCCCATCGAAAATTAGTGAAGGACAGGTTCAAACTTCTTCGGCAATCCATGTCTAAACTCGATAAGGAAGCCCAAGAGGTGGCCGAACGTGTACTTCTTCTTGAGGATTGCATCCTGGAATGCTTTAGTGAGATTTACACCACGCGCATCCATGCGATAAAAACCCGGATCCATGGAGACTATCATCTCGGTCAGGTGCTATTTACTGGAAAGGACTTCGTGATTATCGATTTTGAAGGTGAGCCTGGATTCAGTTTCAGTGAAAGACGACTAAAGAAAAGCCCATTTAAAGATGTGGCGAGTATGATGCGCTCATTTCATTACGCTGCCTTTGGGAAGATACTCCTCAACGAAAACTACCGGCGCCAGGATATTGAAGTTTTGGAGCTATGGGCAGAGCAGTGGCAGCATTATGTGGGCAGGTTCTACTTAGGTGCTTACATGGATCGCATGGGCATGGGTGTAACCCTTTCTCGTGAAGCTGATATCCTCATTCGTACCTACCTGATCGAGAAGGCCGTCTATGAGCTTGGGTACGAATTGAATGGTCGACCTGCCTGGACTATCATTCCGCTCCGTGGGATTGAGTATCAAATGAGCCGGTACCTGAAGGAAAAAGAGAACCGGAAGTTGCCAGCGGTTGCTGGTATTTGAAGAATGTGAACTACATTAGGGAGCATACGCATGGGAAAGAAAGCACAGCAGAAACCCGTTAAAACAACCCCGGATGGGAGTTTTTCTTTGTTGTCGGAGTTTGATATTTATCTATTCAAATCCGGTAAGCACTACAAGTTGCATGAAAAGCTTGGCGCTCACGTTGTCGAACATGAAGGTAAGGCAGGGACCTATTTTGCGGTCTGGGCACCCAATGCACGGAAGGTTTCCGTTATCGGCGACTTTAACTTTTGGAAGGCTGAAGCAAATCCGCTTAAATCGCGATGGGATGAGTCTGGCATTTGGGAAGGGTTTATCCCTGGCATAGCTAAAAGTCAGCCCTATAAATTTGCCATTCACTCCAACCTGGGATCACATCTTGAGAAAGCCGACCCGTTTGCCGGATATGCGGAAGTGGCTCCCAAGACAGCCTCTGTAGTGTGGCAATCAGATTACACATGGAAGGACAAGAAATGGATGGCGAAGCGGAAGGAGCTATCAGGAAAGCCCAGGCCGTATTCCGTTTATGAGGTGCATTCCGGAAGTTGGCGGCGCAGACCGGACGATGGCAATCGCTCCCTTTCTTTTCGTGAATTAGCTACCGAGCTGGTTGGGTATGTCAAAGAGATGGGATTCACGCATGTGGAATTGATGCCCATCATGGAACATCCATTTTTTGGATCCTGGGGCTACCAACTTACAGGATATTTTGCTCCATCGAGCCGCTATGGTACTCCCGATGATTTCAAGCATCTCGTCGACGCCTTTCATCAAGCTGGAATTGGCGTCATCCTGGATTGGGTGCCTTCACACTTTCCTGGCGATGCGCACGGTCTTTACGAATTTGACGGAACACACCTTTTCGAACATGCCGACCCCCGAAAGGGATTTCATCCCGACTGGAGCAGCTATATCTACAATTATGGCCGCCCCGAAGTCCGCTCTTTCCTTATCAGCAATGCGTTGTATTGGATTGAGCATTACCACATCGATGGGCTTCGCGTTGATGCAGTTGCGTCAATGTTGTACCTGGACTATTCACGGAAAGCGGGTGAGTGGGAACCCAACCAGTATGGGGGAAATGAAAATATAGAAGCGATCCTTTTCTTAAAAGAGTTCAATGAGACGGTGTACGGCTCTTTTCCTGATGTCATTACCATCGCTGAAGAATCTACCGCATGGTCAGGGGTTTCAAAGCCTACCTACCTGGGGGGTCTGGGCTTTGGACAAAAGTGGATGATGGGCTGGATGCACGACACACTCCGTTATTTTAAAAATGATCCAATACACAGACAGTTTCATCAGAACGATATTACGTTCAGCGTCATGTATGCATTTACGGAAAGCTTCATGCTCCCCTTGTCCCATGATGAAGTAGTACATGGAAAGGGTTCGTTGCTTGGAAGGATGCCGGGAGATGAGTGGAGGAAGTTCGCCAACCTCAGGGCGATGTATAGCTATATGTTTACCCACCCTGGGACGAAATTGCTTTTCATGGGGGCCGAATTCGGCCAGTCTACCGAATGGAATCACGACCGAACCCTTGACTGGCATGTGACCGAACACCCGTTGCATCGTGGCATCATGGAACTGATAAAGGCGTTGAATGCCCTTTATGTTTCAGAACCAGCGTTGTACCAGCATCAATTCGACAGTAAAGGATTTGAATGGATGGACTATGATGATCGTCAGAATAGTGTCATCTGTTTTATGCGCAAAAGCGATGAGCCTGAAGAATCTTTGCTGGTAATCTGTAATTTCACGCCGGAAATCAGACAACATTATCGGGTGGGGGTGCCTACCCGTGGATATTGGAAGGAAATCTTTAATTCGGATGACGCAAAGTTTGGCGGGACAGGTCGGTTGAATGGAGGTAAAATGAACACAACGCCTGTGAAGTATCATGGCCGTGACTATTCAGTAACCATTGTCCTTCCACCCTTGGGTATCAGTGTACTCAAGTTGGAGGAGCAGGTAACAGAATTTGAATTAGGCAGCTAATTATTTAAAGCACGTCAATTGAGTACGAAGAAATACATCTGCATTCACGGTCATTTTTATCAGCCTCCCCGGGAAAATGCCTGGCTCGAGGTAATTGAGATCCAGGATTCAGCGCACCCGTACCACGATTGGAACGAACGAATCAGCGCCGAGTGTTATTCGCCCAACTCCGCATCGCGTATCCTGGACAAAGTGGGGGGTGACATCAAGAACATCACCAATAACTACGCCCGCATCAGTTTCAATTTTGGACCGACACTCTTGTCATGGATGGAGCATTATGACAAGGAAGCATACCAGGGTGTTTTGGACGCTGATAAAGAAAGCATTGAGCGTTTCGGTGGTCATGGCTCGGCTATGGCCCAGGTTTTCAACCATATGATTCTTCCTTTGGCGAATCGGCGAGACCGGGAGACGCAAGTTATTTGGGGAATACGGGATTTTGAAAAGCGATTTAATCGTCGCCCGGAAGGGATGTGGCTCGCGGAGACGGCAGTTGATGTAGAGTCGCTTGAGGTACTCGCCGAACAAGGAATTGTATTTACCGTGCTTGCCCCGCGTCAAGCCAAAGCAACACGCCGTATTGGAGATGCAGACTGGCATAGCGTAAATGATCAGACGGTAGATACCCGCAAGGCTTACCGTTGCAATCTTCCTTCGGGAAAAAGTATTGTTGTTTTCTTTTATGATGGGGATATCTCGCAAGGCGTCGCGTTCAACGGCCTTCTGTTTGACGGGAAGCGTTTCGCTGAGCGCCTGATGGACGGATTTGAAGACAGCGACACGTCACCCCAACTGGTGAATATTGCCACCGATGGCGAAACTTATGGCCATCATCACAAAAGCGGAGACATGGCTCTGGCGTTTTGTCTGGATTATATCGACAACCACAAGGATGTCAACCTGACTAACTATGGGCATTTTCTGTCACTGTTTCCACCGGAATACGAAGCGGAAATTATTGAGAATAGCTCGTGGAGCTGTGTTCATGGTGTAGAGCGCTGGCGAAGCAATTGTGGTTGCAATTCGGGTAAGCCTGGGTACACGCAAACCTGGCGCGGTCCACTTCGCGAGGCGCTAGATTGGCTCCGGGATACGCTCATTGAAATATTTGAAAGTGAAGGGAAGGCCATCTTCCTCGATCCGTGGAGTGCCCGCAATGAATACATCAATATCATCCTGGAGCGCAACGATGATTCCATCGACCGCTTCATGAAGGAGCATGCCATGGCGGACATTAATGTGAACAAGGCACTGCGCCTTCTTGAGTTGCAGCGGCACGCCATGTTAATGTATACGAGCTGCGGATGGTTCTTTGATGAACTATCGGGTATTGAAACGGTTCAAGTCATCCAGTACGCCTGTCGTGCGGTTCAGCTTTCCAAGCAATTGACTGAGCGCGTTTTGGAGGGTGAGTTTCTTAAGCGCCTGGAGAAGGCGCCAAGCAATGAGGCTGCCTACAAAGACGGTGCTGGTGTCTACAAGAAATTGGTGATACCCTCCAAGACAAACCTCTCGCGTGTGGGGATGCACTATGCCGTGTCTTCGATCTTTGAAGAAGAGCCGGAAAATCTACCGCTTTTCAACTATCAGGCAACCAATGAATTCTTTGTCAAGAAGGAGGCTGGTGAGCAGAAGCTGGTGATTGGGATTACCAAAGTGCGGTCATTGGTTACGCGTTCCGAAAAGCGCTTTGCCTTTGCTGTTATTTATCTGGGCAAGCACGATTTGATCGGCAACCTCTCGCTCAATATCGAGATCGACAAATTCTCTGGTATGCAGTTCCGCATGAATGATGCCTTTGAAGATGGCAGGCTTGGCGATGTCATAAGCATTATGCAAACGTATTTTGGACCGGAGAAATATTCAATCTGGTCTTTGTTTAAAGAGGAGAAGCGGAAGATCCTGGATATGATTGCCCGCCAGGGCCTGGAAGATATCGAAGCATCGCTCCGGAGGACGTACAACCGGGATTATCCCCTGGTAAATGCGCTGTCAAACAATGATATTCCCATTCCCAATGCCTACAGAACGACATTCGCGTATATTCTCAATGCTGACCTGATCAAATGTTTCCGCCCGGATCGGATCAACATCAAAACACTAGAACGCATCGTTGCTGAAATGAAGAGATGGAATCTGGAAATTGAAGATCCTAAGACGGTTGAACGAAGCGCGGGCGAGAGTATTTATGACGAACTAAAAAGGATTCGTGGTGAGCGCGAGAATGTCAAACGTATTCAGCGTCTTAACCGGTTGTTTCCAATTCTTGAGAAATTCAAGCTTGAACCCAATCTTCACCGCGCCCAGAACCTATATTTCGAAATCTCTATGGAGAATCGCGAAGTTCAGTTAAACGCGTTGGCGAAGGAGTGGCTTGAGCAGTTTGCTATTTTGGGTGATAACCTGGGAGTGAAAGTGGGGTAGGGGTTACGAGTTCAAAGTTCAAAGTTCAAGGTTGGTATCCTTCTTAACGAGCTGCTTGAAGCCTGCGACTTTAATACTTCGTAATGGTTGGATCGATCAGGTCCGCCCAAGCCAGAATTCCCCCTTTCAGATTATACAGATTTGTAAATCCGTGGTTCTTCTCCAGCCACTGCACCATGTTTCCGCTGCGGCCACCGCTTCGGCAGTGGATGATTACCTTTTTGGTTTTTGAAATTTCTCCAACGTGATGAGGAAGTTCTGCCATGGGGATGAGTTCTCCGCCCAGGTTGCAGATGTCATATTCATGCGGCTCACGTACATCAATCAATTGAAACTCACCTTTGGCATCTTGTAACGCTTTGAGCTCTTGAACTGTAACCTCTTTCATTGTTTTGTCTTTTGTTTCTGTTCCTAAACCACAAAATTGATCATAATCGATCAGATTCTTGATTTTATGGTTTTGTTTTTTTGGCAAGGCGATGATTCGTGTCTCCATCGTTTGACTGTCAAGTAGAAACAGTTTTCCCGACAAGGTCTCGCCAGCACCCGTCAGGACCTTGATTACTTCGTTGGCCTGGATAGAACCAATGATGCCGGGGAGAGTGCCCAGCACGCCACCTTGCTCGCAATCCGGAATAGTTCCGGGCTTCGGTGGAGCAGGGTAGAGATCACGGTAAGTGGGGCCGCCGGCATGATTAAAAACCGAGACATGGCCCTCATAGCGGAAGATGGATCCGTAGATCAAAGGTTTGTTCAAGAGAACGCATGCGTCATTGAGCAGATATCGAGTCGGAAAATTATCGGTACAGTCGACTATGACATCGTAGGGACCTATAAGATCCAGCGCATTGGTGGCAGTGATCCGAACCGGAATAGAATGAACGACAGCTTCGGGGTTTATGGCAATAAGTCGGTTCCGGGTGCAATCTGCTTTGCCTTTGCCAATGTCTTCGGTGGTGAACAGAATTTGTCGCTGCAAGTTGGACAGGCTTACCATGTCGTCATCCATAATCCCTATCGTCCCAACTCCTGCTGCTGCAAGATAAGACAGCACAGGCGCGCCAAGTCCCCCTGCACCGATAACCACCACGGAGGCCTTCTTCAACCGAGTCTGACCCTCAACGCCAAATCCGGGCAGCACAAAATGCCGGCTGTAGCGGGTTAGTTCGTCGGGGGAGAAGGGGGGTAGCATGGAGTGCAAATTAGCAATACTTGGGGATTGCGACCTTTCAATTCTCCTTGCAAATCTCCATTTTTATGAATAATCAATTTCTTTATGGGAAAACGAATTAACATATCCTCCGGCGCCAAATGGGAAGACATCATCGGCTACAGCCGTGCAGTTCACATTGGGAATACCGTGGAGGTTTCAGGCACGGTCGCGGTTGACGAGAATATTGTTGTGGGGATTGGGGATTACTATGCCCAAACTAAATTCATTATCCAAAAGATTGAACGCGTTCTCATACAAGCCGGATTCTCCCTAAATGATGTAGTGCGCACCAGAACGTATGTTACAGATATTAGTCATTGGGAAGAAGTTGGCAGGGCACATGGCGAGTTCTTTGGAACTATCAAGCCGGCAACATCCATGATTGAAGTGAGTGGGTTTATTGAGCCGGAGTACTTGGTGGAGATGGAGGTGACGGCGATTAAGGGATAGAACTGGATGCTGGATACTTCAGTCGCTGTTGGTCCTCCAAGTGCTGCTGAACGCTTGTAGGCTTGTTGGTGAAGAACACACAACAAGGGCGTAGCGGGTGCCGCTGAAAGTGTGTAAATTGGCGATTGAAAAGCACTATCAATGGTGGAGACACAATCGCCGACTCCTGACTTCTGTCTCCTGACTACTTAATAAAAAATGTTAAACTTGTAGCCTGAACTGCAATTATTCATGCAAGACGATAAAGATCTAGTACTCAAAAACTTATGGTACCTGGCGCTTCCTGCCGGATCGCTGAAAAAAGGAAAACTCGTTGGGCGAACGATCGCTAAGGAGCGCCTCGTTTTTGGTCGGGACTCCAGCGGAAAGCCGTATGCCTTGAAAGATAATTGCCCGCACAGGGGTGTTCCGCTCTCTCAAGGTAACTTGCTGGAGAATGGAAACATACAATGCTGTTACCACGGTTGGGAGTTTGATGCTGCGGGTGTTTGTAAGAATATCCCGGCGTTACCTCCTGATACCAAAGCAGATATCTCGAAGATTCGTGCCCCCAGGTATCCGGTTGTCGAACTCAACGGAACGATATGGGTATATCTCCCGGATAAGCTCACTGCCAATGTCGAACCGAAACTGGCGCCACCCGATCTCCATCTGGAAGCAGGCCAAGAGCTGCTTCATGTTGAATCCATTGTTCTCCCGACCAACATCGATCATTCGGTGATTGGCCTGATCGATCCGGCCCATGTGACCTTTGTGCACCAATCCTGGTTCTGGCGGTCAGCGAAATCGTTGAAGTTAAAGACGAAGAACTTTGAGCCTATCCCCCTGGGATGGAAGATGATACGGCATGCACCTTCGGCAAACTCAAAAGGGTATAAAGTATTGCAAGGAGATGTATCGACAGAGATATTTTTTGACATCCCGGGTAACCGGCTGGAGCATATTTCAATTGGGAAATCAAACAAAGTTGTCTCCATCACTACGCTGACTCCCATTGATGATCATTCGACGGAGCTCAATCACTTCTTCTACTCCTCACTCGCCATTACACGCTGGCTCTGGTGGCCGCTGAAGAGCCTTGGTAAGACATTCATTGGCCAGGATGTCGGGGTATTTCACAAACTGGCGAAAGGTCTTGAAAACGACCCGCAACTTCTCCTCGTAGGTGAGCCTGACGCGCAGGCGCGCTGGTATTATGAGTTAAAGAAGCAATGGAAAGCCGCTCAGGAACAGGGAACTGAATTTAAGAACCCGCTGAAGGCCGAGACGCTCCATTGGGTTACCTAGGCGCCACGTTTTACAAACGCTTTAGGGCCAGTTGGGCAACCGTTTCACCAATTGCCAGCGAAGAAGTCGCTGCCGGCGAAGGAGCATTGCAAACATGTATGGCCTCTTTCGATTCGAGAATCAGGAAGTCATCGACCAAACCTCCTTCGCGGTCGCAGGCCTGGGCCCGAACTCCGGCGCCGCCCGGCATGAGGTCATCTTGTTGAATCTCCGGAATGAGCTTTTGCAAGGCCTTGGTGAACGACGCCTTTGAAAAGGAACGGTACATTTCGCCCATCCCCGTCCTCCAGTATTTCCTGGCTACTTTCTGGAATCCAGGCCAGCTAAGGGATTCGGCCAGCTCAATCAGATTGATATCTGATTTCTTGTATCCTTCCCGACGGAAGGCAAGCACAGCATTCGGGCCAGCCTCGACGCCGCCCTTTGCCATGCGGGTGAAGTGTACACCTAGAAAGGGAAAACTGGGATCGGGAACAGGATAGATAAGATTCTTAACGAGGTACTCTTTTTCGGGCTTCAGTTTATAGTATTCACCGCGGAAAGGAATGATCCGGACATTCAAATTCGGCATCGTCATGGAGGCAACTTTATCGGAATAGAGGCCGGCACAATTGATCACCAGTCGGGTGGTGTATGTTCCCTTGTCCGTAATTACTTCATGTGATTTGATTTGAACCACCCGTTCGCCAAGGTGGATTTCTGTGCCGCCGTTTCGCAATACCTCTCCGTATTTATTGGCCACTACGACATAATCGACGATACCGGTCTGCGGAACAAAAATGCCTTCCAGTCCGGCAACATGGGGTTCGTACTCGTGCAATTCTTCTTTCTTCAATCGCTTCATCCCCGCCAGTCCGTTCTGCAACCCCCGGTCATAGAGGGTGTTCAGTTGTGCGCGCTCCGGATCTTCCGTGGCAACGATAATCTTTCCACAAAGATCAAAAGGGATTCCTTGTTCAGTACAGAATTCAACAAGCAACCGATAGCCATTGAGACAGTTGGTGGCCTTCAGGCTCCCGGGCTTGTAGTAGATGCCCGAGTGAATGACGCCGCTGTTGTTTCCGGTCTGATGCCGGGCAAGTTGATTTTCTTTCTCCAGCAGAAGCAAACGGTAGGAGGGATTCGATCGTTTTAACTGCAAGGCAGTAGCCAATCCGACAATGCCACCGCCGACGATGACTGCATCATATTGATTCATGGACGAGAGGCTAGGCGTGGATGGCTTTGATGCGTACGTTCAGGTCGTCCTCTACCATGACCAAATGATTTTTCGGAATCATCGTCCATTCAGGACCATCCGAAAGCTTTTCGGATACGACAAGCACAGCCTGATCATCGTCCTTTGGTGCCTCCAGGCGGGTATTTCCGTCTTCAACCACGTACCGGCTTCCTTCTGAGTGATACATGGTCAGCGGTTCCTCCTTCGGATCACTGCACCAACGTGTGCCTACAATAAATTTTCCGTTAGTCACGGCCATGTTCAAATAGGCTGCTTCCTTTATGCCGGTATCTGACATGATTTTCTTAACATAGTCAAACGTATTCTCAAACGCGTCGGCTACGGCATCGCTGGACAATGTCTTGTGGTTGGCATTCAGATAATTGACCAGGTAGGCAAAAATGTGTTCGGAATCGGTCTGCCCTTTGATCCAATTGTACATTTCATCGGAAAGGGGATCACGAATTTTGCGCTTCACCTTGGCAAATTCTTCGATGCCTCCGTTGTGGGCCATCAATAGGCTCTTGTACTGGAAGGGGTGGCAGTTGGATTCTGAAACTTCGCCGACACTCGCAGCACGCACATGCGCGATCATACATCCGGTAGTTACTTTCGGTGCCAGATTTCGAAGATTCCGGTTGCTCCAGGCCGGGTTGACAGAAACGAAGGTTACAGGCTCGTTATTGACCTCCGGGACATACCATCCGATTCCAAACCCATCACCATTGAGCGGTTCTTCAATCTCCCGCGCATGCAAACTTTGATTGATCAGTGAATTCTTGGGCTTGTACAGCAAGTCATTAATGATAATGGACGTTCCACGGTAAGCCAATAAGCGGCACATAGGGCAGGGTTTTGTGAAAGTTACAAAATATGCCTATCCCAATCAACGAATAAGTTTGGTGGAGGAGGTGGAGTTCCGCGTCGATGTTGATTTGACTTACCTGTAAATGTTCTTTCGATGGCCTATCCTCCGAATCTCAATAATGTGAATTACGTCAGCTACTCAATAAACTACCCGATAATCTCCAATCCGGATCCGCCATAGTGATTCCCTTTGACCTTCTAATTTGCGCGAGCCTTCGGGTCGGGGGTTTTCAGCCAGAGCATCAATCGCTTTACCTATTCGTTTGACTATTGCCGTGGGCAGTTTCTCCAGCTCTTTCTCTGCAGACTTTTTGAATTGAATGGAATACATTTCACAACTTTCCTTTCTTCTTCAGTCGCTTTTTAAGTTTTTGCCAATCAACGTTTGGTTCGTTTGACCTCGATTCAGCAATTATGGTATCAAAGAGATCCTCGATCATCTCCTCATAGTGTGCAAGCGTCTTTAGGTCAATTACGACCGCCTTCTTGCGACTTTTCTTATCTGTAATATAGCTGACACCTTTCATTTTGATTCGGACTGACGATCAAAGGTAATGATTTTGCAGGCGCTGGAGAATGGGTATTCAAATACTATTTCCCCTTTTCAAACTTGAGCGATACGGAGTTCATGCAGTACCGAAGCCCTGTCGGTTGCGGGCCATCGTCGAAAACATGCCCCAGGTGGCCACCGCAGCGACTGCAGACTACTTCTTCCCGTACCATACCATAGCTGATGTCTTTGTTGACTGTCACTGACGCAGGGACCAGAGGTTGAAAAAAACTTGGCCAACCAGTTCCTGATTCAAATTTTGTGTCAGAGGCGAAAAGGGCTTGGTTGCAGCCTGCGCAGCGGTAGGTACCCTTCTCGTGGTGGTCATAATACTCCCCTGTAAATGCCCGCTCTGTTCCTTTTTGACGAAGAACGTTGTACTGTAAGGGGCTCAACTCTTTTTTCCAATCAGATTCTGACTTATTCATATAAGTGGATGTAGATGTTTTTTTTGTGCTCTCCTGGGCGGTGCAGCTGGATCCTAGAAAGGCAAGCAGAAGGGCAACTGCGAGTATGGGCTTTGCAATCTTCATGGCGTTAGGGTCTGGTTTTGGTTTGTCAATCATGTATAAAAATCAAAATACCCCGGCCGGCTGCCAGGGTATTTTGTACCTAAACCTAAACCTATGAGAGGATTACTCTACATGGTTGGGTTAACGCAGGCAACTCGGTTTGGGTTGCGCGAAAGTGTACAAATGACCCTGAATATCTTTGCTGGCCCTTATTTTAGCTTGCTCTGGAACTGCTTTCTGAATTTTTCCACCTTCGGTCGGATAACGTACTGGCAGTATCCCTGATTCTGATTTAACGCATAGTAGTTTTGATGATAGTCCTCAGCAGGATAATAGTTGTTTAGCGGGCTTATCTCCGTTACAATCCGGTTTTGATACACTTTGGAAGCTTCCAGCTGAATCTTGTATTGCTCAGCAACTTTCTTCTGTTCTTCGCTGTGATAAAAGATAACTGATCGGTATTGGGTTCCTTCGTCGGCGCCCTGCTTGTTGAGCGTCGTAGGATCATGGGTATTCCAGAATATCTCCACCAGCGTTTCGTAGGATACGACCTTGGGGTCAAACGTAATTTGAATAACCTCCGCATGCCCGGTAAGGCCGGTGCAGACTTCCTTGTAAGTCGGATTTTTCACGGTGCCACCAGAATAGCCGGACTCCACTTTGCTGACTCCCTTGACATCCAGGAAGACAGCCTCTGTGCACCAAAAACATCCGTTGCCAAATGTTGCAAGTTGCGCATCTGATGGATTCATAGCTATTGGTTTTTTAGTTTGTTTTTGCCCAAGTGCAGTCGCGAAAACGGCTGCAAGGGAGAATACGAGAATGCTTTTCATCATATCTGATAATAACTCCCAAACCACCTAAATGGTTTAGCCAATCCTTCAATTTGTCGCCTGTACTACAATGTGGTCAGTATCGGCTGTAAAACCCTTTCAGGTTTTGTCCCAGGTTCGATTCCAGGTTGCGAAGGGATTGGTTAAAGAGATCGCGGTCGTTCGGATAAGTCTCCTTTTGCTTGCACAGGCCCTGCTGGGTGCTGCTAAGGGCGCGAATGTCACCGGTGTAGGAAGCCCAATCGGACTGCCACGCCGACCGACCTTCAATTGTTTGGCTCTCCAAAATGGCTTGTGAGGATGCGTCGGTAATCGAGAGCATGGCGGAGGTCCTTGCGCTCTTTGTCTTCTTGTAATAGGTAATCTTGGCTGTCACGGCGGTCATGACGTCCTGCATTTTGCCGTCAGCTCCCTTTTTTTCTCCCGTCTTAACTTGGCGTGACAAATTCTCTGTGCTGGTTGTCGTTCTCGCAGAGCCGTCCTCACGATATCCGTTAAATACAATGCGGAGCAATTGGTGCGGCGGTACGGTATCGTGCTGGCTTATAGGGCGGAAGGACAGGAATTGCCGCTTTAAAGAATTGATTACCGGCTGAAGACTGCCATAATTGATCGTCGACGCATTGATCTCCTCATATGCCACACGCAATGTAGCATTGAACTCGGCCTGGGTCATCATTTCGATCGACTCCCGGTATCCCGGCTCGTAGTTGTTGGCTTCCTGAAAATTGAAATAGGCGGCCTTGGAATCGTCACGAGTGTTTTTCATCAACGCGGTGATTCCCGCTGTATACGTCTCCTCAGCAGCCTTTACCTTGGCCTCCTTGAGTTCGTTGTATTTGGTTACTGGCTGGGTGATAACCCGCATCGCTCCGAGCGAGGTCTTGATCTGGTCATTGAGAAAGTTGATTTGCTGATACCCCTTGACAGCATTCCGCCATTTGCGCGGATCATCGGCTTTTATTCCGTTTTGAATTCCTGCTTCAATGTATTCAATCGCCAGAGGATAGCCTTGCTCTAAAACGGCTTTTGCTTTCTTGTTATCAGGGCTTCCGCGCAGGCGATTTACAGATTCCAAAACGGCTTCGTAGTAGTCCCCGTGGGTAAGCGCCGATTTACCTGAACTACAGGCTTGAAGAATTAAGAGAAGGACAACAACGGGAAACAGCTTATTGATCATTTGGAGAGATGGCAAAATTAGTGCCTAAAATTATGAAGATGGATTGAATAGGACAATGAACCACATCAGTGATTTCCGTAAAAATCAATGAGAATGTCATCAATTAGATTCCGCCAATTGCCCCACGAGTGCCCTTCCTGCGTTTCCCGGTATTGGTAAGTGCAGGCATTCTTTTTCAGGATCTCCTTCATCCTTAGGGAGCCTTCCCCCGCATCGGAGATCAAACCTGTTGTGAGGAAGACTTTGACCTTTGGCCCGCTTATGCTATCGCAGAGGGTGTAGATTTCCGGCCTTAGCCCGAAAGCCGGGGACTGTATTCCGGAAAGACCAAACACATCTGGACGGGAAAATGCAAAATAAGCCGCCGTTAGGCCTCCCATTGAGGTTCCAAGGATGCCCCGCGCTGAGGCTTTCGTCAGCACCGGGAAATTTTTTTCTACTGCGGGAATGAGTTCAGCAACAAAAAAACTCAGATACTTTTCATTCATATTCAACTCTTTCATTCGCCGGTTATTCGATCGATTGATGGGTTCTCGGTGATCGACAAAAACGGCGAGGACTGGTTTTATCTTCTTATCCGCGATCAGGTTGTCAAGGATGGTTGACATGTTCCCCAATTCTGGCATGAGGTACTCGTTGCCATCGGTGACATAAAGTACCGGGAGCTTGTCTCTTTTGTCGATTCCTTGAGGAACATAAACGCTGTAGGCAATTTGGTAGCCGAGGACCTTGCTATCCAGAATCAAATCTTTGCGAAGCGTACCGTGCATGACCGATGCGCGTGGCATCAGTATGGGGTCCTCTTTCCACTTGGGCATGCGAAGTTCGGAATTGGGACTTCCGCCTCCGACACCGGACCATTGCTGCCTGGGATTATTCGGATCAAGAATCCATGTCGTGCCATTGATCAGGATCTTGTAATCCAACCGGGCAGTGGAAGGGAAGGAGCAGGTAAGAACCCAGATGTCGGTGTTCTTGATTCTCTTTCCTTTATTATGGAAATCAGCATTGTATCCCCAAGCATTAAAGTCACCCATCCAGGCAACGCTGCTCACTGAACCACGGTAGAAAAGCGCGACGGAGTCTTGGGCAATAAGAGGTATTTGACCAAGGGTCTTTCGATCCTCCCACCAGTTGTTGACAACGGGCAGCAGTCTGACTGAATCTGATATGGCAAAACTTCGGAGTGCCTGCATGGCCTTCCGATATGCCTCGTTATCCTGTCCGCTTCCGGAGAATGAAACGACTGCTGAAAGTAGGAGCAGACAGAATTGTTTGCGCATCTATTGTGGAGGAATGGAGTGCAAGGCGACCCTATTTCCTTCGGTATCAAGAAACATTGCCATGTGTCCATACTCAGGAGAAATCATTGTCTTCGGCATCAAGATCTTTCCGCCGGCAGCTTCGATTTTATCCAAGGTTAGCTGAACATCAGGGTTGGCATTGAGGTATACGAGTGGACCATCCGTTGAGGATGATTTATAAAACTGGTCGTTATAGACCAACGCTCCACCGACCCCCATGGGATCCTGAAGCGGGAACATGCGCATTTTTATTTGTGGGGTGTCGAGGGGTGCCATCTTGATGTCAAAGATTGCCTCGTAAAAAGCCTGGGCCCGGCTTAAATCCTTCGTTGGGATTTCAAACCAGCTGATTGCGTTTGTAAATACCATAGTGCTTAAAATTTAGTTAGCCGGTCAAGCTAGTAACTATTTCAGGCAGCGGCAACAGGATCGTCCCGATCTTCAACAAATCGAACACAAAATGCCGCGATTAGGAGGAACACACCGGCTGTGACGATGCTATAAATGGCTTGCGAACCATAGAAATACTTTACGATGGGGCCACCAATGATCCCATTGAAAATCTGAGGGAGTGTGATGAAAAAATTGAATACGCCCATGTATATCCCCATTTTTTGAGGCGGTATGGCCCCGGCCAAAATTGCATAAGGCATTGCCAGGATACTGGCCCAAGCCATACCGACGCCAATCATGGAAAACAATAGGACTTGCGGGTCATGGATAAAGTAAATGGAAATGAGTCCGATGCCGCCTGCTGTCAATGAAACCGCATGGGTAGCCTTGCGTCCAATTTTGGCAGCGATAAAGGGGAGCATTAAAGCGTATATCGCTGATACTCCGTTGTAAACTCCGAAGATGATTCCTACCCAATTGGCTGCATCATTGAAGACTGGAGATGAGCGATCATCCAGGGGTAGACCATACACATGCGTGGCTATAGCGGAGGTAGAAAACACCCACATAGAGAACAAAGCAAACCACGAGAAAAACTGCACGAGCCCAAGTTGCTTCATCGTTTTAGGCATATGACGAAAGTCAATCAATATTTGTCCTAACCCTTTGTGTCCTTTGGCCGCTTCTTCTTTCAGGTACTCTTTGTCCGGAGGAAATTCACGTGTGGTGACTACTGTCCACAGGATAGCGATCAGAAAGACCACTGCGCCCACGTAAAAGGAGAGGGTCACATTGTATGGCACGGAACCATCGACTGTGGTTTTTTGGACATCAAAAAACTCTGCAAAGATGTACGGGAGCCACGAGCCGAGTACGGCCCCCAACCCAATCAAAAATGTCTGAATAGAAAATCCGAGTGTGCGCTGATCAGCGGGGAGAAGGTCAGCCACCAGGGCACGAAAGGGTTCCATGGCCACATTAAACGATGCGTCCATGACCATGAGAATACCGGCGCCAATGTATAGGGGTGGCAGAATGCTGGCAAGCGCTTGTGAATTCGGCATGAGCATCAGCGCAGAAGAGGCGAGGATAGCGCCTGCCAGAAAGTACGGCCGCCTGCGACCGAGCGAGGTCCAGGTACGATCGCTGTAGTATCCGATCAAGGGTTGCACGATCATCCCAGTTAGTGGCGCTGCAAGCCAAAACCAGCTCAGGTGCTCAACATCTGCGCCAAAAGTTGTCAGAATCCGGGAGGCATTTCCATTCTGCAAGGCAAACCCAAATTGGATTCCTAAGAAACCAAAACTCATGTTCCAGATTTGCCAAAAGGAAAGGCGTGGTTTGATGAGGCTCATAGGAAATTAATGACCAGACGAAGGAGTGGGTGATGTACCAGATTTACTTACCGTTTCCTCTTTGACGAATGTCCATAGAATGGCAGACACGGCCAACGCTGCAGCGCTGATCATAAAGATGATTGACTTGTTGGCCGCCGCCTGGATAATTCCCCCCAGGATGAGGCTGACCATAAGTTGTGGAAGCACAACTGAAAGATTGAAGATCCCCATGAAGAAACCCATCCGTGTCTTATCAACTTTTTCGGTCATGATGGCGAAAGGAAGACTGACCGTTGCCGCCCAACCAATCCCTGCAACACCCATGAAGATATAGACCAGCACGGGATCTCGACCTGCAAGTACGATGAGCAAATAGCCGATAGCCATGCAGACCATAGAGAGCGTATGCACGCGAACGCGGCCAATCTTTCTGGACAATGGCTCGAGCACTGTTGCTGGAAGAAGGAAACCGACGGTATTCAATACCAGAAAGGAAATGGATACGACTTGTCCCGAACCTTCATCCGAAGTGATGCCCATATTGTCTTTCACATAAAAGATCATGTACACAAACATCGTCTGTACGCCAACCCAGCAGAAGCCATGGGCGGCATAGATGCGGTACAAGTCACCGCTGTTTGCTTTGGCCGAATGCTTGGCTTCATCAGTCGAAAGTTGGAGAACTTTGGGCTCTTCAATGAATAGCGGCGGCAGAATGGAGAACACAAAGACGACGAAGACGCTAAAGAAAATGAGCGTGTAGTTACCGCTGATGGCGCCAATTGCATAGGCAAGCACCCCGAACATACCGGATATTGTTTGCATCCATGTGTAGCCACGTGTTCGCTTGTCACCCTCTGCCGTTACATCTGCAATGATGGAGCGGGTAGGATTAAAGCTAATGTTGATTGAAAGGTCAAGGAGTAAGGCTACGGGGAGCGCGACAGCAAGGATCGAGACGCCTGTATTTTGGCTGATAACCCCGAGGTAAGGCAAGGCCAGCAGACTGAGTGATGCCATCGTTCCGCCGATCCAGATAAAGGGCCTTCTTCTGCCGCCCCAAAACCAGGTCTTGTCGCTGATCATCCCAATCACCACCTGGCCAACAATCCCAGCTATCGGTCCAGCGGCCCATACAATGCCCACTTCATGGATATCAAGGTGGAATTGAGTAGAAAGAATCCAACTCAGGGCCGAGATCTGAACAGAAAGAGCAAAGCCCATAGCCGTAGCCGGCAGACTCAATAGTGCGAAGAAGGTTTTGGATAATCGCTGTTGAATGGCTCGCATTACCAGGAGATTTCGATGGTTTCGGATGTGTAGGGAAAGGTGGCTTCCTGTACCTCTTCATTACCCATGGTATCCGGATCGGTAATCGGATCATACTTTTCAAGCGGCAGGAAGAAGATATTCTTGGTGTGATGACAGGCGACTGATTTGCTGTTCACTTTCACCTGCTGGATAGGGCTGGTCCCGTGAAGCACCAATTTTATTGTTTTGTTGGTACTCCTAAAGGCACCTGCCTGTTCCTCGATTGTAATGGAGCTGGAAGTGCCGTTATACTGAATCACCCTGAGGCTGAAATCACCTTGCTCAAACGCGAATGTTGCGCCATCATCTTCATAATACTCAAACGAGGTATCCTCGGTGCCGGCATAAATGTGGAGGATGAGTTCAGTTACTTTCTCCCGCGCATGCATGATGGGTGCTTGCATCGGAAGGATAGCGCCTGCCTTAATGTAGACCGGCAGTTTGTGAATTGGACTTTCAACAAGGGCTTCTTGATTGCCTTCTATTTTTTTTCCATCAAACAAGTAATACCATTGACCTTCGGGGAAGAAGACTTTCGTCAACTCTTTTGTGCTTTCTACGGGGGCGATCATCACAAACTTGCCAAACATATACTGCTGCTGGAACTGGGTGTTGTATACCCGTGGATCATGGGTATGCATGATGGCAAGCGACCGCTGCACCGGCATTCCTGTCTTCGTAGATTCATAGAATGCGGAATATATATAAGGCATCAGCTGATAGCGGAAACGGATGTAATTCCGTGAAATGTTCTCTACCTCTTCTCCGAAGGCCCAGGGCTCAGCATTTCGGGTGTTGACCATTGTATGTCCGCGGAAGAATGGGGAAAAGGCGCCGATAGAAATCCAGCGGGCAAAGAGATAGGTGCTGGATTCGCCGACAAATCCTCCGACATCATAACCTGCAAAAGATATACCCGCAAGGCCCATACTGTTCACCATACGGATGCCAAGCATCATATGCTCATCGTATGAAACGTTGTCGCCGGTCCATACGGCTGCAAAGCGTTGGATACCTGAGAACCCGGCGCGGGTGAGGTTGAATGGCCTCTTGCCGCCCAGCAATTGCTTCGTACCCTCATACGTGCTGCGTGCCATCTGGAAGCCATAAATATTCCTTGCTTTCCGTGAAGTCACTTTTTCTCCTTCGTGATCAAATTCAACATTTTCAGGAAGCATGTGACCCCACGTCGCAATTTCATTCATGTCGTTCCAATATCCTTCCACGCCAAGTTCGGAGTAGGCACGGAGTTTTTCTTTCCACCAGGCCCTGGTTTTTGGATTTGTATAATCCGGGAAGTGGCACCAGCCAGGCCAAACTTGCCCGCTGTAGTATTCACCATCTGGGTATTTCAGGAACACATCTTGTTTCAGCCCATCTTCATAGGGCTCATAGCCAGCTTCCACCTTGATGCCCGGATCGCACATCAGGATCACTTCAAAATTCAGCGACTTGAGATAATTGATCAGCCCTGCGGCATCTGGAAAATTCTTGGAATCCCAGGTGAAGATCTTGTACTGATCCATGTAGTGAATGTCGAGCACGATTGCGTCGGCAGGAATATTCTTTTCACGGAAGGTTTGGGCAACAGAGCGTACTTCGGCATCCGGATAATAACTGTATCGACACTGCTGGTAGCCGATGCTCCAGCGGGGTGGCAAGGGCATGCGGCCTGTGAGTTGCGTGTAATGCTGAATAATGTCGGCGACTGACTGACCCTGGATAAAATAGTAATTCATGTCGCCGCGATCAGCGGAAAAACTGGAAAACCGATTGGTCGAGGCGCCAAAATTGAAAAAGCTCTTGTGTGTGTTATCCAGATAGATTCCGTATTGGAGGCCATGATGAACTCCAATATAGAAAGGTGTTGAACAGTACAGTGGATCTTCTGTCTTGTGATAGGAGAAGGCATCGGTGTTCCAATTTTGATACCCGGCTCCACGCCGATCGAGTGGCCCCGTTTTTTCGCCCAGACCAATAAATCGCTCACCTTCCTGAAGTTTTTTGTAGGTAGTTACTTGCTCCCCGATCCACGATGTCCCGAGGCCTGGATCGTCTTCGCTCAGGACTTGGCCTTCCGCGTTGCGGAAAATTAGACTTACAGGGTCTTTGATTACCTGAAGATCAATCTCTGAAGTGCGTAAGATGAGATGGTCGGGCTGATCCTCGATCTGGAGTGGGACTGATTCCGGAATGCCTATCACGGAGTAGGGATAGCTTTCAATGACGTCCGTAGATGTAATCGAGATCTGAGCAACGGCTGTTGAGAAGAAACGAATCCTCAGGAAGCCATGTGAGGTAGTTGCATCAATTCCTTGTTGAGATTTTTTTATTGAGAGTATTCTCCCCAATCGTTTACTAAGACCGGATTGCATTCAAATTTGATTATCAGGTCAAAGAAAACCAAAGAATCAGTTGAACCAAAAAATCGCTCCTATTAATTCAGAAAACGATTGCGCTATTTCTTGATTGGCGTACTGCGGATGGAGGAATCCCGCACAATCAGGCGGGTTTTCAGAATCTTAGTCTCAGGGACAGGATCGCCTTGATCCTTATCGGAAAGTTCTATTTGACGGATAAGCAATCGCGCAGCCTCCTGACCCATTTCAAAGCCAGGCTGGTCGACTGTAGTTAGTGAGGGCTCAATGAGTGACCCGTAGGACCAATTACTAAAACCAACAACACCGACATCCTGGGGAATGCGCAAGCCTTTTTCCTTAATGCTCTGCATAGCGCCGGTTGCAAGCGGGTCACTCGCGGCAAAGATGGCATCGGGCGGTTCCGGCATAGATAGAAGTTTTTTTGTCGCCCTCTTTCCTTCTTCCATACTTCCGGTAACACACTCCTGTGTAAATGCGTCCCTCGATTCCAAACCATGCTCTTTGAGTGCATCAACATACCCACGCTTGCGATCTGCGGAGATAATCAGTCCAGGTGATCCTTCGAGAAAGGCAATCTTCCTATAACCCTGATCGATGAGGTGATTCACTGCCTCTTTGGCGCCAATGTAGTCGTCAACGATCACATTGCTGGCCATCGGCGCATTGTAGGTCCTGTCGTAAAAGACAACGGGGATACCCTTGGCTATGACGGATTCGATATGCTCGAAATTCTTTGTTTCCCTTGAGACCGAAATGAGCATACCGTCGACCCGGCTATTGAAGAGCGCCTTAATGTCGGTCTTTTCACGCTCGTAAGACTCATTGGACTGGGAGAGGATAACGCTGTACCCCGCCTGGTAAGCTACATCTTCAATCCCGCTGATCACGGTCGAAAAAAAGAAATGAACAAGTTCAGGGATTACGACTCCGATGGTAAAGGTCTTCTTCTGCCTGAGGTTAAGTGCGACGATGTTCGGCTGGTAGTTAAGTTTTTCCGCGAGGGCATTGACAGCCAATTTGGTCTTCGAGCTGATGTCTGGGTGGTCTTTCAAGGCTCTGGATACCGTCGAGGGGGAGATTCCAAGTTCCCGTGCGATGTCCTTGATTGTTACTTGGGTGAATTTCATACCATCAATCCATTCATTTTGCTCGTGTTCAACATGTAAATTCTCAATTATTGCGGCTTCAAATCCCTTTAAAGTCTTATTTTGATGCTTTATTTCTAACACTCTAAAATAGTCTTTTGTTAACCATTAACACAATAAAAGTGGCAACCTTGCCAGATACGCTAATAATTTCCGGAAGGAGCAAATAAACACGAGTCTTATGAATCACTATGCCGCCGAATTCTTTGGGACGCTTATTCTCATTCTACTTGGAAATGGTGTTGTTGGAGGCGTTGTTCTCAAAGGGACAAAAAGTGAAAATGCCGGCTGGCTTACCATTGTTGTCGGATGGGGGGTCGCTGTGACCTTGGCCATTTATGCTGTAGGTAACATTAGTGGTGCGCACCTCAACCCGGCCATCACGGTGGCACTTGCCGTCAAAGGTGATTTTCCCTGGTCCGATGTGGGTGGGTATGTTCTTGCCCAATTGGCCGGAGCTTTTATGGGTGCTGTCCTGGTCTGGCTCCACTATGGTCCTCATTGGCGCCCGACGGCAAACGCTGACCTCAAGCGTGCCGTGTTCTGCACCAGCCCTTCCATGCCCAATAAGTTGAACGCTTTGTTTAGTGAAACATTGGCGACTACTGTTCTTGTCTTGGTCATTCTCCTCATCGGGAAAAATGAATTTACACAAGGGCTGAATCCGATAGCGATAGGATTGTTGATTATTGGAATCGGCTTAGGTCTGGGAGGGACAACCGGCTTTGCTATTAATCCTGCGCGCGACTTTGGTCCGCGGCTGGCCCATTTCTTATTGCCTATTCATGGCAAAGGAAGTTCGCAGTGGGGATACGCCTGGGTTCCTGTCGTTGGCCCATTGGCAGGCGGACTGATTGCAGTTTATCTGTTCGGGTTTTTCTCTTGATCGGATCATTAAGATAAAATCAAAGACGATGAGTCAGGCGAAATACATCATTGCACTGGATCAGGGAACGACAAGTTCACGCGCCGTATTGGTCAGTCGCGACGGTCAGATCCTTGCAATTACTCAGAAGGAGTTCACGCAAATTTTTCCACAACCGGGGTGGGTCGAGCATGATCCTATGGAGATTTGGAAGACTCAACTTGACGTGCTGACCAGCCTGATCTCCGACAATAAGATTTCGCCATCATCCATCGCCGCGATTGGAATTACGAATCAGCGTGAAACAACCGTCATTTGGGACCGCAAGACGGGTGAACCAATTTACAATGCCATTGTGTGGCAGGATAAACGTACAGCCTCAATTTGCGAGGAGATGAAAGCAAAGGGACTGACGGAGCATGTCAGGAAAACGACCGGCCTCGTCATCGATTCCTATTTTTCAGCAACAAAGATTAGGTGGGTTCTGAACAACGTAGCGGGTGCAGCAGCGCGGGCGGCCAAAGGTGAATTGGCATTCGGAACCATTGATACCTGGCTGATCTGGAATTTGACGAAGGGCAAGTCACACGTAACAGATTATTCAAATGCTTCCCGTACGATGCTATATAACATCGCTGAGTTGAAATGGGATGAAAAGTTGTTAAAGGAGTTATCCATTCCCACTTCTCTGCTTCCTGCTGTTTCAGCTTCTTCAGGCGAATTTGGAAAGTGGTCATTCGATGGCGTTGAAATTCCCATAGCAGGGGTGGCTGGCGATCAACAGGCAGCCCTCTTCGGGCAGGCATGCTTTGAGCCGGGTATGGCAAAAAATACCTACGGAACCGGTTGCTTCATGCTTATGAATACTGGAGCGAAACTTCAGTATTCGACTAATGGATTGATCACGACAATCGCCTGGGGGCTTGATGGGAAAGTTGAGTATGCGTTGGAAGGAAGCGTCTTCATCGCAGGGGCTGCGGTTCAATGGCTTCGAGACAGCCTCCATATGATTGATCAGGCTAAAGACTCAGAGTATTTTGCAACCAAAGCACTGGGTTCGAATGATGTCTATGTTGTTCCTGCCTTTGCCGGCTTAGGCGCGCCTTACTGGGATATGTATGCACGGGGAGCCATTTTTGGTTTGACGCGCGATACAGGCAAGGATCATATTATCAAAGCGACACTTGAATCGATGGCCTATCAGACCAAAGACATTTTGAGTGCCATGCAGGCAGATTCAGGTCTTCCCCTTGCCAGCCTCAAGGTGGATGGAGGCGCGTGTGCGAATTCCATGCTGATGCAGTTTCAAGCAGACATCCTGGGCTCAGCCGTTGAACGCCCGGAAGTTATTGAGTCTACGGCGATGGGCGCTGCCTACCTCGCTGGAATTCACATTGGCTGGTGGAAGAAGAAGGACATTGTTCAAAACAGGAAAATCCAGAAGAGGTTTCTTCCCGGCATGAACGAGTCAGACCGCACCCGACTTTATGCAGGATGGCAGAAGGCGGTGGAGCGTACGAAGAACTGGATTGATAACGGCTAGGATCTGATGGCCACCCTTTCGAGCTTTGATCGTCCTTCTCGTATTGCTCACCTGGGAAAGGAACGATTTGATGTGCTGATCATCGGCGGAGGAATCACCGGTGCCGGGATTGCCCTGGATGCCGCATCGCGCGGGCTGAAGACCGCCCTCATCGAGCAAAATGACTTCGCCTCTGGTACCAGCAGCCGGTCCACCAAGCTCATCCATGGAGGCCTGCGCTACCTGAAGCAGCTGGAGTTTGCGCTGGTAAAAGAAGTTGGCAGCGAACGTGCCATCGTTCATCGCCTGGCTCCTCATCTCGTCGTGCCAGAGAAAATGCTGCTTCCGCTATATGAGCGAAAAGGGCTTGGGTACTGGCTCACCTCGGTAGGGCTCAAGATTTATGATTTTCTGGCGGGTGTTAAACGAGAAGATCAGCGAAAGATGTTGACGCGGCAGCAAACGATTAATCAGGAGCCGTTACTGAAGCAAGATGATATCAAAGGAGGGGCGATCTATGCGGAATATCGCACGGATGATGCCCGGCTGACGATTGAGATTGCCAAGCGGGCTGCCGGTGTGGGTGCAGCGCTTGTCAATTACGTTCGGGCTGAAGACTTCCTTTATGCGGACGGCAAACTGGCAGGAGTGAAGGCGGTCGACACCTTAACTACCCTGCCCCTTAATATTAGCGCCGCTGTGGTTGTGAATGCTACTGGGCCATGGGTCGATGAGTTGCGCGACATTAATAAGTCCAGGCAAGACAAGTTTCTCCATTTGACAAAGGGCGTTCATATTGTTGTGCCCTACCACCGACTTCCGGTTCGGCAGGCGATCTATTTTGACGTGCCCGACGGTAGGATGATTTTTGCAATTCCGAGAGGACGTGTGACGTATGTTGGAACAACGGATACCGATTTCATTGGCGACAAAATCGAGGTGAGGGCAACCCTGGCGGATGTACGGTATTTGGTTGATGCCGTAAACGAAACTTTTCCTTCCGTGCACATAACGCTGGCAGATGTTGAATCCAGCTGGGCGGGCTTGCGGCCTTTGATTCATGAGGAGGGAAAATCCGCATCAGAATTATCTAGAAAAGACGAGATTTTTGAGTCGGAATCCGGATTGATTTCTATCGCCGGCGGTAAACTCACGGGCTACCGGAAGATGGCGGAACGTGTAGTTGACTTAATTCTTGACTCACGACTTTCGGATCGGGCAGGGTTGCCATGCACAACGGATACCTTATTTCTCGCTGGTTCGGGCCAGCAGACGCTTGCAGAAATTCAGGCCTATACGGATGAAGTTGCCAGACGGGTAGAGCAACTTGGCCTCAAAGGTGCCGATGGAACCTACCTGGTTCATCTTTACGGGCATCAATCAGATATCATACTGGAATACGCCCAGAGCCACCCGCACAAGGATCCGGAAATTTCTTTGGCGCTGGCTGAGTTGTGGTATGGACTGAATAATGAAATGATCGTCCGGGCAGAGGATTTTCTTGTTCGACGTACCGGGTTGTTGTATTTCAATCTTCATCGGCTGATCAAAGTCCAGGAGGCTGTCCTGTTGGCAATGGCTGATCAGCTTGGCTGGAATCAGGCGCGGTTGGATTTAGAACGGGAGCGCGTTGCCAGACTGGTTCGCACCGCGACAACGTTTACCGATGATGTAGAAGGAAATGAATAAGGAATCTTACTTGTGGGGAATCGACTTGGGAGGTACCAAGGTGGAAGGTGTAATCCTTGGGCCGGGTGGAGTGGGTGATATTGTCTTCAGGGATCGAATGACCACTGGAGCGGCACTTGGATACAATCATATTGTCAACCAATTACGAACATTGGTGGGTGCCATGGAACAGAAGGTTGGATTTCGACCCCACCACATCGGGATTGGTACGCCAGGTACGCTGGATCCAAAAACGGGGACAATGCATGGGTGCAATTCGGAGTGTCTTAACAACCGCCGGTTGAAAGAGGACCTTGCAGAGGCATTGCGAATGGATGTTACTTTGGCAAACGACGCCAACTGTTTTGCGTTAGCCGAAACAAGATTGGGTGTTGTGAAACAATTCTACCCTAAAGCTGAAGTAGTCTTTGGTGTGATCATGGGCACGGGTGTGGGTGGTGGTCTGGTGGTGAATGGAAAGGTGATTCAGGGCCTGCATGGTATTGGAGGTGAGTGGGGTCACAATTATTTGGATGATTCTGGCGGGCCATGCTACTGCGGAAAGTCGGGATGCGTTGAGAAGATAATTTCGGGGCCCGCGCTGGAAGGATATTATCATGGTTTGTCTGGAAATGAAATTAGCCTTCCGGAAATCCGGGAGCGAGCCTTGAGTGGAGAGGAGGATGCAATCAAGACCATGGAGCGATTGACAAATTTCTTTGGGAAGGCAATAAGTGTGATTATCAATATTGTCGATCCTGATGTTATTGTGATCGGGGGTGGGGTGGGGAGAATCCCTGAGCTCTATACTGAAGGGAGGAAAGCCCTGGGTCAGTATATTTTTAACAATGGTAATGTTCATACACCGATTGTTGCTCCGATCCTGGGCGACAGCGCTGGTGTTTTTGGGGCAGCCTATCTTACCGCAGATCTTAACTGAGACGAAGCGATGAAAAGAACCATAATTATCATCAGTCTGATTTTTCTGCTTCTTTTTGGAAGTCTTCAGTTGTTTGTTTTTCTATCGCGGCCAACGCCAAAGGAGGAGCTGAGTCTTCGACTGGCACAGTTACCGGAGATTGCCTTGACGGGACTTGATGGATCAGCATTTGAGTTGAGAACGAATAAGTCGCTTGTCCTGATCTATTTCAATTCAGAATGTGATCATTGCCAGCGCGAGCTTAAAGCCATCCGTGATCAAATCGAATTATTCTCTTCCAGCAGTGTGGTTTTGATGTCGTCACAATCGCTCGAAGAATTCGCTTCATTTGCTAACGGACTGAATTTCGAAGCTTTTCCAAACGTCCGATTTGGACAGATTAAGCCGGAGCAGTTAGCCGAAACTTTTGGATCACTTGCCCTTCCTCAGATCTTTGTATTCTCAGCGGATGGAAAATTAGTAACGCTGTTTAGTGGGGAGACAAAGCCCGCAGAGATCGCCGCATCTTTACGCTAGCATCATTTCTTTTCTCCACCTCCTTCAAGTTTCTTGGCATAATCCGCCAGGAAAGGGAACGAAAAGCTAAATACAAACCTCCAGCGGTCCCATTGTAAGTCGGTGGTTTGGGTGGGGTCAAATATGGATCCTCCGCTGCCGTTTAGATTGTGATCTCACCAACCAGGCAACAAATATAAAAAGCAGAACTAGGACAATAGGCAGAAAAGTAAGGTACCGAAGTGTCATTTGTGGTCCCGCATTGTCAATAGACCTTCCCATGATGGGGAGGACCATAGAGGTAGCTACCATTCCAGCTCCACCCATGACCGAGAGCCCAAGTGCCCCCGTTTTCGGCAGATATTCGGATACAAAACCCAACATGGTAGGCCAGAAATAGCAGACACCCATAGCAAATAATACAGCTGCTCCCAATGTCATGCTGGCTCCAACTGATATGCTTAGCAGATACAAGCCCACGACCGATAATACGGCAGAGCCAAGTAAGACACCTGTCGAATTGAGTCGATGAATGAGGGGGCCCGCAAAATATCTGCCCACCGCCATAATTCCAGTAACGACAACCAGGATAATCATGGGATCAATACCAACACCATCCAGCAAGGCGTTGATCCATTGATTCGTTCCCAGTTCGGTCGACGCCGTCAAAAACATGCCAAACAGCATGAGCGGAAACAACAATGACATTTTATTAGCCACTCGCCCTTCGATAATAACGCTGAGTACTACCACGCCAATCAAGAAGTAGGGGAGATTGGAACTGAAATCCAATTGCATGCCGGGGATAGATGCTGAGGCGATCATCAACCCAACCACAACAAGGATGGTGATTGGAGCAGCAAGGTTCTTGAGCATCTCGCGATACGATACGCCGGAGGAAACCCGCTCAGTCTCTGGTATAGATTGGCCCAAAAACAGATAGCCATAAATTCCCAGGGGGATGAATAGCAAGGAGGTCAGCAATTGCCACGACAACCCCAACTGCGTCATCACAACCCAGGCCAAAATTCCGCCGATAACAATTCCGCCGGGAAACCAAACATGGAAACGATTCAGCATGCGTGACTTTTCGTTTGGATAGATCGTAGCAATCAAGGGATTGCAGGCTGCCTCCACGCTTCCGTTGCCGAAGCCTATGATCAAGTTGGCGACGAAGAGCATGACCTTGTCCTGTGCGATTAGTAAAACAGCCAATCCAATAAGATGGGCGCTGAAGGCAATCCATAAGATTCTTTTTGTCTTTACAATATCTATGATCAAGCCTCCGAGGAATGTAGCGAGTGTAAATCCCCAGAAGGCGGGCCCAAAAGCCCAGCCGATTTCTTCGCCTGTCAGGTGATAGTCAGCACTGAAAACCCCCTCAATTTTTGCGCGGATTGCAAAGGTCAGGGAAGTTACCAGCAGGGCGAGACAACTTGCGATAAAAAGCCGCGAAGGATTGAAGGGTGAGGTCATAGGCTAATGAGGAAAGATTACTTGGTTGAATATGGAAGGAATTTGCCGGTCTTGCAAACCAAGGAGCGGATTTGAAGGCGGTGGAAATTGCTTCATGGCCAATGCGGGCAAACATTCAGCGAACGGTTTTTATTATTCCTAAATTATGGTGATTTTGTCAGGGACTGGGGAGTCAAGAATTTCTGCCTATGAAAAGAAAACTTCGGATGGGAATGGTGGGAGGTGGCCTGGGTGCATTCATTGGTCCAATCCACCGGAAAGCGGCCAGCCTGGATGGGGCCATTGAGTTAGTTTGTGGGGCATTCAGCAGCACCCCTGAGAAGTCACGACTTGCGGGAGAATCCCTTGGACTTCATCCTCACCGGGTTTATGGCACTTTTGAAGAGATGTTTCGCAAGGAGAAGAACTTGCCAGGAGATCTTCGCATGGACTTCGTTTCTATTGTAACCCCCAACCATGTTCATTTTGCTCCGGCAAAACTTGCCCTGGAAAGCGGATTTCATGTTGTACTAGACAAGCCCATGACGCTGAACCTTGCCGAGGCTAAGAAACTCCAGACAATTGGCAATCGCACCAATTTACTTGTAGCCCTGACGCACACGTACACTGGTTACCCGCTTGTTAAAGAGGCAAGAAATATGGTTTCATTGGGCAAGTTGGGGACCATTCGAAAAGTATATGTCGAGTACACGCAGGGTTGGTTGTCAGGTCCACTGGAGCGCACCGGCAACAAACAGGCGACTTGGCGTACTGACCCGACCCAATCGGGACTCGGGGGTGCCATTGGAGATATTGGAACCCATGCCGCCAACCTGGCAGAATACATTACCGGATCGCGGATTAATGCAGTCTGCGCACAGCTCAACCAGGTCGTAAAGGGAAGAAAACTTGATGACGATGCATCGATGTTGATCAAGTTTGATAACCAGTCAACGGGCGTCTTGATTGCGACGCAGGTGGCTGCCGGCGAGGAGAATAATCTCTCCATTCGCGTTTATGGTGATTTGGGGGGACTAGAGTGGAGGCAGGAAGACCCCAATACGATGATCTTGAAGTGGGCTGACCGGCCAAGAGAAATTTATCGCGCTGGCTCAACGTACCTTTCGGAAGACGCCAAAGCCAATACCCGAACGCCCGTCGGTCACCCGGAAGGATACGTGGAGGCCTTTGCGAATATTTATACCAACTTTGCTAAAGCCGTTCATGAATTTAAACCCGGTAAAGGAAGCAAAGCGAAGACCTTTGATTTTCCTTCGTTGGAGGAGGGTGTAAAGGGCATGGCTTTTATTCAAGCAGCGATTCAGTCTTCGAAGGCAAAGCAAAAGTGGATATCAATTAGCAAACCATGAAAACAATCAAGGGTCCTGCAATATTTCTGGCTCAGTTCATGGGCGAAAAGAAGCCGTTCAACACGCTCTCAGGGCTGTGCAAATGGGCAGCCTCCCTGGGTTATGTGGGAGTTCAGATCCCTACGTGGGACAGCAATTACTTCGATCTTGCTCTTGCGGCAAAGAGCAAAGATTATTGCGATGAGATCAGGGGCACCGTCGAATCTCACGGTGTTGCAATCACAGAATTATCTACACACCTGCAGGGCCAACTCGTGGCGGTCCATCCTGCCTATGACCAGGTGTTTGACGGTTTCGCTCCCAAGCGTGTTCAGGGCAAACCCAAGGCCAGGGCGCAATGGGCAACAACACAGCTTCTGGATGCGGCAAAGGCAAGCAAAAATCTCGGTCTCAATGCGCATGTAACATTTTCAGGTTCTCTCTTGTGGCCCATGATGTATCCCTGGCCTCAACGTCCGAGTGGCCTGGTTGAAGAGGGATTTTCAGAATTGGCGAAACGATGGATACCTATCCTTAATACTTTTGACAAGCATGGAGTCGATGTGTGCTACGAACTTCATCCCGGGGAGGACCTCCATGACGGAATTACCTTTGAACGCTTTTTGAAAGCGACCGGAAATCACAACCGTTGCAATATATTATACGACCCCAGTCACTTTTTGCTTCAGCAGATGGACTATTTGCAGTTCATCGACATCTATCATCCATTCATCAAAATGATGCATGTCAAGGATGCTGAATTTAATCCCACTGGAAGGAGCGGCGTCTATGGAGGCTACCTCCCGTGGATTGATCGGCCAGGCAGATTCCGCTCTCTTGGAGATGGCCAGATTGACTTTGTAGGAATATTCTCCAAGCTCACCCAGTATAATTTTTCCGGATGGGCTGTAATGGAATGGGAATGTTGCCTCAAGCATCCCGAACAAGGTGCGATGGAAGGCGCCTCCTTCATTGCCAACCATATCATTCGGGTGTCTGATAAGGCCTTTGATGACTTCGCGGCAACGGGCAAAAATCAGAAAATGAACAAGAAGATTTTAGGTATATAGCAGAGCATATGAGTTTATTATCCAGGGTAATTATTATTTCCGGTGTGATGTTGATCTTCGCTTGTGGCGCGAAAAAGGAATCGACCAATGCTGAAGAATATGTAGCGAATGAGGGGGCGGACGCCTCGGGTAATGCTGTTGACCAAGTCGCCTTGGGAGAGGTTCTGGTAAAAAGCAATGACTGTAATACGTGTCATCATAAAACAAATACAGTGATCGGGCCGGCCCATTTAGATGTTGCTAAGAAGTACGACTTCACTGAGGCCAACGTTAAGCTGTTGGCGGAGAAAATCATGAAAGGGGGTTCTGGTGTTTGGGGTCAGATTCCTATGGCTGCCCACGTCGACTTGAACCAATCCGAGGCGGAAAGCATGGCACGCTATGTGCTTTCATTGGATGGGGAAAAGGAACATTAATCATTCGATACGTAAGAGCATGAAGAAATATTTGATCCTCGCGACCCTGGTAGTATCCACAGGCTGGTTAATGGCCCAGAATCACAATGCGCTTACGGCGAGCGAAAAAAAGGATGGATGGAAACTCCTTTTTGATGGAAAGACCACTGCAGGCTGGCGTGATTACAACAAGAAGACAATCAACCCGACTTGGAAAGTGAGCAACGGAGAATTGTGGCATGATCCTAAGTTAAGCAGCGAGGCAGACATCATCACAGACGGTGAGTTTGAAAATTTTGAACTTAGGCTGGAATGGAAAATTGACTCCTGCGGGAACAGCGGTATCATCTTCAATTCCTTGGAGTCTGAAGCCTACAAGCATGCATATGAAACAGGACCTGAAATGCAGATCCTGGATAATGCTTGCCATCCCGATAGCAAGTTCCCGAAGCATCGCGCGGGCAATTTGTATGATCTGATCGCCAGCCCGGTGGAATCTGTGAAGCCGGCTTTGCAATGGAATGCGGTCAAGATCATCAGCAACAAAGGTCACCTGGAACTCTGGCTAAATGAAGTGAAGCAAGCTGAAACGACCATGTTCACACCGGAATGGGAAGAGTTGATTAAAGGGAGTAAGTTCTTTAATAAGTTGCCGAATGGAGCGCCGGAATATCCTGATTTTGGGAAATTCCGCAAAGGGCACATCATGCTCCAGGAACACGGCAGTCGTGTGTGGTTTAGGAACATTAAAATTCGAGAACTATAGGGGCGATTTTTTCGTTACAGAAATACCCTGGCGCAAGCGAGGGGAACAGGTATGGTCATCGGGATATTCGAAAACGAATTTGTACACTGTGAACTGGATGAGGACATTCCCGTCCTTCGTCATCGCTGGTTGATTCCTCCACCCGGTGAGGAGTTCAAGTTTAACCTGAAAAGGATTCTGGAGGAGTACATCCAACTAAAGAAGACTTATAAAAACCTTGCCTGGCTCGCCAATGCGGAGTTCCTCGGTGAACTGGACCTTGACGTTGAGCAATGGCTGGTAGACGAATGGGAAGGCATGCTCTTCGATGCAGCGGGCGTTCAGGTCCATGCCGTTATCCTCGGGGCGAGCATTTTTGCAGACTATCCCATGGAGCGGTTCAAGCGCGATGCTGAGGAGAAGTATCTTTCTAAGAATGTTCACCTGGGTGTCTTCTCCAACGAGGCAGAGGCCAATGCCTGGGTCCAGGCTCAGGTGAATGCCTAAAGCGACGGTTCCTGCTGGCTGAGGCAGTGAAAACTTCCTAACCCCCAAATAATATCGACAGAGTCAATGCCCACTACTTCGCGGGTGGGGAATTGTGTTTGGAGAATGGCGATTGCTTCGCGGTCTTTTCCACATCGAAACGTCGGCACAATTACGTGGCCGTTGCTAATGTAGAAATTTCCATATGAGGCCGGCAGGCGCTGGCCTTCGTATTCAATCGGGTCAGGCATGGGCAGTTCTACAATGTTCAGAGGTTGCCCGTCAGAAAGACGCATGGATTTTAAAAGTTTGAGATTCTCCTCAAGCAGTGCATGGTTTTCATCGCCCTTGTTGGGTTCGACAACCGTTACTACTGTATTTCGGTTTACAAAGCGGGTGATGTCGTCAATATGCCCGTCGGTATCATCACCGATAATGCCGTCGTGCAGCCAAAGAATTTGGTCTACACCATAATAGTCGATCAGGTATTGCTCAATCTGTGATTTGGAGAGCTGAGGGTTTCGGTTTTTGTTAAGCAGGCACGCAGTGGTTGTCAACAAAGTTCCGTCACCGTTAAAGTCAACCGACCCGCCTTCCATAACAATGCCCGGATAGAACACAGGAAGGCCCAGCGTTTTCCCAACGTGTGTAGGAATGATATCATCCAGATCGTGCGGAGGGTATTTGCCACCCCATGCATTGTAGTCCCAATCGACAATGGCTCTTTTCTTTTCGGAGCGATGAACCAGGAAGGCCGGACCATGATCCCGGCACCAGGCGTCATTGGTTGGATTGAAGTGAAAGGTTACCCGTGACAAATCGACGGACGCCTTTTGAAGGTGACCCACGGCCGAAGCTTTCATCGACGCATCAGAGACATTGATATTTACCAGCTCAGATTGAGAAAGAATTTTTACAAAGGAGGAGTAGGCAGGGTAGATCATTTCGATCTTCCCCGGCCAGGATGCTTCCTTGTGCGGCCAGCTGAGCCAGGTCGATTCGTGTTTTTCAAATTCAGCAGGAAAGCGGTAGCCAAGCTCGCGCGGTGTAGGTGTCATGTGAATAGGCGTGGAGATGGACTAGTCTTCGTCAAGGTAACGGCTCGTGATGGGTTGATAAGAGTCGATTCGACGGTCGCGCAAGAACGGCCAGTGTGTGCGATAGCGGTCACTCTTTTCCATATCAAGTTCTTCGACATGAACCGTCTCCTCTTCGTGTGAGGCCTTGTACAGGAGCGTCCCAAAGGGATTTGAAATGAATGAGCCTCCCCAAAACTTCATATTGCCTTCCATGCCTACGCGGTTGACGGAGACGACATAGACACCATTCGCGATCGCGTGCGAGCGCTGGATGGTCTGCCACGCATTGTACTGCTCTTCATTGGTGGCCGCATCCTGGCTCGTGGCCCAACCGATCGCGGTAGGATAGAAGAGGATCTCGGCACCGGCCAACGCGGTAATGCGCGCTGCTTCAGGATACCACTGATCCCAGCAAATCAGAATGCCTATGGTCGCGAACTTGGTTTTAAAAACCTTATAGCCGAGGTCTCCGGGTGTGAAGTAGAACTTTTCATAATACCCCGGGTCGTCGGGTATATGCATCTTTCTGTACTTGCCCAGGTACTGGCCATCGGCATCAATGACAGCAGTCGTGTTGTGGTATAGCCCCTCAGCGCGCTTTTCAAACAATGACGCAATAATGACGACGTTGTACTGCTTCGCCAGGGGACTTAGAAAATCTGTCGAGGGACCTGGGATGGCCTCGGCCAATTTAAAATTATCGTGGTTTTCCTGATCGCAGAAATACAGGGAAGTAAACAATTCTTGCAGGCAGATAATCTGGGCTCCCTTCTTCGCGAGCTCTTCAATCTTTGGCTTTACCTTCTCGAGGTTCTCTTTTGGTGCCGATGTGCAGGACATCTGGACCAGGCCCACATTCACTTTTCTGTTCACAAGCTGTATTTTCTGCAAATATATATCCTTCTGGCACAAATACGACAGTCTGGCATCCAGGCTCATGCCCGGGTTATCCACATGATTTTGGTCATTTCATTTTCACCAAGAGTATCATTATTTTGCACTAAACAACCTGAAATAAGTATGAGCGCCGCAGCTACGTTGAAGTCGAGTTATACCGTTGCCCACACCGAATTAAATGCGTGGGTAAATCAACTAAATGATTTGTTTAAACCGGACAATGTATACTGGTGCGATGGATCGAAACAGGAATATGACCAGTTGTGTCAAACCCTGGTTGATCGAGGAACATTCATTCGCCTTAATCCGGAGAAAAGGCCAAACAGCTTTGCTTGTTTTTCAGACCCAAGCGATGTGGCGCGGGTAGAAGACAGAACCTACATCTGCAGCAGGAAGAAGGAAGATGCTGGCCCGACAAACAATTGGGTTGAGCCAAAGGAGATGAAGCACACACTTCGGAAACTGATGACCGGCTGTATGAAGGGCCGTACCATGTATGTCATTCCGTACTGCATGGGCCCGCTGGGCTCACCCATTTCGCAAATTGGAGTCGAGATTACGGATTCTGAGTATGTGGTGACGAACATGCACATCATGACCCGTGTAGGTAAGAAGGTGATTGATCTTCTAGGCACTGAAGGTGACTATGTAAAGTGTGTTCATTCTTCCGGTGCGCCGCTTGAACCGGGCAAGCCGGATTCCAAATGGCCCTGCAATCCTACAGTAAAATATATCGTGCATTATCCTGAGGAGCGGTCGATCGTATCCTATGGATCTGGATATGGCGGCAATGCCTTGTTGGGCAAGAAATGTTTCGCTTTACGCATCGCCTCGGCCATGGCACGCGATGAAGGCTGGTTGGCCGAACACATGCTCATCCTGGGTGTGGAAGATCCCCAAGGTGAAAAGACGTATGTGGCTGCGGCTTTCCCCAGCGCTTGCGGAAAGACAAATTTTGCTATGCTCATTCCGCCTAAAGAATTAAACGGTTGGAAGATTACGACAGTTGGTGATGATATCGCATGGATCAAGCCAGGCAAGGATGGAAAACTTTATGCCATCAATCCTGAAGCAGGGTATTTCGGCGTTGCACCGGGTACGAATATGAAGTCGAATCCCAATGCGATGAAGAGCGTTGAAAGCAATACCATCTTTACCAACGTGGGCGTTACGCCTGATGGTGACATCTGGTGGGAGGGTATGACCAAGGAGGTTCCTAAGGATATTATTGATTGGCATGGCAAGAAATGGGATCCTGCTTCGGGCAAACCTGTGGCTCATCCGAATGCGCGCTTCACGGCACCCGCTTCGCAGAATCCTGTTCTCGACAAGGACTGGGAGAATCCGAACGGTGTGTTGATCAGCGCAATTATTTTTGGTGGCCGGCGGAGCACGACGATTCCGCTCGTCTATCAGGCACATAATTGGAACTTTGGTGTTTATCTCGCCGCAACAATGGGTTCTGAAATGACCGCCGCCGCCTTTGGTGAGTTGGGAAAAGTAAGACGCGACCCGTTTGCCATGCTGCCTTTCTGCGGCTACCACATGGGCGATTATTTTAATCACTGGCTTCAGTTTGGCCGCAATATTCCAAACCCTCCCCGGATATTTGGCGTCAACTGGTTCCGCAAGGATGAGAAGGGGAACTTTATCTGGCCTGGCTTCGGTGACAACATGCGTGTGTTGAAATGGATTGTCCAGAAGATCAAAGGAAAGTCCAACGCTGTGGAAAGCCCCATTGGCTGGATGCCGCATTACAGTGACATTGATTGGACCGGATTGGATTTCAGTGTGCAGCAGTTTGATGAAATTATGTCAATTGAACGCGAGCAATGGAAGACCGAGTTGTTGTCGCATGCTGAACTATTCGAGCGCATGTACGACCGACTGCCGAAAGAATTCATCTTCATGCGCGAGTTGCTGCTCAGCAGCTTATGGCGGTCCCCTGAGAAGTGGACGCTGGAGCCGGAGCGCATGGACAATTAGGCTGTTGAAAACCCCGGTAGCACCCGGGGTTTTTTATGCCGTGTTGGGAAAACTCCCGTTTATCCTCTACTTTAACAACGCCTAACCTACGCTTCATGACGATTGCCGAGCGCGTGCACGAGATCCGGACCGGTTTTCATCCAACGTTTTGGATAGCCAATACACTGGAGTTGTTTGAGCGATTGGCCTACTATGGTTCGAAAGCGGTCCTCACCATTTTCCTGGCCAACAAAGTTGGACTCAACGAGGAGGCTGGATTCTTAGCCGGGCTTTTCAATGCTGTACTCTATTCACTCCCCGTGGTGGCTGGTGTTTTTGTTGACAAGTATGGCTTCAAGCGCACACTCATGACGTGCTTTGCCGTATTCTGTGTCGGCTATTTTTTGATTGGCCTCGCCGGGATGGAGTATGGACAGGCGATTACGGAAGCGATTGGTAAGAAGACATATCTCATCATTGTCCTCGTACTCACAGCCGTTGGCGGCTCGCTGATAAAGCCCTGCGTGGTGGGAACTGTAGCAAGGACGTCGAAAGATACAACGCAGGCCCTTGGTTTCTCGATCTACTACACCCTGGTTAACCTCGGTGGCGCTATCGGCCCGATGATTGCGTACTATGTCCGGACTGACCTGGGTATTGAATATGTGCTGGTGATGTCTTCTATAACCTCATTCCTGCTTTTCTTTGGCACATGGATCTTTTTCAAAGAGCCGGAGGGTGGACCGACTGAGCCCAAGACGTTCGGGAAGGTTTTTAACGATATGTTGCTGGTGTTCACAAACATTAAATTCATGAGTTTCCTGCTGATCTTCTCAGGGTTCTGGATGATGTTCTGGCAGATATTCTACTCATTTCCTTTTTATATAACCGAGGTCCTCAAGTATGAGGCATTTGAATTTCTGGAAACTGTTGATGCCTGGACCATCATCCTGGTTACCATCCCGGTTACTGCGTTGGTAAGCAAGCTGAAACCGATTACAGCCATCATCCTTGGATTCAGTATCGCTAGTTTGTCGTGGATAATTATTGGAGCGGGGGGAACTATCCTGGCGGCTATAATTGGCGTGGCCATGTTCGCGGTGGGTGAAGCAACGCAAGCGCCACGATTCTACGAGTATGTCAGCTCACTGGCTCCCAAAGACCAGGTGGGAACGTTTATGGGATTCGCTTTTCTCCCGGTAGCGATTGGCTCTTTTTCCGCTGGCTTCCTTGGCGACTGGCTGCGCGAAACCTACCTACTGACCGACCCGCAGATGATATGGTACATCCTTTCTGGGATTGGAATCACTTCTACTATACTTATGATTATCTATGACCGAGTTGTAACGAAATAGGAGACAGGAGGAAGAATACAGAATATAGGAGACAGAAGTAAGGGGAGGATAGAATGCAGAATATACTGCTTACGATTAACGATATTACCGATTACCGATTACCGTTTACTGATTACCGTCACTAACTCACCACCTATGGAAAGTCCTAAAGTCTTCAAACCCTACATCGCCCCTGAACAAAACATTGCTGAATTCACCCTGAAGTCAGTGGGGTTTGGCGTCTTGTTTGGCGTTTTGTTTGGATGTTCTACCGTTTATCTGGCCCTCAAAGCCGGCTTGACTGTCTCTGCTTCTATCCCGATAGCGGTGATCGCCATTACGCTGGGAAGAAAGTTTCTCAAGACCACCATCCTCGAGAACAACATCATTCAGACCACGGGTTCGGCAGGAGAGTCGATCGCGGCCGGTGTGGTGTTCACTTTGCCTGGTTTTCTTTTCCTCTCGCCGGGTGAGAATGGCGTGAGCGTTGGCGAAAGCTATTTCAACTACCTCACCATCTTAATCCTGGCAGCCTTTGGTGGTATGCTCGGTACGTTGATGATGATTCCTCTTCGTCGTTCACTTATTGTAAAGGAGCATGGTGCCCTGCCTTACCCTGAAGGTACGGCTTGCGCTTCGGTGTTGCAGGCAGGCGAAAAGGGAGGTGACTTCGCCAAGACCGCTTTCATTGGGATGGGTGTTGCCTTTGGGTATGCGATTTTACAAAAGGTGATACACATCATCGCCGAAACACCGGCCTACATGACTAGCCAGGTGAACAAGTTCTGGCCCTCGGCCGCTACGCGCGGTGAGATCACGCCGGAATATCTCGGGGTGGGCTACATCATTGGTTTCAAGATCAGCGGAGTGCTGGTTGCCGGTTCTGTGCTTGCCTGGTGGGCGATGACGCCGCTATTGGCAACGCTTGTACCTGCCGATACAATTGCACTGCAGTTGGTAAAGCTCGGCTATCTGGCCGATATCAATACCGCCGGAGGACCCGGTGCATGGGATCCTTCTGCGCACACGTTTGGGAGTTATGCCGATGCCATCTACCGAGCCTACATCCGTCAGATCGGTGCGGGTGCCGTGGCTGCCGGTGGGTTCATTACGCTGATTAAAACTCTCCCGACGATTGTCAGCTCATTTAGGGAAAGCATGGGCTCGCTGAAAGAGAAAGGTGAGAAGGGCGTGCTGCGCACCGACCGCGATCTGTCGTTTAAGGTCGTAATCATCGGAAGCATTGTCCTCATTGCGACCATGACCATCATGCCCAACATTCCGGGTGATGGGCTGATCCAGAAACTCCTCATCGGCATCCTGATCATCATCTTCGGTTTCTTCTTCGTCACGGTGGCCAGTCGCATCGTGGGTCTCGTAGGTTCCAGCAACAGCCCCATCTCGGGTATGACCATCGCCACACTGATGGGCACGTGCCTGATTTTCACGGCCGTAGGTTGGAGCGGAAAGTTGTATGAACCTTTGGCACTGGTTGTCGGCGGCATGATTTGTATTGCTGCTGCAAATGCCGGTGCAACGTCACAAGATTTGAAGACGGGCTACATCGTCGGCGCAACGCCACGCTTCCAGCAGATTGCGCTTTTTATCGGCGCCATTGTTTCGTCCATCGCTATCGGCCTGGTGGTCAAAGTACTCGATACCCCAACACAGGAGATGCTGGCGCAGGGCATCACCCATGCGGTAGGCAGCGACCGTTACCCGGCACCGCAAGCGACCCTGATGGCCACCCTGGCCCGGGGCATCCTTTCATTCAACCTGGACTGGCAATTTGTAATGGTTGGAGTATTCATCGCTGTCATGATTGAACTTTGTGGAATTAAGGCCCTTGCGTTTGCCATTGGACTTTATCTTCCCTTGGCTACAACGCTTCCTATTTTTATCGGTGGTGCCATCAAAGGTTACGTCGATTATCGATCAGAAAAACGTAAGGAAGTGAAAGAGGAAGACGAACTCGGCAAAGGCAGCCTCTTCGCCACCGGCTTGATTGCTGGCGGAGCACTCACGGGTGTAGTGGCGGCCATTCTTACCGTTACTGCTGAACCGCTTATGAAAAGTATGAACGTTGAGCACGGCATGGTTAGCGCCTTGGGAACGACAGGCTATCATCTGATGGGTGTGGCGTTCTTTGTGACGATGTGCGGGATATTGTATCGGACGGCGGTGAAGAAGTAGACGGTAAGTTGCTGAAGGGTGGCTCCGTAGAAAGGGCGGGTAACCACCGCGACGACGATAAGGCGCGGAGGACCGCGAAGGATTGAACTCCCTATTTAGGGTAGTAATTCTTGAAGGAAGGATGCTAATGTGTGTACATAGGGTGTAGCAGTAACCTAGTATGCCGGGGTCCGTTTCAGAAGATGCACCTTATAACCTAAAAATAGGGGAAGTGACTTCCTTTTTCCTTCAGCTTACACCAACAACTTTCCGATTTCCTACGCTTATGAAATCGTTCTTGAGGCTGAAAGGCATCATTCTATTTGCTCATTCCAATACATTGCCCATTATGCGCATACCATAAAGAGAGAAGCTAAAATCATATGTGCGACCAAATTCTGACAAGTGAGAAACCGGGTCAACAGGGTAACTGGCGAGGATGACAAGGCTTCGTCATCGTGACGTTGCTTCGCCACGTAGAATCTTCTCCATCTTTCTACCCTTTGCCAACTCATCCACCAGCTTGTCCAGATACCTGACTTTTTGCGTCAACGAATTTTCAATTTCCTCCACATGATAACCACAGATGACGCCCGTGATGAGGTGAACATTGGGGTTCAATTTTGCATTCCGAAAGAATGTTTCAAACGTTGTTTTCTTTTCAATTTGGGCGTGTAGTTTTTTAGATTCGTAGCCCGTTAGCCACGCAATGATCTGGTCCAGTTCTTCTTTTGTTCGGCCTTTCTTTACCACTTTCGAGAGATACAGGGGATAGACCGAGGCAAAAGTCATTTTCGCTATGCGCTCATCGTGTTTGTTGCTTTTGTTCATACAGCGAAGACGGGAAAATGGAAGTGGATATTTATTGACAAGGTAGATGCTGACCTTCATCAATTCAAATTTGTTTTGGGGCAAAACCCATTGGTTACGTCTCCGCTGGCAGTTTAGTCCGCTCTTCCAACAACAACTTTACTTAGTCCTTTAATATGTCTCCGTCCAGCTTTAAGATCGGTCGGTGTTAATATTAAAATGCTCGCGTCTATCTCCCTAATTTGCTTGCCAGCTTGTCTATCTACCCTTACAAAGCCGATTCAACCGCCGCGCGAATTACCCGCAACGCCCCGGTCTCTTCCGACTGCACCCTTCCATCTGAATTCACAACAGCAAACAGACTTTGGATCAATTCCTGGCGCTCAATACCCGATGCACCGCGAAGCAGGCTTTCGTTGGCTTTCAAGATGTCTTCGATTTTTTCATCCTTAAGGGCAGGGTAGTTCCGGGCAGCTTCCAGTAGCAGACCCTCACTATTGGGCGAGAAGTTCTTAAGTTGCTCAGTCAATGTGGCTTCTTCCAGGTAGTGCGCGGTGCCGTCTACTCGGGCGACGTAGAGCATGAGGAAGGCGGCGAGGTCAGGGAAGGAGGAGAAGGGAGACATGTAGTAGTCAGTGGTCGGTAATCTGTGGTCTGTGCACTGAGCGATTTTATCTGTGTTAATCAGTGTTATCTGTGGCAAATGTATTCTTTAATTAATTTATCAAAAAAAACCCGTCTGACCAATGAAGACCAGACGGGCTTAAAGTTAATTTAAGTTGAATGAATTACATCATTCCGCCCATCCCGCCGCCGGGAGGCATGGAAGGGGCATCCTTTTCCTCAGGGAGATCGGAAACCACAGCCTCGGTAGTCAGCAGAAGACCGGCAATTGATGCCGCATTCTCCAGGGCCAACCGGGCAACCTTCGTGGGATCGATAATACCCGCAGCGAAGAAGTTTTCATACTTATCGTCACGTGCGTTGTACCCGTAGTCCTTCGTACCGTCTTTGACTTTGTTTACAACGACTGAACCTTCCTGGCCAGCATTCTCAGAGATCGTACGTAGCGGAGACTCGAGGGCCAACCGGATAATATTGATACCGGTGGTCTGGTCTTCGTTGTCGCCGGTCTTCCCTTTGAGGGCTTCGATGGCACGGATGTACCCAACACCGCCTCCAGGAATAACACCCTCTTGTACGGCAGCACGCGTGGCATGCAAGGCGTCGTCTACACGGTCTTTCTTCTCTTTCATTTCCACTTCAGTAGCGGCGCCGATGTACAGAATGGCAACCCCGCCCGAAAGCTTGGCCAAACGCTCCTGCAGTTTCTCGCGATCGTAATCTGAAGTAGTGGACTCGACTTGAGCCTTGATCTGGTTAATACGGCCATTGATCTCGGCCTTTTTGCCGGCACCATTCACAATCGTAGTATTATCCTTGTCAATATTGATTTTCTCAGCACGGCCAAGGGAATCCAATTTGGCATCTTCCAGCTTCATGCCGGTCTCTTCGGAGATCACTTTACCGCCCGTGAGGACAGCAATGTCTTCCAGCATAGCCTTGCGGCGATCGCCAAATCCAGGAGCTTTAACAGCTGCAACGCGGAGTGCGCCACGGATCTTGTTAACCACGAGCGTAGCCAAAGCTTCGCCTTCAACTTCTTCAGCGATGATGAGCAAAGGTTTGCCAGTCTGCGCAGTAGCTTCGAGAATTGGGAGAAGTTCCTTCATCGAAGAAATCTTCTTGTCGTAGATCAGGATATAAGGGCTCTCCAGATCAACTTCCATTTTCTCGGTATTCGTTACGAAGTAAGGGGAGAGGTAGCCGCGGTCAAACTGCATGCCTTCTACGGTCTTCACCTCGGTTTCAGTTCCTTTGGCTTCTTCTACGGTGATTACACCGTCTTTGCCAACTTTATCCATGGCCGTAGCGATCATCTTACCAATTTCGTTGTCGTTGTTGGAAGAAATGGTAGCTACTTGCGTAATTTCTTTAGAACCCTTGATGTCCTTGGATTGCTTGCGCAAACTCTCTACGACGATCTCGACTGCCTTGTCAATGCCACGCTTCAGATCCATCGGGTTTGCGCCAGCGGCAACGTTCTTAATGCCGTGTGCATAAATCGACTGGGTCAATACCGTAGCGGTAGTTGTACCGTCACCGGCTGCATCTGCGGTCTTGGAAGCAACTTCCTTAACCAATTGTGCGCCCATGTTCTCTATCGGATCTTTCAATTCAATGTCCTTGGCAACGGTAACACCGTCCTTGGTCACCGTAGGTGCGCCAAATTTCTTATCCAGGATTACGTTGCGGCCCTTAGGTCCCAGCGTAACTTTTACTGCATCGGCCAACTTATCAACGCCTCTTTTAATTCTGTCGCGTGCCGGTGTATCGAATGTAATTTCTTTAGCCATAGTAGTTTGTTGTTTAAAATAAGTGGGGTTAGATGGTTCCGAAGATATCGGAGTTCCTCATGATGAGATAGTCTTTTCCATCGATGGTGATTTCAGTACCTGCATATTTTCCGTACAGGATGCGCTCGCCAACTTTTACAGTTACGGGCTTGTCTTTCAGGCCTTCGCCTACAGCGATTACTTTTCCTTTCTGGGGCTTTTCTTTAGCGGTGTCAGGGATGATAATTCCTGAGGCTGTCTTTTCTTCTGCTGCGGCAGGTTCTACCAGCACGCGGTCTTCGTTAGGTTTGAAATTGATTTTCGCCATATGGGTTTAAAGTTTGTTAGAGTTTAACAGCATTTATGCTGCTGCCCAGTGTCCATTTCCGTGCCAAATAGGCATAATTGGCAGGTTTCCGGCGGTTTGGCGTGAATCAGGCATCTGGCATGGAAAAGTATGCCTCCTTTGTCAGGTCGGAATTGAAAAAATGGCAGGAATTGGTCAGCCCGGATACTTTTTCGTATACTTAGATGCTAAGCAACCGGCCATGGAAACGCGATTGAATGACAATTGGCTTACAGAAGGTCTTATTGACTTTGAATACAAGAAGTACGTGCTCCTGGCCTACCTGAAGTCTGTTCGGGAATCCTTCGGCAAGGTTGAGCTATATCCTTATTTGTCCGATATCGTGTTCCACTACCGAAACATAGTGTCTCTGCAATCAAACAAGTCCGGCCTTACCGATAACTTTCCCAAAGAGCTGTCACTCGAGAAACTGGAACTACTTGAGCTTAGTTATCGTCAGATGATTGCCGATGATGCGATCATGCGTGAGATCGAGGCCATTATGGAATTTGCTATTCCCCACATGAAGGAACACCTGGATGAAGGGGCGTCGATCTATGAATTTGTGGAGTCAAAGTGCGAGCTTTCGTCGATTGGTGTCGTGCCTTTGTACGCCCGGGAAGGGTACATGTTCATGACGCAGCCGCCGGAAGCAGAAACCAGTATTTATCGGTATCAAGTCAGTGTTGTTCATAGTAATTCAGAAGGCATGCATGAGCTCCAGACCAAGTTCATTGGGACCACCAACTACGACCTTTCGAATTCGTATGAAAATATGAAACTTGAGTTGATCCGGAAGTATACAGACCTTCCTAACCCGGCTGCTTTCCTTGTCTTAGCAAAAATGAAATTTCCCTATCAGCAGACGCTCGTTCCGGTAGCGAAACGATTGCTAATCAAGCACCTTTCGAAATTAGGATAGCTACTTGGAGGTTGAGTCGGCGTCGGCCTTCTTGAGCGCAGGGGCAGGAACTTCCTGCTGATCCTTGGCCCGCTCCAGGAGATCATCGGTGCCAGCACCAGCATTAGGTGTTGAAAAGTTAGTAGCGAGAACAAGCGCCATAACGCTGATGGCCAGGCCCCATGTCAGTTTCTCCAGCAGATCCCCGGTTTTCTTCACACCGATAAGGTTGCTAGCGCTGCTTCCACCAAATTGACCGGACAACCCGCCACCTTTGGAATTTTGAGCCAGCACAACGAGAACCAGAAGGATAGAGGCGAAAATGGTCAAGCCTACGAATAAAGTGTACATGTGTTAATTTTTCAGGTCTTCAATTTGAGCGGCAAAGTAAGCCTTTTTCTGGGGAAACTTCCAAATCAGCTTTTTCAGCATTTCAATCGCCTTGACCTTCTTACCCTGCTTTACGAGGATATTTACCAGGGTTTCAGACACAATGTTGTCGCTATAATTCACCGAATCTTTGGCCAGGTCAACCGATGATTCAACCACCTTCCCCTTGGGAAGGGTCGGCGCCACTTTGATAAACTGATCAATGATTTCGCCCTGCTCGGCCACTTTCGGACTTGGGACCTTTAGCTTCTTGCGCGTCGCTTTTATCTCCTCAATGAGGGGAGGCTCTGCTCCGATGGAAGGCTCTGTTACCGGCGTCGACGCAGGGTGCAGGGAATGCTTCAAGGACTCATAGCTAACCTCAAAATCGTGCTTCAATGTCTGAAGGCGCTTCAGTTCTTTTGACAGGTCTTCGCGTAGCGCATCGCCTTCAAGCGGGATTGCAGCAGGCGCACTCCCAGCCAAGGGAATAGCGGGTTTTGGGTTTGCCAGGCGGGTATGCTCCTGTTTTACTTCAGGTGGAACCACTATTGAAGCTGCTGGTGAAACCCGGGCTTTGACAGGGGCGCTCATGGCCCATTTTACAACGGACCGATCAGTTGCGTAAACGGCCGCGCGATGCAATTGCTCTTGCTGGTCGGCAGAATTTAAATCTTTGGCTGCCCGTGCTGCAAGGACATGAAGTATTTGAGAATAGGGATTCTCCTGGACGAGAGATGAAATATCGGTGTACTCCGCCGGTGTGAGTGTCGTGAAGTTGTTTACCAGCGATCGAAAGGTTGAAGGCTCCATGAGATTGAGTGGTAAAACTAACGAAAATAAATACCTGGGCAAATGGCTGAAAATTACCAGTTTGCTACGGTTGCATTAAAGATATCAATCAGGATCTGATCGAAGATCTTTTTTTCCAGTTCTTCCTGGATGGTGGGAAAATTAAGGTTGTTGTCAAAGTCCTTGTAGAAACTGAAAACGCGGTCTTTGAAATTGTTCTTCGGCTCAATGGAGTCTTCGAAGGTGATTCGGACGGCAATGGTGAGTCTCGACAAAGCAGCTGTGTTTGGCTCGTTAGGGTTTCCGGTAGATACCGGAGCCATGGCATTGATCCGGTATTCTGCAACGATACCGTCGATATGCAATTCCCCACTTTCTGTTACGCGAAGGCTTGAGTTCTGCTGGTAATAATCCTTTAGTTTGTTGGTAAACGTAGCTCCAATATTGGCGGGAGCAAGGTCGGTGTTGTTGAAAAAGGGGTCAATGGCAATCGTCTTGGCTGTTGTTGCAGCCCCTGAAAAGGAATAGACACCGCAACCTTGAATGACGGTCAGCAGGAAAAACAAGACGAGGTAAGTGCTAATCTTCAAGTTGGTATTCTTTGATTTTCCGATACAGCGTTCGCTCGGAAATGCCCAAATCCCGTGCCGCGTATTTCCTTCTGTTATTGTTCTTTTGAAGGGCGCGCATGATCAGCTCCTTTTCCTTTTTCTCGATGGAGAGGGAGTCGTCAGCTGATTCGTGGGTGATGTCCTGGACTTCCTCTTCCTCTTCTGGTTCAGTTGTTGGAATATTTGGGTTGAGATTCAGAACGACCGGTTCCTGATCTGATTTCTTGGTTCCGTGTACCTCCGAAAACAGGTCTGGGTTTTCCTTTACGAGTTGTGCGGCGCGCGAAGGATTGTTTATATTCTCCAAGACGATGCGCTTGAGTTCGTTTACATCCTTACGCATATCAAACAGGACCTTGTACAGAATTTCCCGTTCAGAGATGTCTTGTGATGCAGACGATGAATAGAGTGCCGGGAGACTCTTTTCCTGTGGGAGGTACGTTCGAAGCACTTCACCGGAAATTTCCTTGTGCTCGGAAGAAAGCACGGAGATCTGATCCACCAGGTTCTTGAGTTGACGAATATTTCCAGGGAAACGATATTTCAATAATGTCTCTTTTGCGTCGTCCGCGAGTGAGATGGGCTTCACTTTGTAACGTTCGGCAAAATCAGAGGCGAACTTTCGGAACAGAAGCTCGACATCTTTTCCGCGCTCGCGCAGGGGAGGGACATAAATCGGTACACTGTTAAGCCGGTAATACAGATCTTCCCGAAATTTCCCATCGTCGACCTTGCTCAATAGATTGACATTTGTTGCAGCGACAACGCGTACATCGGTCTTGAGGACTTTTGATGATCCCACTTTGATGAATTCACCATTTTCCAACACACGGAGAAGTCGGGCTTGCGTGCCGAGCGGCATTTCGCCAATCTCATCGAGAAAAATGGTCCCACCATTCGTTACTTCAAAGTACCCCTTCCGTGCTTCGTGTGCCCCGGTAAACGAGCCTTTTTCGTGTCCAAAAAGCTCAGAATCAATCGTTCCTTCGGGGATTGAACCGCAGTTGATGGCAATGAATTGTCCATGCTTGCGGGGGCTAAGCGAATGAATGATTTTGGAAAAGGACTCTTTACCGCTTCCGCTTTCACCGGTGATCAGCACCGACATTTCTGTTGGAGCAACCTGAATGGCAACACGCACGGCCTGGTTAAGCAATAATGCGTTGCCTATGATTCCAAACCTTTGTTTGGTGCTTTGAATATCGTTTTCTGAAATAGCCATTTGTCAGGACGCTACAATGTTGCCAAAAAGTGTTGCGCCATTACAGCGGTCAACGTTTACACTGACGTATTCACCCTTTGTTCTATTTTCCCTCGGAAAGAGAATTACCTTGTTTGCGGTGTTGCGTCCTTGAAGGAATTCATCCGATCGCCTGGAAAAGCCTTCAATCAATATGGAAAACGTTTTGCCAATGTCGCGTTGATTACTGATAAGTGAATGCTCCCTTTGTTTGGCAATGATTTCTGACAGCCGCTGTTTCTTGATGTCGTCAGGGACGTCATCCGAATACTTCTTCTCCGCCAAGGTTCCTGGCCGCTCCGAATACGTAAACATGTAAGCATAATCGAACCTGACCTTATCCATCATCGATAAGGTATCCAGGTATTCCTCGTTCGTCTCACCGCAGAAGCCGGTAATCATATCGGATGACAGGCCACAATCCTCACCCAGAATTTCACGAATCCGTTGAATCCGGTTTAGATACCATTCACTAGAATATCCGCGATTCATCCTCTCCAACACCGCTGTGCTCCCGCTTTGAACGGGAAGATGAATGTACTTGCAGATGTTGTCGTGACGCGACATGACCTGGAGTACCTCATCGGTAATGTCTTTCGGATGGGAGGTTGAAAAGCGAATCCTAAGCGCAGGGCTTACCTTGGCTATTCGGTCAAGTAATCCGGCAAAATTTACCAGCTCCCCGGATTCAAGCTTGTTCAGTCTTGCTTTGTTATTTTCTTCTTCGCTCCACTTGTAGGAGTCAACATTTTGACCCAGGAGCGTTACTTCCCGAAATCCTTTTTCAAACAGGTCTCGGGCTTCAGCCTCAATAGAATGAGGATCACGGCTTCGTTCACGGCCACGCGTAAAGGGTACGACACAAAATGAACACATGTTGTCGCACCCGCGCATGATGGAAACAAAAGCTGTTACACCGTTTGAGTGCAGCCGGACCGGGTTAATGTCAGCGTAGGTTTCCTCGCGAGAAAGGAATGTATTGACAGCCTTTTCTCCATCATCAACCCTGCTGATAAGTTGGGGAAGGTCCCGGTAAGCGTCGGGTCCCGCAACAAGGTCAACGATCTTCTCCTCGTCCAGGAATTTGGCTTTGAGCCGTTCCGCCATGCAGCCAAGGACGCCAACCATAAGTTCAGGCTTCAGTTTCTTAAACCCGTTGATATGTTGGAGCCGGTACCGTATAGTCTGCTCAGCCTTTTCGCGGATGGAACATGTATTCAGGAAGACGACGTCGGCCTGTTCAATCTCTGTTGTAGTATCAAAGCCTTGCTTTTGCAAAATGGATGCAACGATCTCACTATCAGAGAAATTCATCTGACATCCATAGCTCTCAATATAGACTTTCCGCTTGTTTCCCAGGTTACTGGATTCGATGATCCTGCCTGATTGTACTTCAGTCGGCTCGTCAACGATCCCCAAATCTTCGATAATGCCCTTCATTTCATCTATATGGCTCCAAATTTAGGACTTTTTCGCCATAAGATGACATCTTGGCAGACACTAATTTCACGGCCATTCGGTAACTTTGGGGCATTCACGAGCACGCGATGGCCATTATTAAGTCAGTAAGAGGGTTTTCACCGGTATTCGGAACAGGATGCTTCCTGGCTGATAATGCCGTGGTGGTAGGAGAAGTTGTTCTTGGGGATAACTGTACCGTTTGGTTTAATGCTGTAGTGCGCGGGGACGTTCACTCCATTACAGTTGGCAACAACACGAATATTCAGGACGGCGCTATCATTCACTGCACCTATCAGAAGTCTAAAACTGTCATTGGCGATAATGTTTCCATCGCACATGCAGCGGTAGTGCATGGCTGTACACTGGGGGATAATGTCCTGATTGGAATGGGTGCCATTATCATGGACGATGCCGTGGTGGGGAGTGATTCTGTAGTAGCTGCAGGGTCTGTTGTACTCCCTGGTACAATCATTGAGCCTGGAAGTATTTATGGAGGTATCCCCGCACGCCGGCTGAAAGACATCGGGCCCGAAATGAAAGAGGTTATCGCCAGAACCGCCCGCAACTATCCGATGTATGCCAAATGGTATGACCAGTAATTGGTTATTCCCCTTATATTTACCACCCAATAAATAACCTATGAAAAATCTCTCTCTTGCGCTCAATGGCGTACTGGCCATCGCCGTCATTTTCTTGTACTATCTGCACTTTTCGGGGCCTTCTTCGATGAAGCAGGCTGGAAGCGCGGCTTCGGGCAACATGAAAATGGCTTACATCAACTCAGACTCCGTGCTGAAGTACTACGACTACTTTAAGGTCAGCCGCGAAAAGCTGGAAGCGAAGGGCATGCAATTGGACAAGGACCTGAAAGCCAGGGCAACTGGTCTGCAGGGAGAGTTCGAATCCTACCAGCGCAGCGTGAACAGCATGACCATCGGGCAGGCCCGGGCTGTGGAAGAGGACCTTACCAAAAAGCGTCAGAATCTCCAATTGTATCAAGAGAGTTTATCTCAGCAAATGGCTGTGGATCAGGAGAGAATGACCAAGGAGTTGTATGATAAGGTTACGTCTTACCTGAGGAAATATGGAGAAGAAAATAACCTCGAGATTGTATTCAAATACGATGCTACCAGCGATGTGCTTTTTGCCAGCGACAGTATGGACATTAGTTCCACCGTGGTCAAAGGACTGAATGAGTCATACCGCATGGAAAAGTCTATGCCGGCCGCAAAGGATTCCGTGACGAAGAAGAAATAAGGAGTCTAAATCTCCAATGGGAAAGCCGGGCATTATGTCCGGCTTTTTTTATTTACCAATGAAGGGTGTAACTTTCTAGTATGTTGACCAAACTGCTTGATTACTACAATGTCCGTGATGAAGAACGGAGCCAGGTGCTGCTCATGCTTGGCGCGGGGTTCTTCATGGGGATTTTCCTGGCTACCTATAGTGTGGTTGCTGAATCCCTTTTCCTGAACACTTTGGGGGACCAACTGCATAAAGCATTCCTGATATCTGGGGCCTTTGGAATTGTGGCGACCATTGTTTTTTCATTTGCTCAGAATCACATCAAGTTCTCTAATCTGACAACAGCGACAATCCTTATCGTTGTAGCCTTCACGACTACATTCTACATAGGCTATCACTATGGCCCAAATGAATACAAAGAGCCAATCATCTTCGCCATGTTTTGTATGACTGGGCCGATCAGCGCTGTACTGCTGCTCAGCTACTGGGGAATCTTTGGGAGGCTATTCAATTTTCGTCAGTCAAAACGAATTATTGGCTGGATTGATACAGGGCAATTAATCGCCATTATCGTCGCAAACCTTCTTATTCCAATTACGGCTGGATTATTCCGTCAGACCGATAACTATTTGATTGTATGTGCAATAAGTATCATTATTTCCGCAATCCACTTCATCTTTATTGCGTATCAATTTCCCCTGGCCAAGAATGACCCGCGCGATTTTGACCGTTCGATGATTAAGGAGGCCAGTTTGAGCAAGGTAATTTCTGAACCCTATACCAAGCTGCTGTCTGTCTTTCTTGTCATATCCATGGTCATGCTTATTCTCGGGCAATTCACTTTTCAGGAGTTGATTAAAGTCCAGTTTCCGGATCAGCTGGCGCTGACCAAGTTTCTTGCCTTTTTCAACCTGGCGATTTATGGCTTGAGCTTCGTGATGCAAACATTTGTGAATGACAAAATAGTAAGCAATTACGGTATTCGCGTGGCGCTCATGCTATTGCCTATTGTTGTTGGATTCTTTGCCCTAAGCGCGACTTTCAGCGGCCTTGTTTTTGGGTATACGCCTGAGATGGCTCCCAATACATTCATTTTCTTCTTTCTATTTGTCGCCCTTATCCGGTTGTTTAACAGTTTGATTCGCGACTCGCTGGAAAATCCGATGTTTAAGTTGTTGTTTATTCCACTGGATAGCCGGACTCGATTTGGTGTGCAGTCAAAAGTAGAAGGCGTGATCGGCGAAACAGGGAGGATAGTCGCCGGTGCGGTGATTTTTGTTTTTGCAACGCTGTCTATTTTCCAGATTGTGTGGATGCCTATACTACTGACTATCCTGGCTTGTGTTTATGTCTACATCATAACCGAGTTGTATACAGGCTACAAGGCAAAAATTAAGTCCAAGCTGGAGGCTGCGCAGAGTTCAGCCGAAAAATTGGAAATAGGCGCAGAGCGGATTGCCCGGAAATTGGAAGAACAATTGGGTAGTGAGGCTCCGGGCATGGCGGTTTTTTCATATAAACTATTGGAAAAAATTAACCCGGCGGGGGCAAATCAGTGGGTGAATACACTCCTTCGGAATGAGCATCCGGAGGTTCGGGATTTTGCCCAGCGCAGGATGAATGAGTTGAAAGGCCTGTCCGTCTCCGACCGGTACATAATCAAGTATGATGTTGCGAAAGCACAAGTGGCTGACAAGAGCCTGCTTACGCGAGCAGAATTGGAAATGATGGTGAAGAGCGGGGGAGACATCACAAAGTCGAGAATATTAAAACTCACGCGTTCGCAGGAGCCAGGTGACAGACAATATGCCGCAGAGCTCTTGCTTCACAATACTTCAGAGGAAAACACATCCTATCTCGTTGAGCTTCTGAATGATAGTAACGAGAATGTACGCAACACGGCAATCAAGACTTCAGTAAAGCGGAGTTCTCCGGAAGTAATTCGGGCCCTGATCGAAAACCTGGGGAACACACAGTATAGCAACCAGACTGCTGATGCATTGGTGGTCATTGGTGGTAAATCATTGAATATCCTTGATGCGTCGTTTTACCGTACGGGACAAAGTACTCAGGTGCTAAACCAATTGGTGCTAATTATTGGGCACATCGGAGGTCAGCATGCCAAGGAAATTCTTTGGAATAAAATTGATTACCCGGATAAAGTTGTTGTTTCCAAAGTGTTGTTGGCGCTTGGGGAAGCTGGCTTCAAAGCAGGAGCGTCGCAAGGACCCCGAATCCGTTTGGCGATTGAAAATGATATTGCTGATTTAGCCTGGAATTTGAGCGCCATCGAGGAGTTGGGGACCGACGGTGAAGCTGCACTAGTTAGAGAAGCCCTTCGAAGCGAAATTGCCAACGACATTGAGCACGTCTATATGTTGCTGGCCATGCTATATGATGCCCGGTCTATTCAGCTGGTTAAGGAGAACATTGAAAGCGGTACTGTTGAGGGAACAGCTTTTGCGCTTGAACTCCTGGATGTATTTTTATCAGATCAGTTGAAGCAAAGAATCATTCCGATGCTGGATGAGCTTTCTGACCAGGATCGTATCAATAAGCTTGAGTTATTTTATCCACGAATCGCATTGGATGAAAAACTTGTGTTAAAATTTCTGATCAATCGTGAGTTTACGCAAACTAACCGGTGGACCAAGGCGTGCGTCTTGCGTCAGGTCGGTGCGACTGGAATTTCTGACTTTACGCTAGACCTGATCGCCCAATTGTTTAATCCTGATCCGCTGATACGGGAAATGGCGGCTTGGGCGCTGCACAAGATTAATCCGGCTGAGTACGATACAAATGTTGATCGGTTAGGGGAGGACCTTCGCCACCAGCTAAATGCAATTATCACGGCTGAAGGACCAGGCAGAAAACTTTCCCTGTTTGATAAAATTCATTTCTTCAGCCAACTGGAGATATTCAAAGGGACTTCTGGCCTTGCTTTATCTTTTCTTGCTGATTGGTCGGCTGAACACGTGCTTTCAGCAAATGAATCCCTTGTGATTGATGAGAAAAGCAACATCCACTTCTATGTAGTTATTCATGGAGACGTGACACACTTTCACCTCGGTGAAAAGAAAGGAAGTTTTGGCCCAGGTCAGTTCATTGGTGAAATGTTGGCTGTACCAGGTTTCCTGAATTCGAATATCCTGGTAGCAAAAGAGGGGGCTACGATGCTCCAGCTTAGTAAGGATCACTTCTACGAACTGATGGCTGGGAATGTAAAATTGGCCGACCGGGTTTTGGAATATGCTTAATATCCATTAATTTTCAATGATTTTTTGAACTTAATGACAATTTGAAGGCGTTTTGCCTATTTTTTAAACGTTACGGTTCAGCAGTGTAAGCGGTTTTTTAGCTAAATTTCTGATTCTATCAAGTATCAAATGGTTAATTATCCCCAACAGTCGGGAGAATTAGTGGACGAGGCTCAGGTTATTCAAGAAGGAATTTCTCCTTCTTCGATCAACCCGTTCCCCGGACTGAGACCATTTACCATTGAGGAATCTCATTTATTCTTCGGAAGAGAAGGGCAGGTGGATGAGCTCCTCGATAAGTTGTCGAAGAACCGCTCGGTAACCATCATGGGATACTCCGGCAGCGGTAAGTCAAGCCTTGTTTCCTGCGGACTGGTACCTGTCTTATACGGTGGTTTCCTGACAGAGAATGGACCGAATTGGCAAGTCCTATCCATGCGGCCTGGAGTTTCACCAATAGCCAATTTGACAGATGCCCTTGTTAATTATTTGGAAAGCATGGGTAGCCTTAGCCCGAAGGACAAACCAATTCAGCACGCAATATTCAAATCAATACTTCGCAGCAATTCAAACGGACTTGTTGAAATTGTCAAATTCTTAAAGGGGACTGGGAGTCAGAATTTCTTTCTGCTTATTGACCAGTTTGAAGAAGTTCTTCGATACCGTGAAACGGATGCGGAATCGATGGATGAGGCGTCCCTGTATATTAACCTGGTACTTGCCGCCTTGAAGCAAAGGGAGGTTCCAATTTATGTTTCGCTAAGTCTTCGTTCAGATTTTATAGGTGAATGTTCTGTCTTCCCCGGGCTTACGGAGGTAATCAACGAAAGCAATTATCTGGTTCCGCAGATGGCTCGCGAGCAAAAGCGATTGGCCATCGAAGGACCCGTTGCGGTAGGTGGAGGAATTATTTCCCAACGGCTGACCAAGCGGTTGCTAAGTGACATTGGAGACAATCAGGATCAATTGCCCATTTTGCAGCATGCGTTGATGCGCACTTGGGATTATTGGGTTGCAAACCGCGAGCCCGGAGAACCCCTGGATATCCGGCATTATAACGCAATCGGACGGATCAGCCAGGCACTTTCACTCCATGCCAATGAAGCGTATGAGGAGCTAACAGCACCGCAAAAAGAAATTGCTGAAGTGCTGTTCAAGAGCATCACAGAAAAGAACCAGGACAACCAAGGCCTACGTCGCCCCGCAAAAGTCAGGGTGATCGCTGATCTTGCAGGTACAACCGAAGAAGAGGTAGTTCAAGTGGTTGACTGCTTCAGGAAAATCGGACGATCATTCTTAATGCCCGGTAGTCATGTAAAATTGACCGGGGCAACCAACATTGAACTTTCGCATGAAAGTTTAATGCGGATATGGACAAGACTTTCCAATTGGGTAGATGAAGAGTTTGAGTCTGCGCAGATGTACAAACGTATTTCTGATGCTTCTGCCCTATATCAGACAGGTAAGGCAGGTCTGTGGAGGCCCCCGGATCTCCAACTAGCCCTAAACTGGCAGAAGAAACAGCGACCAACCCGAATATGGGCGCAGCGCTATGACATTGCATTTGAGCGTGCCATCGTATTCCTGGATACCAGCCGGATCACGTATGATGCGGAATTAAAGAACCAGGAACTCCTGCAGCAACGTGCGTTGCGAAGGGCAAGGACTTTTTCGGTCATCTTGGGTATTGCTGCCATCATTGCTATCCTTTTCATGATTTATGGATTTACCCAATCCATCGAGGCGCAAAGACAGACCGATATCGCACGAAATAGGGAGAAGCAGGCGTTGCTTGCTGAAGAAGATGCAATCCGGGCCCGTGACCGTGCAGAAGAGTCGCAAAAGGAAACGCTAAAGAGCCAGGCGGCTACGCTTCGGGCACTCAAGAAAGCAGACTCCAGCTATCAGGTTGCTGTGATTGCAAGGGCTGATGCCGAGAAGAGTTTGCGGGAGGCGTTGCGCCAGGAGCAACTGGCAATTGAAGCGCAGGGAAAGGAAAAGGTTCAGCGAGAGCTGGCGCAGGAGCAGACCACTATCGCAACGCGCGAAAGGGATCGTGCCAATGCATTACTCTATTTGTCTATCGCACAGTCCATGGAGGCCAAATCAGTGCCGATGGCAGAACCTGCGCTGGCCGGACTGCTGGCAATGCAAGGGTATTTGTTTCACACGCAATATGGCGGGAAGAAATATGATCCCTACGTTTTTAGCGGATTGTATACCGCTGTCGCCAAACTATCCAATGATTTCAATTACAACCGAGCAAAAGTCCCGGGTAACCTTAAGAACAAGATGTTTGCTCTGGCAGTATCAAGTAAGAACAGTACGTTCTATACCACTGGTAATGACGGTCGCATCTTCAAGGGAGACTTCCTTAAGTTGACCGCAGATGAAATGGTAGACTTTAACCCTTACCCAAATCGTGTGCTGGCGCTTAGTCGTGATGAAAAGTATTTGGTCAATGGTAGTGACTCTTCGGCCATCCAGATTTATAACCTGGGAGCGCCCGGTGAGAAGCCTATGACGGTTCGGGGGCACAAAGGGTTTGTCGTGGATATTAAGTTCCTACCCGACAATTCCGGATTTATATCCGTTGGAGCAGATCGCACAGTAAGGTTGACCAATCAAACAACGGGTCAAAGCCGCGTGCTAACTAAACTCCCTTACAGCATTAAGTCCATTGACATTAGCCATGATGGGACACTTATGGCGGCCGTCGCCACGACAGGACAGCTGGTGATGATGGATTTGAGGACCAATATGTTTGACGTAAGGTTGGACGAGTCGCTGAACCATGTGCGTGTTTATTCAGTTGCCTTCCATCCTTCACGAACATTGTTGGCATACGGAACAGAATTTAAAGAGGTTGGTTACACTGGCATTGCCGGCGATTCCACCACGCGAGGCTCCGTTAAACTTATTGATTACGTGACCCTTGAGACAATTAAGGAGATGCGCGGACACAATGCGGCAGTTTCCGATGTTGAGTTTAGCCCCGATGGATTGCTGTTGGCTGGCGCGGGATATGACAAGAAACTGCAAATGTGGGTTGTTGATCATGAGGACGATTTGCCCGTTGTGATGGACAATAACAATGGAAATATCTGGCGGTTGGCCTTTGCTGAAGGATCTGACTACCTGATAGCCTCCTGTAACAATGGTGAAATAAGGGTTTGGCCGACCGACCCGAAAATGCTTGCTGAGAAGATTTGCCCCAAGCTAAAAAGGAACATGACAAAGGAAGAGTGGGAGATCTACGTGGCAAATGGAATCGAGTATGAATCCACTTGTCAGAGTTTATTGATAAGCGACTTCTGATGGTGGGATGCCGTAACCTGCTTGTTGGTTTGGTTTTGATTGTTCCTGCGATGGTGGGATATGGTCAGGGAGTTCCATTGAGCGATGTGGATTGCGACCAGAAATTGAACCAGGCGGAATCAGAATTTAGTGCTGGACACTTCTATGCTATCCCTTCAATTTTAAAAGATTGTTTAAGTGGCTCCCAACTCTCCAACGACCAGCTTGTTCGGGCCTATCTTGTCCTGTGTCAAGCCTACATGATTCTCGACGATCCAACTGCCGCGGGAGATAACTATTTGAAATTGCTCAAGGCGGATCCCGAGTATCTTCCGAATGAAAAGGATGACCCTATTGACATCGTTTACCTCAGCAAGCAGTACACCGCGACGCCAATATTTACACCTCATTTTCATGCGGGGTTTAATGCGTCTTTTTTTCGGAGCATTTATTCTATTTCCACCGAACCATACACGGTTACCAGCGAGCACCCATTGCGAATTGGTTTCCAGGTAGGGGGTGGGCTGGACTGGAATATTGATGATAACTTCAGCCTGTGTATTGAAGCGGACCTGTCAAATCGGGGGTATGAGCGCATCCTTACGAGTGGAGTCAATGCTGATGCGAGCACCATTCGGGCCACGCAATGGTGGATCGACGCCCCCCTTTACGTCAAGTACTCCTTTGTGCTTAATGAAACAATTCGTCCTTTTGGATATGTAGGCCTAGCTGCCAACTATCTGCTATCGGCATCCAATACCTTTACCTATACAGACAATAAACCTACCGGATCGCAGCTCGTTTCCGAAGGCCCGAGTGAAAGCGTTACGAGTCAGCGTAATCAATTCAATTATTCCTGGTTGGCGGGAGCAGGGGTGCGGTACAAAGTAGGTAAGAACTTTTTCTATGTCGACCTGCGATATATGGCGGGCTTGAGTAACCTGGTAGATGAATCAAAGCTATACTACCAGGATCCATTTGGGGTTAATCCAACACAGATTGGTAATATGAATAACTACCTGTCACGCAATGTGACCCGATATCACTATGTGAGTGACTTGTTCCGAATGGACAACCTCTCCATGACTTTTGGATTTGTCAAACCGTTGTATGATCCAAGAAAAATAAAGAAAGCCAGAACCAAACGTGTGGCGCGTTCGATCAGAAAGGAAGGAGGGGAGAAGAAATGAGGAAACTATCTGTTTTGGTTCTTGCTGTACTGCTATTGGCCGGATGTGCCTCTCCTTCCAATATTGAGGATCCTGTTAATTCTCATTTTATCAAATTTTATGGTCAGGACGGCGACCAGACAGGAAAGGATCTAGTTGTTCTTCCAGATGGCAACATGATCTTGTTTGGAACGACCAGACCCACAGTGGCCAGCAAGGGTACACAATGGTACTTGGTAAAAGTAGATCCCAAAGGAAATGTATTCTGGGAAAAGGAGTTTGGTGGCATCACCGATGAGGAAGCCCGCGATATCGAGTTGACCACCCAGACCAATAAAGTTGTATTGGTTGGGAATAGTACGAAAACTGCTACCAATCGTGATGTGATGATTATGACCATCAACACGGATGATGGTGTGGAGATTGATAGTTCTGGCGTAGACACCGGAGGCGATGATGATGCTTCATCAGTCACCGAAACGGATGACGGTTTTCTAATAGCTGGATCAACAACAGCGACAACCATTTATGTAAAGCCACCTGTTTCCGGGCAAGTCGATACGCGCGATGCCTTGAAGATTAGAGTGTTTGCAGATTTGACTGTTTATCCAAGCAGCTGGACTCAGACGTACGGGTATTTTGCTGATGACACATCACAGAAGATCTATCAGATATCGCCCACCCTGTTTCACGTTTTTGGCTACACCAACAGCCCGCCGCCTGGGCAGACGGTAGTGAATTACAATTACTGGGTATTTCCGCTCGGAGCTAACGGTGATGCGACCGCGGATCAAATTTATCCTGGCACTTCATCAGGGAATGAAAGGCTAAGCTCATACTGTACTTCCCCGGTAGGATATTTCCTTGCAGGACTTTCACAAAATGGCACTTCACCTTCCGACTTTTTTATTTCGGAAGTACGGACTCCGGGTCCTTCGGGATTCCAACCAGGACCTGTCACTGCGGTTCCTCCGGGTGATATTTTTTATGAGAAAACGCTTTCTATAAACCTCGGTAATGGGTTGCCCGAAAGGAGTTCTGTTTTTCCCTCCCAGCAAGGAGGATTCTTTGTGCTGGGCAACGAAAACGGGTTTGATGGCAACCAAAACTGGGTGTTGACCAAAGTGGATAATGTCGGGTCTGTGGCCTGGAGCTTCCCGATTGTTTTTGGTGGAGAAGGTCTTGATAACTGTGGGTCTGTTCAGGAACTGGCCGACGGCCGGCTTATCCTGATTGGAACCATGAGAACAGGCCGGCCGGATGCCGGTGAGTTCAAGCTGACCCTCGTCAAAGTGAGCGCCGAAGGAAAGTTTGAAAACTAGGGGTAAAAGGCCGATAAAATTGGGTTACTTCTGATGTTTTGGGGATATTTAGGGATTAGTTGGCTTAGACCTTATGCAGAAATTTTTACGCCCAGGCAGGCAGTATCTTTTTTTTCTCATTGCGCTCGTTGGGGTCGGCTTTTCGACGGTTAGTTATTCTCAGCCAACTTCAGTTTTGCCAGCTGGCCCTGCAAGTTTATGTGTTGGAGGTTCAACTGTTATTCTTTCCGATATTACGGTTTCTGAAAATACGAATCCTGGTTTTGCTAATAACCAGACTGGAGTAGATTTTATACTTACAGCACCTCTAAACTTTGCTTTTGTTTCAGTTGCTTCAGTTACTGTCAGTGGAACTGGTTTCGTCCGCAATTCCTTTTCGATTTCTTCCTCTTCGACGCTTACCATTAACTTCAGTACGGACAACTCTGGTGCTCCTCATAGTTTTGTGATTTCCGGGCTGGAAGTTCGCGCAATTAATTCGGCGAGTACAGGTAATATTCTTAGGCTTTCAGGTGCCGGCGGATCATTTTCGGCTACGGGCGATGCAGCTGCTGGCTCAGGTATTTCTTATGGTAGTCTCACAAGTGTACTGGCGCCTTCTACGGCAGCAGCGGGACCTGATCAGAACATTTGTGGAACGAGTGCGTTGCTGGCGGCGAACGTACCGGGAGTAGGCTCAGGATTGTGGAGTATAATAAGCGGAGCGGGAGGAA
>JAYVBH010000046.1:0-69818 GCA_043750575.1 Cyclobacteriaceae bacterium
TATGATGCCGAGTTAAAGCTATATTATGAACGTAAAGTGGCTGAGGGTAAAAACAAGATGAGTGTGCTGAATGCGGTCAAGTGTAAATTGTTGGCAAGAGTAGTCTCCTGTGTGAATAACCAGAAAATGTATGTGAAGATAGCAGCATAAAATTATTCAAAATGTGCTTGCTTTGATCATAGAAATCAAAGGCAAGATTCTCATCGCGTATCCACAACCCTTCAACGCAAGGATAGAACTCTGCTTCACGCAGGGCATCCGGATAACCATGCCGTTCGAAGGCGCTGTAGCTGCCCTACAGTGGGTTGCGGGACCCCTTTCCGTAAGCTATAACTGCCTCATTTTGAGACTTTAATTTTCAAAATGACACTGATGCAGGCGATAAAAGGCCTATTCCAGCTCAATTTGCGATTGGCACAGTTCTGTCTAGTAGGTATGAGGTATTAAACCGCCTACAATATGACAACCCTAATGGACCTGTATTATGAGGGTGTGATTGATTACCTGGTTAAGACTGGTGTGATGAGTCCTACGATACTTTCCTACATCCAGTATTTCTTGGAATTCAACCAGTTGAAAATAGAGGGCAACACGTACCGTGAATCTGTAAGGGTATTGGCCTATAGGCATCATGTATCGGAGACGACCATAAAGAAGGGTATCCGTATTGTCCACACGGCTCAGGGGAGCCAAAAACCTACCCTTAGAATTGCAGACCCCAGGATGTTACGGCCGATAGCGGCTACTTCGGTGTAACCGAATTCTTGCAATTTCTCTTGTCAAGACGAATAGTTAAAGCACCTGGACTGGATTATCGCTCACCCAGGCGCGTCGGGTAGCTACTAAACTACTTGACTATCTGGAAAATAAGGCTATCTCAGGGTAAGCCTTTTTTTTGTTTTTGCCTTCTCTGGGTTAACTTCACCAGCGTTAAAACCCTAACACCCCTTGCCCCATGTACGGACCGGATACCATCCGCATCTTCGTGATAGAAGATGATCCTGTGTACACTAAATTCATGAAGTACATATTAGGGCTAAACCCTGATTTCGAAGTCACTTGCTTTTCCACTGGTAAGGACTTCCTCCGTGAGCTCCATCGCCGTCCTACTCTCGTCACGCTCGACTATGCCCTTCCCGATGTGCCAGGGGAAACCGTGCTCCGGGAAATACGGGCCTTTGATCCGGATATCCCCGTGATCATTATCTCCGCGCAGGAGAAAATACGAACTGCCATTGACCTGCTTAAATCCGGTGCCTTTGATTATATCAGTAAGGAGGATGACGCGAAGGACCGCATCCTTAACTCCATCCAGAACGCACGGAACAAGGTCTCCCTCCTTCACGAAATCGGGAGGCTGCGGCAGGAGATTTCCAGAAAGCATGAGTTCGGAAAAGTCATCATTGGCACAAGCCCCACGATCACAGACATTTTTCCACTCCTCGAGAAAGCCGCAAAGACCAACATAACCGTCACCATCACGGGTGATACTGGAACCGGAAAGGAACTCGTGGCGAAATCCATTCATTACAATTCAGCCCGCAAAGCCCGGCCTTTTATTGCTGTCAACATTGCCGCAATACCCCGAGAGCTCATTGAAAGCGAACTATTTGGACACGAGAAGGGATCCTTCACGGGCGCCCTGTCGAGAAGAATCGGCCGCTTCGAAGAAGCCCAGGGTGGAACTTTGCTTCTGGACGAAATCGGGGAGATGGACCTCACGCTGCAGGCTAAACTCCTCCGCGTGTTGCAGGAAAAAGAACTCACCCGAGTAGGCGGAAATCAGGTGATCAAACTGGATGTACGCATCATCGTTTCCACGCACCGTAACCTGGAAGACGATGTCCAGCAAGGTCGTTTCCGCAAGGATTTATATTACCGGTTCCTGGGCCTGCGGGTCTGCCTGCCTCCGCTCCGCAAGCGAGGCAAAGATATTCTGCTGCTGGCCAAGCACTTCCTTGACAATTTCGCCATCGAAAACCAAGAGAATAAATTTCGTATCCTTCCTGACGCACAGGAGAAGCTGTTGTCTTATGCCTTTCCGGGAAACGTACGGGAGCTTAAATCGGTGATTGAATTGGCGGCCGTCATGTCCGAAGGTGGCGATGTGAAGGCGCAGGATGTCACCTTTGTCCAAATGCCTGGAGATTCTTTCGCACCCCAAGGGGATATGACCTTGCTTGAGAATAATAACCGCCTCATCCGGGCATGCCTGGATAAGTATGACAACAACGTAACCGAAGTCGCCCGAAGATTGGATATCAGCAAGTCATCCATTTACCGGTACCTGAAGGATATGGAAGCCGCGGGCATATGAAAACGCTGCGTACCTACATTGAGAAAGGTCACTTTTACAAAGCTGTAGTCGACGACGGCTCTGACATAGTATTCGTTGTCGATTATCAAGGGCGCATCTTATATCACAATGCCTCCGTGAAGGATTTGGGCTACAGGTCCGGCAGTCTGAAAGGAAAACTTTTCTTTGACTTTCTTCTTCCCGAAATGGTGCCCATGATTCAGAAGGCATTAAAGCGGTGCACCCGGAAGGCCTTTGTCAAAGCTGTTGAATTTGAATTTCTAACCAAATCCGGGGACCGTCGCTACTTTGAATTCAATGCTATCAACCTGAGGAATAAGGATAAACTGAATGCCTTGATCCTTGATTGTCGTGATATTACTCAGCGAAAAAAAATTGCGAAGGAATTACTCCAGGCACAGAAGGCTAAAGATCTGTTTCTCGCGAACATCAGCCACGAAATTCGCACACCCATTAACGGTATCATGGGCATGGCCACGTTGTTGAGTCAGCACCCGACACCTGAGGATCAACGCACCTACCTTGCCGCGATCCAGTCCGCCTCAGAAAACCTGAAGGTCATAATCAATGACATCCTTGATCTCGCTTCCATTGAGTCCGGTAGGGTTCAATATGAAAAAATAGATTTCGACCTTAGTAAATCATTGCGGACCCTGATGGACACCTTCCAGGCCCAAGCTTGGGAAAAGGGAATTGCGTTCCGACTGGAGCTGTCACCGGAAGTCAACATGCATTATATGGGTGATCCCGTACGGATTAACCAGATCCTGAGCAACCTACTCAGCAACGCGTTGAAGTTTACACACCAGGGCCACATCATCCTGAGGTGTGGCATCCAAAAAAAATCACGTTCCATCCATCAACTAAAATTCGTGGTGGAGGACACTGGCATCGGCATCCCTAAAGAAAAACTGGCAACCATTTTTGAAAGCTTCAGCCAGGCTGATGCAAGTATAACCCGAAAGTATGGCGGCACCGGACTTGGTCTCACTATCGCCAGACAGCTTGCGGAAATCCAACACGGAAAAATTTCGGTTGCCAGCGAGCCCAACCAGGGATCCACCTTTACGGTTATTCTTCCACTACCGGTCGCCAGACAGACCGGTACGAAAAACAATGACAGATTGATTGAGGATGTTGAGATGAAGGAGTATTCATTGGATACGCTGTCCGTTCTGTTGGTGGAGGATAATGAGGTCAACCGGTTGTATGCCGGGGCCCTCCTGAAGAAATGGAACTGTCGTGTGGAGGTGGCAGAAAATGGAAAAGTTGCTCTAGAAAAACTGACGGACCATTCCTTTGATTTGATCCTAATGGACATCCAGATGCCGGTCATGGACGGCTTCGCGGCAACGCTGGCTATCCGGAGCGGCACGTCGCCATCAAATCAGGTGCCCATACTTGCCTTGACAGCGAATGCTTCCGCGAAAGAAATTGACAGGTGCCTCAAGGCCGGTATGATCGGGTGTATTTCAAAGCCCTTCACGCCCGATCTTCTGTTCAAATGGCTAAAACAATTCAAGCCGGATGATCTAAACCGTAGCGCCCAGGCGAAGGGCAGGCAGCCCGGTTCGAAAAAGAATCAGCTAACCAATTTGAAATTTCTGCATGATGTGTCACAGCAGGACGCCAACTTTGTTCGGTCCATGGTACAGGCTATGCTGACCAGCTTTCCGAAGACCATTCATGACATCAGGTTGCAGACAGAAGGCCAGCACTGGATGAAACTGACTGCATCAGTCCATCGGATCAAGTCATCGTTGACCATGATTGGCATGGAAGAATCTAGAAAGAATGCCGCGCTCATTGAAGAGCTTGTCTACAAGCGAGACACTGGGCGTGTTCCAGCGCTCGCATCAACACTTTGTGACAGCCTCACTCTGGCACAGGATGAATTGCGTGCCATTATGGATGCGAAATAATTGGATAGTCACACTCCCTTTTAGCTCCGGTCTTCAATTAGTTACATGAAATGTGCCGTCATCGACCCCAGTGTAGAGGTTAACACCTAGTTCAATCGGTCTCGTCGAATAAGAAAACCAAAATGTTCAAATTGAAAAGTGATCGACCCCAGATCCTCGGGGTGAATGGATGATCTATTCTCAGTCCCTTTGACTTCACCACTTCGAATTTTCGCAAAGGCATCGCGTAATTCCAAAAGATGGGCTGGATCTGCCGTCGGTGTGTTGTGCGCAGGAAACACCCGCGTGAGTGAGGATGCATGCGAGGCGAAACGAGCTATGCTTCGCTCATAGGCATTTAGATCCGTCCCTTCAAAGAACAACCAGATTGTTGCCTCGTAGTACATGTCACCGGTCCAGAGATAGCCATTAGCACGGTCGAGCAAGGCGATACAATCAGGTGTATGGCCGGGCACGCGCAAGACTTCCACTGTTCGATTGCCCAGTGAAATTGTGGTACCCTCAGCAAGGTATCCTTTGATTTTCTCCTGGTATGGTTTTATGGCGTATGCAGCAGTATCGAGCGTTGGCAGCTTATCCATGCAAAATGCTATTGGCTGCACTTCCTGTCTGACCTCGTCGTGGCTCCAGCCGGCACCAGCGTACCGATGGGTATAACTTGTATCAACGGCGAGGATTGTGTCAAACTCATTGTTTCCGCCAATGTGATCGTAATGGGTGTGCGAATTAATAACGATCACTGGCAGTGGAGATAACTTCCGAACCACATCAGATATTTTTCCCATGCCCATGCCCGTATCGAAAAGGATATTCTTTTCGGTACCTACAATCAAATAGGAGATAACCTCCTGAAAATTGAAGGGCTCAGCGATGGCATAGACTCCTGCTCCGACTTCATATACTTTGAACCAGGATTGCCCGGTAGGTATTTCTTTGAATTCGGTGAATGCTGATCGGAGGGGCTGGCTGCACCATGCTGTTGATTTTGGAGATGGCTGACTGCAATTGGAGAGTAGCAGGACTAGCAGGAAATATTGAGTTCGTAAAATCATAGCGCAACTTCAAAGGTATTGATCTTGGAGGTATCAAACCAAACCCTTTCTTTCATTGCAGATTCTACAAATTCCTTCCTTACTTGCTGTATCGAAACCAACATCAGAAAATGCCAAAGCCGCCGCCTGCAATCATCCAGAAATCGACCTTTGACTTTCTCAAAAGGTTAAGTAAGAACAATAACAGGGATTGGTTCAACGCGAACAAAGGAGAGTATATCGCTGCCCTGTCCAATGCGGAAGGATTCTTTGATGCCCTTATTGCTGAAATGAATGTCCACGACCGGATTGAAACCCCTTCTGGAAAGAAGAGCCTTTACCGGATTTATAACGACGTCCGGTTCTCGGATGACAAGACGCCATACAACCCGCGTTTTACTGGCCATCTCAAAAGACTCAAACCTCAGCTGCGTGGCGGCTATTATCTTTGGATTAAACCTGGTCAATCAAGACTGGGCTGCGGATTCACGTATCCAAGTCCAGACGACCTGAAGCGAATCCGAATGGACATTATGCACAACTACAGCGATTGGAGGAAGCTCCTGAGATCAAAATCCATCGTGAATAATTTTGGCAGCATGGAAGGGGATCAAGTAAAAACCGCCCCACAGGGATTCCCCAAGGATCACCCGGCTATTGACTTGCTGCGATACAAGCAGTATTGGTTCGAGCATTCATTTACAGACCGTGACGTACTTGGCCCTGACTTTCTTAAAAGCGTAAACAGTGCTTTTAAGAGCATTCGCCCTTTCTTTGACCACATGAGTGAAGTACTCACAACAGATGTGAACGGCGAGTCAATTATTGGGTAAGATTAATTCTTATCTTTGTGACTAAATTCAACTCATCACAAATGAAAAAGAAATTACTCATCGCCCTCGCAGTCATTCTTGTTGCTATTGTGGCTTTCGGACTCTACGGTGCACTGGTCGTTTCCAAGAGAAGCCCTATCCAGACGGCTACATTTAACGATGAGAGTTTGGAGATAAAAGTATTGTATGGCCAGCCCTCCAAGAAGGGCAGACTCATCTTTGGCGATGAGAAAGACGGAGCCCTTCAACCTTATGGGAAATATTGGAGGCTGGGCGCTAACGCCGCGACTGAAATCACATTTAACAAGGACGTCAATTTCGCAGGCAAGGCTGTGAAAGCAGGAAGCTATCGTATGTATGCTGTTCCAGGACCAACATCCTTTCAGATTGCGTTGAATAGTGAGCTAGGCGTTTACTTTGGAATTATGGAACCCGACCACAAACTGGATGTAGTGAGTGTGGATATCCCTGTGCAACCCGCGCTTATTGAGGTTGAGCAATTCACCATTACTTTTGAAAGTGATTCCACTGGCGTGAATATGGATATGGTCTGGGACACTACCTGGTTGACCGTGCCGATTGCCCTTCAAGCTGGAAAGAACTAAATCAGACACATCTCAATAGAAAACTAATCATTATGAAAAAGAAAATCCTCACTGGTGCCGGTATATTGCTTGTCGCTTTCATCGCCTGGGTTGTTTACGGCCTATTTTTCGCCCCAAAGCCTAGCCCTCCAACGACAACATCATTTAGTGACAGAGGCCTGGATATTAATGTATCCTACAGCCAGCCTTCGAAACGCGGTCGCCTGATATTTGGCGAGGAAGCCGCTGGAGCCCTTCAGCCGTATGGAAAATACTGGCGCCTGGGAGCCAATGCTGCTACGGAAATTACATTTAGTAAGGACATCAATTTCGCAGGTCAGGATGTTAAAGCAGGCAGCTACAGGATGTACGCCGTTCCGGGTGCTGAGGCCTTCAAAATTACCCTCAACAGTGAGCTTGGTGTCAACCTAATGGCAGCCCGCGAACCAGACCATGCACTGGATGTAATCTCAGCAGACATCCCTGTTCAAGCGCCGCCAGCGGAAGTGGAAAAGTTTACCATCAGCTTTAGCAGTGACTCCACCGGAGTGAACATGGACCTCGTTTGGGACAAAACCCTTGTTCGCGTTCCGATTGCGATTCGCTAGTAAGCTACATGGCTTTCTCTAAAAGGAAGTGGGTTCTGATGCCCATGGCTGTGCTGATATTCCTCGGCACAGTGTATTGGATTGCTGGACTTATTCAATATCGCCTCAATGTAATGGACGTTGAGACGTACGACCCGATTTCAACGCTCAAGGTTCCGGAGCATAAACTTACCCGATCAAAATTTCCCTTCATCGACGTTCACAACCATCAGTTTACCATGCCCGTTCAGGACCTGGATAAACTCGTTAAGGAAATGGATTCCCTTAACATGGGCGTGATGGTAAACCTCAGCGGCTTCCGGGGCAAATACCTCGAATGGTCTTTGGACAACGTCAAGAATAGTCATCCCAGTCGGTTTACCTTATTCCTGAACATAGATTTTGAAAAGCTGGATGATGCTGGATGGCCGGGAGAGACCTTGAAGATGATGGAGGAAGGAGTGAAGCAGGGTGTTCGTGGCCTTAAAGTCTATAAGACACTGGGCTTGGATGAAACGGACAACGATGGAAAACGCATCGCGATTGACGACTCACGCCTCGATCCAATATGGGCAAAGTGCGGAGAACTCGGAATTCCCGTGCTTATTCATTCTGGCGAACCCAATTCTTTCTGGAATCCAAAAGACAAACACAATGAGCGATGGCTGGAACTTAAGCAGCATCCGGGACGATACCGATCAGCTGAAGACTATCCAACCTTTGAACAAGTGATGGGCGAGCAGCATAATGTCTTTCGCAAACACCCGGGGACGAAATTCATCAACGCCCACCTCGGCTGGTTTGGCAATGATCTGGAGCGGCTTGGAAAATTATTTGATGAGATGCCTAATGTCTACACAGAGTTAGGTGCTGTTCTCGCGGAGTTGGGAAGGCAGCCACGATTTGCAAGACAGTGGCTCATCAAGTACCAGGACCGGGTAATGATGGGCAAAGACACGTATAACATGAAGGAGTACTACACTTATTTTCGCGTGTTGGAAACCGACGACGAGTATTTTGATTATTATCGGAAGTACCACGCGCACTGGAAGATGTATGGACTGGCGCTACCGGATTCTGTTCTTAGGAAAGTCTATTACAAAAATGCACTGAATGTGATCCCGGGCATAGATGCTTCATTGTTCCCGAATAATCAGGCCAGTCAGTAAACTCGATTTCACGCGGAAAGAGCTACTGTTAATAAAGCCGGAACAATACACCTGCTTCTATTCCCCAGAAGTCGATAGTCCCGTAGTATTTCTGGTAGACACCGCCGGCTGTGAGGTAGCCCCTGAAAGCGCCAGTCTGAAAAATCTGGTGCTGATATTGGCCGCTAAACTCAAACCGGGCATGAACATCGGCGCCTGATTCAAAGGCATCCCGGTATTCCATAAAGAAGACTTCGGATTGATCCGGCGCATGGATGCCAAAGGCAACCGTTACCTCTGTGAATTGCTTCGTGGCGCCGAAAGCTTCCGTCATTATTCCTCCGCCAACCCGGAATGTAATAAACCGACTTGTGATGAGATTGAGTTGTAGAATTTGCCAGTCGTTGGTACGGAGGGACGTGAATCCACCGGCATCATTTTTTTCCATCATGTAGTTCACTCTGAAGTCGGTGGAGAACAGCCCCCAATTTCCACGAATCCGCGGCCAGAAAATGTAGGTGTCGGCTGGCTTAAAGGCACCCTGAAGAAAAACGTCCAGGGAAACCATCGGTGGATACCGTTGCCTGTCATCCTGAAGCTTGTAGGACTGCCAGTGGGGAAGGAACATGAGAATATCTACAAATATTCCGCGACCTCCAGAGCCCGACGAGGAACCTCCGGAATCAGAAGATTTGGAATCCCGCGTGTAATCCGCCGACGCATCCTTGATCTTATCAACTTGACCTGTTGCTGTGAGCGTAGCGAACAAAAAAGCCAAAAGAAGTGACGGTTTCATGAAGTATCTGTAGTTCCCTTGGCAAACCAATTATAATGCCAATTTCCCCAGAAAGCAGGAAAATTTAGGCGGTTTGCTCCACAAATATAATCATAGACAAGATGCCCGGTCTAGCTGCCAGTTTCCACATTATCTTTGCCGCATGCGCCTTTTTGTGTCACTTCTTTTCTTGCATGTACCAATCTATGCCGTTGCGCAGACCCTGACTCTTTCAACAACATCAGATTCCTGTCATTACTATTACACACTAGGGTGGAAGAATGTCATGGATGATGGGGATTATACTGCCTCGGAGGTTGCCTACCGCAACATGATGAAGGCCGATCCAAAATTTCTGATAGGCATGGCCTTGCTCGGTCGGATTTCATCAGATCCAAAGGAACGCTCGACCATTGAACAAATACTTAACAAGCGTAAAGATGAAATGCATGGCGATGAGCGCCTGCTCCTGGATGTATTCATTCAATTATTGACCCTCACCAATGTGCGAGACAAAGACCCTGAACAGGCTAAGAAGTTACGACAAAAGACATTTGATCTTGCGGAGAAGAACCTGTTCCAGATTGCGCACAAGTACCCCGATGATGTTTATACCAAGGCTGAGTACTTCGAAGTGATCCACTTTCGCCACGGCCCTGCGAAGGCCCTGGATTCCCTGTTCCGGCTTACCACACCTCAGCAACGCAAGAACCCCTTTATCCTTGGTTTTGCCGCTGAACTGGAGGCTGAACTTGGAAGATTTGAAGAGGCTATGTTGAAGGCCAGGGAACTTGCGATGATTCTGGAAAGCGAGAGCGTGCCCAAGGCCCATGTAGTGCTCGGCGACATTTATCTAAAGATGGGTAGAAAGCACGACGCCATCGTGGAAATTGACATTGCACTTGGATTGGACCCCAACAACATTGATGCCCAACGACTGAAACTACGTGCAGGGAAGATATAAGAATCCTACTCCTTACTCTTTACTTCTTACCCCTGACTCCTGAATTCTTACTCCTGACTTCTATTTCCCACCCATCTTCTCAATCACCCTTGCCAATTTCTCCCGCACCGCCTGCATCATCACCGCACTCTCATCCACCGGAGTCACCATGTGAAATCCCATTTTGCCCAACATGGCTGCATCGTCTTCGTTGTAAGCCTGAACTGCGCAAAGAATATTGTGCTTCTTCGCAGCATCAAGCACAGCCTTTACATGTTTCATGAATGTTGGATCGGAGAAGTCCGCCATCTTTTCATAGCCCAGGTCAATGCTCAGGTCATAGGGGCCAAGATAAAGTCCGGAGAGCCTGGCGGTAGAGGCAATTTCGTCCACGTTCTCTAACCCTGCCTTACTCTCGATCTGTGCGAAGAGTCTAACGTCTTCATGATAGTCTTTCATGTACGTGCTGCGCGGCGGTACATTCGCCCGCCATGGACCGTAGCTCCGCGTGCCCAGAGGAGGATAGAAGCATGCCGATACAAAAGCTTCAGCCTCCGCCTTGTTGTTGATCATGGGGCAGATGATCCCTTTCACGCCGGCGTCCAGCGTATGCATGGCTTCGGCAGGATCATTCCACGACAGTCTGGCCATCGGATACTTTTCCTTGTTCATCGCCTGCAGCATGGTAACCATCTCCGGGAAATCAAGGGGCCCATGTTGAAGGTCGATGGTGATCGCATCAAAGTCCAGGTAACTGATCATCTCAGCCGTCCATGAATTTGGAATCTTTAGGAAGACGTTGATGGCAGTTTTGCCTTCAGACCATTTTTTAAAGATGGGGTATTGTACGGGCATAATCACTTAGCTTAAGTTTTGCTTGTAAGGTAGGAAAGTCCAGGGAAAAGGGTGCCGTAAAAGATAAGACCCCTATTTCCGGAATTGAGACAGGCATAAACCCAGACGACTGATGCCAGTGTCATGCCCGCAGCGCGGAGGGCACCCGATCTGGAGTTTGAGGATAGGTTACCAAAACTGCTACCTTAGGGTCTAATGAACAGACTATTCCTATCAGCGTTGCTAATCTTTGCAGTTTCCACCATTTCTGCACAGAAGAAGGATGCCCCCATTCTGCTCTACAACGCGAACCTCGTTCATGTAGAGAGTGGCCGCCTTGAACAGAATGTGGCAGTCTTGATTCATGGGCGAAGCATCAAAGCGATAGGAGCGTACAACGCGCTGCGGCGAGGGGTTCCCAATTCAAACCGCATAGATTGCAAGGGTAAGTTTCTCATCCCCGGACTGTGGGATATGCACGTTCATCTCGAGGGTGCCGATCTGGTCGAAGACAATAAAGCTTTCCTGCCTGTTTTTCTTGCCTACGGGATTACCACCATTAGGGATTGTGCAAGCGACCTTGGGGAACAGGTGCTCGCCTGGAGAAAGGAAATTCAGGAAGGCAAACTGGTCGGTCCAACGATTCTCACAGCTGGACGTAAGTTGGAAGGTAAGAACTCGATCTGGAAAGGGGATCTGGAAATCGAGAATGAAGTGGAGTTAAAGAAGATGCTCGATCTGCTTGACACATATCGCGTAGACTTTGTAAAGATAACCGAGAACACGCTTGGTGGCGATCTGTTCTTGAAGAGCGTGCAGGCGGCCAAAGCTCGGGGCTATCGTGTATCGGGGCATGTTCCGATCGATCTGACTATTGAGGAACTTGTACAGGCGGGATATACCAGCGTGGAGCACGCTAGCTACCTGTTGCGGTTGGGTAGTAATGAGTCAGAGATTGTACATGACCTCCGTTCAGGGAAAATCACGCGGGCAGAAGCAGAAGCAAGTTACGCTGTTGGGTTTGATCAACAGGTAGCGCTAAGAAGATATGGCGACATGGGTAAGGCTGGACTATTTGTCTGTCCAACACTCATCGGTGGTCGGCAACTTGCCTATCTGGATGAAACTGATCACAGTACCGATGCATTTCAAAACTACCTGACCAAGAAGTTTACCGCCAACTACCAATGGCGAATTGGCCGTATGGCAGGCGATACACCTGAGCAGCGGAAGCAACGGAAGGACCGCTATCAGTTTTTGCTTAAACAGCTTCCCCTTATGCAGCAGTCAGGGATTACAATTATTGCCGGCAGCGATGCGGCAGCTTTGAACACCTATGTCTATCCTGCTGAATCGTTGATTCAGGAATTGGAAATATTTCAGGAATCCGGGTTAACGCGTCTTCAAATTCTACAGTCCGCGACGGTCAATGGTGCCATGTATTTTGGTATCGTGAATAGAACGGCCGGAATAGCAACTGGTAAGGATGCAGACCTTGTCCTGCTGGACAAGAACCCATTAGAAGATATCGGTGCCTTGCGAACGGTGAATAGTGTTTTTGCACAAGGGGTGTACTATAACCGCCAGCGCCTGGATGCAATGCTAAAGCAAGCGCGGGACACAAAAGTGAGATTGGATAATACAGCGAGGTAGGGATCCTTATTCTCTATAAAACTCCTCGAGCGCACCGAAGTAAGCCGTATTCCAGCCCTCGGAGATATCGTCATAGGCCTCATCCGGAATATTTGTGTGGGTGAGTTCAACAGAGGTCCCGTGAGGTGCGGGGTGGAGCTTGATAGTGACAATCGATGGCTCCGGTTGCTCTCCGAAATACCATTGCTGTACTATCTTTTTGCCCGTATCGAATTCGAGGTTCATGCCCGTGATGCTGCCATCCCACAGGGAGAATTCAGTATTGGGTTCGGTCGACATTTCTGCTACTTCCCCTGTCCACAGTTGAATTGTCAATGGGTTGGTTAAGCCAAGGTAAACGGTTTCAGGAGGGGCAGGGATGGTGTAGTATTTTTTAAAATCCTTCATGTGGGATAAAGGTAGTGAACACTTTTGGATTCATCCGGAGGGAGTCTAAATAGATTGAGGAGAAATCCAGTTACACGGAGAACACGGAGGTGGCACAGAGGGCACAGAGGCAATGCAGAACAAACAACAGAACCTTCAATGCTACCAGAACCTTTCTCCGGACAATTGCATTTCTCCGCGGTCTCTGTGAGACCTCCGTGTTCTCCGTGAAATAGTCTTTCCGACTATACCAAATTTCTCCCCGTATGCAATTCAGGAACACTGGCAAAGGCTGAGTTCCCGCAGATCGCGGAGGGAATGCAGTTGCACGGAGAACACGGAGGCAGCACAGAGGAAATGCAGAACATACAGACCCTTCGTTGCGGCCATGATTTCTCTCCGTGCATCTCTGCGAGACCTCCGTGTTTCTCCGTGAAATAGCTTTTTGCGCCTATAAAATATTCCTCCTCACGGAAACGGAAACTTCTTATATTTAGAATTCGACAATTACATCATCCCTAACTCCTATGAAAAAAATTGCCCTGCTCTTATTGCTGGTTCTCCAGGTTTCCCTCTTGGAAGCCCAAAACCTTGACACCCTCTTCAAATCAGTAAAATACCGGAGCATTGGCCCCTTCCGCGGTGGCCGCTCAAACGGCGGCACGGGTGTCATCGGCGAACCGTTCACCTATTATATGGGCACCACCGGCGGCGGCTTGTGGAAAACGGAAGATGCAGGCGTTACATGGAATAACATCTCCGATGGGTTCTTTAAGACAGGCTCTGTAGGTGCCGTAGCGGTCTCAGAGAGCGACCCTAACATTGTCTATGTTGGCATGGGCGAACACGCGCCGCGCGGGGTGATGACTTCTTATGGCGATGGCGTATACAAATCATACAACGCCGGCAAAACCTGGAAGAAAATGGGGTTGGAGAAAACCCAACAGATTTCCCGCATCGTCATACACCCCAAAAATCCTGACATTCTTTTCGTAGCCGCTCAAGGTGCTCTCAACGCACCCACACAGGACCGTGGCATTTATAAGTCCACCGATGGCGGTGTGACTTGGAAGAAAGTGTTGTTCGTCAACGACCTCACTGGCTGTTCTGAGTTGTCAATGGACATGCACAACCCGCAGGTGATCTACGCAGCCATGTGGCACCACCAGCGCCTTCCCTGGAAAGTAATTAGCGGTGGCCCGGGCAGCAGTCTGTACAAGACGAGCGATGGGGGAGAAACATGGGAAAAAATTAACAATGGCCTCCCGAAAGAGTTGGGCAAGATGGGTATATCCGTGAGCAGGGCAAATCCTGAGAAAGTCTACGCAATCGTAGAAAGCGATACTGAAAAAGAGCAAGGCGGATTATTTGCATCCAGCAACGCAGGAAAGAGCTGGACCAAAGTAAGCAGCGATCACCGCCTCGTGCAGCGCGCGTGGTACTACATCGAAGTTTTCGCTGACCCGCAAAATGAAAATACCGTCTATGTGATGAGTGCCCCGGCACTTCGTTCGATTGATGGCGGAAAGAGTTGGGAGAACATTGATGGCCCGCATGGCGATTATCATGACATCTGGATAAATCCTTATAACAACAAGAACCTGGCAATCGGAGACGACGGTGGAGTTGGTATAAGCTTCAATGGCGGTAAAACCTTTTCGGGACAGGCCAACATGCCAACAGCTCAGTTTTACCGTATTAGCGCCGACAACAATTTCCCGTATCGTATATACGCTGGCCAGCAGGACAACTCCTCTGTTCGCATCCAGAGCATGGCGCTGGGAAGTTATGGCGTCAGCCATCGGCATTGGACATCCTCAGCCGGTGGAGAGAGTGCTTTCCTCGCCTTCAACCCCGATGCACCGGATGAAGTAATGGGTGGCAGCTATCTAGGCTCCATCGACATTCTGTATCCAAAAGCAGAGGCAAGTACTGGCGTTATGGCCGCACCGATATTGTATCTGGGTCGAGAAACGAAGGACATGAAATATCGTTTCAACTGGAATGCACCGATTATCTGGTCGAAGCATGAGCCCGGAACCTTCTACCATGGCTCACAACTTCTGCTTCGTACCCGCGACAAAGGGATTACCTGGGAAGAAGCGTCGCCTGACTTGACCCGCAACGAAAAAGAAAAGCAAGGCAAGGGCGGTGGACCGTATACAAACGAAGCCGTAGGTGCTGAAAACTATGGCACGCTCAGCTATGTAATTGAATCACCACTTGAAAAAGGTGTCATTTGGACCGGCAGCGATGATGGTGTCGTGAGCCTCACGCGCGACAACGGAAAGACATGGACAAACACTTTCAAGACTTTACAAGAATGCCTCGTCAATGCCATTGAAGTATCTCCCCATGATGCCGCTACAGCTTACATTGCAACGACGCGGTACAAGTTCAACGACTTCACTCCCGGACTTTATAAAACCACCGATTACGGCAAGACCTGGATCAATATCAGCGCCAACATTCCAAAGGGCGCATATACCCGGGTTGTTCGCGAGGATCCGAAGCGCAAAGGATTGCTCTTTGCCGGGACAGAACAAGGTGTTTACATATCCTGGAATGGAGGTACCAGTTGGCAATCCTTCCAACTCAACTTCCCGGTTACGCCAGTCACCGACCTGCTCATTCATCATGATGATCTTATCGTCGCAACCGCGGGCCGCTCATTCTGGATTCTGGATGATATGGGACTGCTACGCCAATACAACACAGCCGATCAGTCGTTCAAGGCATTCAAACCAGAAGACGCGATCATCGGAAACTGGGGCAGCCAGCTCAGCAGTTCCAACGTAGAAGACTTTAAGGGCACGAACGAGTTTGAAGGCGTGAACCCTGCCAACGGTGTGGTAATCTACTACCAGCTTCCCACCAAGTTGGCTGACTCTTTACATGTAACCATGGAGATCAAGGATGCGGCTGGCAAACTCGTGCGTTCTTTTACTTCTAAAGCAGACGAGAAGTTCGTCGGATATCCAGGTGGTCCTCCTGCCAGCCCGACACTGGCAAAGGCCAAGGGCCTGAATCGCTTTGTTTGGGACATGCGCTACCCGATTATCACAGGCGCGCCGACGGCATACGTGGAAGGAAGTTTTCGTGGGCATAAGGCCTCTCCGGGATCGTATACGTTCACATTGAAGTACGAAACGAAAGAGAGTAAATCCGATTTCAAAATCCTGCCAAACCCGCTATATGAAACTTCAGCGGCTACCTATGAAGAGTATCACACGTTTATGACTGGGATGGAGGAAAATGTGAATGCCATGCACAAGCAGGCGAACGCCATGCTCAAGGCACGAAACCAGATCGAAGCTGTAATCAAGGAAATTGGCATCAACGAGAAGTATGCCGCCATCAAGAAGGAAGGACAGGCACTCGTGAAGAAGATGACCGCCTGGGATGAGGACATGGTCCAACGCAAGTCAAAGGCCTATGATGACGTTGATAATTTTGAGAACAAGTTCACCGCGAACTATCTATTCCTGATTAACGCGACCGAGAGTGATATCCCAAGAGTTAACAAACCCAATCGTGACCGTAAGGCTGAGTTGGACAAGGACTGGGCTGCTCTGGAGGCACGTTCAAAGGCGATCATGGAAACAGATGTTGTTGCTTACACGAAGAAGCTGTGGGAGGCGGGGATAGGGGCAATTCACTAGCGTACAACTTCACTCGCAATAATAAGGCTCAAAGCGCCTTCCGTTCAATTCCATATGGGGATAGGAACGGAAGGCGCTTCTTTGAGTGGCGTTTGTCGTCTGACAAACTCTGTTATCTAACAAAAGATCCATTACCCTAAACCAGGCATTGAGTTCCATGCGGGGTTCTGTATCTGTTGTGGCAATGATAGAAACCCCTCGTTACAATTTCCCGGCTTTGCTGCAGAATTCAAGGAAAACTTTCAAGTTTAAGAACTCTCTTCAAACTGCACATCTTCAATAAGCTTAATTTGGTCTCCCACGCGAAGCCACTTTCCTTCCTGGGCCTCCGACAAATAGGTATTGATAGTAAGGTGATACAGACTGCCATACGAAGGGATGAAACTGCCTGGTGGGAGTGACCGTTGCCGACTCTGCATCATTTTCTTAATGAATGTCTTGTCAGGTACGCCGGTCAGCGGGTCACGTGGGGGCACATTGCAGCGGGCACGTGGACTGATCGCGATCATTTCGACTTCACCGGCTGTAAATCGTGTGCCTGTTCCTGGCTTGCCAATCAGGCTCTCTTCCCAGAATGGATCAACACCGGATATTTCAATGTTAACCCGAAATCGAAGGCGGATGTCCTCCAGTGAGCGATCTGGAAAGTCCTGATGCAACGAGGTCAGTGAGGCCTCACTCACGATGGTTACACTGCTCGCGACGGGGATGTCCATCAGTTGCCCAGTCTTGTTGTGAACCAATGAGACGGGTTCTCCAAAAAACTGCCCGAGGAATGATTCCAGCTCAAGCTTTTGTTCGATCATATGGAAGGAGCGAGGCTCCCCGCCAGCACGGGGTATTAGGGTGACCGTATGGTTTGGTAAGTCGTAGCTAGACTTCAATTCATTCACCCTACCCGATCGCTTACCATTCATGAAGCGTCCATCGCTGGCCAGCAGCGCGAATTCACGGTCGTAGCGAAGCGACTGGATCCCAATTTCTGCCTCTTGCAGTTCAACGTAATCGAGCGATTTGATGGGATAGATGCGAATGCGTGAGATGGAAGGAGTCATACCTGTTATTCTTGTCACCAATCAACAAGAAGCAATGTACCAATCGTTCCATCCAACCAGGGAATTATTTTGGAACTATGCATAATCATAACCGTTTCCGTAGTCCAGACCACATGGTCTGAGGGGAGTATTGCTTCCTGGTGCTGTTCAAACTATATTTATTTCGGTGTAACAAATCAACTAAGAAAGGTGATGAAGTATTTTTCGCTAATAGTAATTCTTGCCGAGCTTACGGTATCTTCTTGCAATCAGAAGATTAAAGTTGATTTGCTCATTCACAGTGGAGTCATTTACACGGTAGATAGTGCTTTCTCCGTGCAGGAGGCAATGGCTGTTAAAGACAAGCGCATTATTGCTATCGGCAAGGATGAAAACATTCTGAACGCGTACTCATCAAGCAACATGGTTGATGCCCAAGGAAAGTCAGTGCTTCCAGGGTTCATCGATGCACACGTTCATTTCTTTTGGTATGGCGAATCACTTTTTACTGTTGACCTGAATGGGTGTGCCAGTTTTGAAGAAGTTATAATACGGGTTCAGACCTTTGCCAAGTTGCATCCCGATGCTACGTGGATCAAGGGGAGGGGATGGGATCAGAATGAATTCTCGGAGAAATCATTTCCCACCAATGCGAAGCTAAATGAACTCTTCCCAAGAACACCGGTTGCGCTTTATCGGGTAGATGGCCATACCGTGCTGGCCAACAAGGCCGCACTAGATTTTGCACAGATTAAGCCCGGCCAGAAAGTTTCTGGGGGTGAAATTGTGACGCACAATGGAGTGCTCACCGGCATTCTGATTGACAATGCCATGCAGTTGTTCGACGCTTCATTGCCAACATCATCGAAAGCAGAAGCAACCCAGTGGTTGAAAGCTGCCCAGACCAAATGTCTCGAACTTGGTCTAACCACGCTCACCGATTGCGGCCTGGACTATGAAGCAGTTGACTTGATAGACTCCCTGCAGCTTGCCGGGGAGCTGGATATGCGATTGTATGTAATGCTCAGAGACAGGAAAAAGAACTATGATCGGTATCTGTCCACCGGCCCGTATAGAACTGACAAGCTTTTCGTTAAAGGTTTTAAGGTTGTTGCGGATGGTGCCCTCGGGAGTCGTGGTGCTTGTTTGTTGTCTCCCTATCAGGATAGGCCCGGATACAATGGATTCCTTTTGAATAGTCTTGCACATTTTGATTCCATAGCCTCCCTGCTATCCACAACAGAGTTTCAGATGTGCACACATGCCATCGGCGATTCAACCAATCGGGCCATCGCAAAGATTTACAGTAAATACTTGCACGGCAAGAACGATAAACGATGGAGAATTGAGCATGCCCAGATAATTCATAGCGACGATTTTGACTTGTTCGGAGTTTCATCCATTATTCCATCGGTTCAGCCGACCGCGGCGCTAAGTGACAGGGATTGGGCTGAATCGCGCGTCGGAAAGGAAAAGATGCAGGGCGCCTATGCGTATCAGCAGCTGCTGAAACAAAATGAATGGATTGCTTTGGGTACAGATTTTCCCATCGACAATATGAATCCCATTACTACTTTCTACGCTGCAGTATTCAGAAAAGACACCAAAGGCCTGCCTGCAGAAGGTTTTCAAATGGAAAATGCACTCTCGCGGGAGCAAGCCATTCGTGGAATCACACAATGGGCGGCCAAAGCGGGCTTCATGGAGAATGAAGTCGGAAGCCTTGAGGTGGGCAAGCAGGCGGATTTTGTTATTCTTGATCACGACCTCATGAAAGAAAATGAGGAGAACATTTTGAATACTAAAGTCATGGCAACCTACCTGGGCGGAGAAAAGCTTTTTATACGACCTAAACAGGACCGCTAAAATATGATATAAGTCACAAGCGGATAAGCCCAGAGTGACTACTTTTGCCCCACATCACAACGACTTAAACTATGGCTAAAAAAGAATCAAGTTTACCGCGTGTCGCGTACTTCTGTATGGAATACGCCCTTCAGTCCGATTTCAAACTCTATGCCGGTGGACTTGGAATCCTGGCCGGTGATTACATGAAAGGAGCTAAGGATCACGGCTATCCGATGGTTGGGATCGGCATCAAATGGAAGCAGGGGTATGGCGATCAGCAAATAACAAAAGGGGGTAAGGTTCTCGATACCTTCCCTATTTATAAGTACCCCTTCTTAAAAGATACCGGCGTAATGGTAACAGTTAAGATCCGCAACCGTGACGTTAAATGTAAAGTATGGCTCGACGATACCCACGGCACCGTTCCACTTTATTTATTGGATACGGATGTTCCGGGCAACGAGGACGGTTGGATTACAGGTCAACTGTATGGCTGGTTTGGTGAAGAGCGCATCGCACAGGAAATGGTGCTTGGCATAGGCGGTGTACGTGCGCTGCGTGCCTTGGGAATCAAGACCGATGTATACCACTTCAACGAAGGACATGCGCTGTTCGCGGGGTTCGAACTCGTGCGTGAAAAAGTAAAGAAAGGGGCGACGTATGCCAAGGCTTTGAAGGCTACGCGCGATGAAATCGTATTTACCACCCATACACCTGTGGTGCAGGGCAACGAATCGCACTACATCCCCCGCATGATGTACATGGGCGCTGATAACGGCGTCTTTAATGAAAAGAAACTTGCTGATCTGGGTGGTTCGCCGTTTAACATGACCGTAGGAGCACTTCGGCTTTCCAGAAATTCAAACGCTGTGGCTCAGTTGCACGCGGTGACTGCCAACAAAATGTGGAGCAAGGTAAAGAACCGCTCCTCGATTGTAGGAATTACAAACGCCATTCATCGTCCCACCTGGGTGGATCCAAAGATGATTGAAGCGGCGGAAAAGGGAGGGGACCTTTGGAGTATCCATCAGGCCAACAAGAGAAAGCTATTGGCATTTGTTAAGGAAAGAAACGGTGTCCAGTTGAAGGAGGACGCGTTGCTTATCGGATTCTCCCGTCGGGCCGTGCCGTACAAACGCAGCGACTTTATCTTCAGCGACAGAAAGAAAGTGGATGGACTGTTTAAGACCGGGAAAGTTCAGATCATCTTTTCTGGTAAGTCACACCCGCTTGACGACAAGGGGAAGGAAATTGTGGAAAACATTTTATCCATCACCCGTGAGTATCCGAACTCGGTGGTCTTCCTCGAAAATTATGATATGACCATTGGCAGCATGCTTGTTCGTGGCGCAGACGTATGGCTGAATAACCCGCGCCGTCCGCAAGAAGCCAGCGGTACCTCGGGCATGAAAGCAGCGATGAACGGTGTCTTGAATTTGAGCATTCTGGATGGATGGTGGCCAGAGGCTTGCGATCACGGTGTGAATGGTTGGCAAATCGGCGACGGCTATGAGAACAAGGACGAAAAGAAACTTGACGTCCACGACCAGAAGGCTATGTACCAGGTGCTCCTTGACCAGGTGATTCCTACCTACTACGAAGGCAGAAATCTGTGGACGAGCATGATGCGCGCGAGCATCCTAAGTACAAAAGATCAGTTTGCCGTGAAGCGCATGTTGGAGGAATATTACGACAAGTTATACATCAAGAAGTAGCGCACGATCAAGAGCATGGGAAATCAATCCGGCGAACCTGCTGAACTTGGCAATATTCTGCTGCGCATCGGCGCAGCGTTGCTGTATGCAGGCGCTGGTAGTACGCGGGTGACCAAGAACCTGAGGCGCATCGCTCAAGCCTATGGTTATGATGCGCATCCCGATTTGGGTACGCGCACGATATCATTGACCCTCGACTTGAAGAATCGTGACGAGCACGCATTCACCGGCTCACGAAGTATTTCATCCATGCCGGGTGTGGATTTCACGGTGATATCAGGAATCAGCAGATTGAGCTGGGATGTTGTGGAAAAACCGGTCACGCTGGATATGCTTCGCAGCGACTTTGACAAAGTAATGAAGAGTGTGCATTACCCAAGGTATGTGGTATTGACACTGGTTGGTCTTGGTGGTATTTCACTTTGCAATACCTTTGGCGGCTCATGGATGGAGATGGGTGCAACATTCCTGGCCACCTTGTCAGGACTCTACATTCGGCAAGAAATGCTTCGAATCAAATTTAATCCTTACCTGGTAACTTTTTGTGGAGCGGCCTGGGCAACGTTGGTCGTCAGCCTGATTTCCTTGCTACTCCCGAGCACCACCTTTGAGCATGCATTTGCGACTAGTATTTTGTTTCTAATTCCGGGCGTACCACTGATTATGTCATTTATCGATCTTATGGATGGATACATCACCAATGCCATTGATCGCGGAGTACATGCCTCCATACATGCATTCGCCATTGCGCTTGGACTGACACTCGTACTCTATATTTTCAACATCGCCTGATGGATGGATGGTTTGACATATTTGCCAGTGCCTTTTGGTGCGGTTGTGCGGCCCTTGGGTTTGGGGTACTCTTCAGCACACCGAGGACTGCATTGGTGTCCGTCTGGCTTTGCGGGTTTATGGCGGGCCTCATCAAGTTTACCATGATGGCAGAGTTGGGATCGGGGATGATATTCACGTCCTGGATAGCGGCATCCGCTGTTGGGTTTGCAAGCATTCCGTTCGCACATCAAAGTCATGTGCCTCCGCTTATTATCTCCATCCCCGCGGTGATTCCACTGGTCCCCGGCTCCATCGCGTACAACACTATGCTTGGCTTGATCCGATTCATTGACACTGCCGACAGTGGCCTGCTGACGAAAATGATTCACAACGGATCGACTGCACTCTTTGTGCTTCTTGTACTTTCAGTCGGACTTACACTCCCCATGCTGCTGTTCAGGATCGAGAGTGTGAAGAATGTGAACCTGAGGTTTCCCTGGTCGAAGAAATAGTTGAATACTAAAATCATCAAGCAAATGAATGCAGAAGACAAAGAAATTTCCCGCGAAGAGATGGCTGATCGTTTTATCGCTCTGGCTAATGAATTCAGTAGTACCCAGGCAAAGGAACGCGTTGGCGCTGCCCTCATGTTTGCTGCTGCCCGATACAATGCCTATGAGGCCTCGACCAAGAGCACGAATCTTGTGAAAGACAAACTTGATGCGCTGGAATGGTACAGCAGCGAATACAAGAGGATGTTTGAGACTAATTATGACGAGTTGATTGAGGCGCGGGGTTGAATAAGTTACACAGAGAACACGGAGGTCTCACGGAGTTACGCGGAGAAAATGCAAGGTGTATTCTTCTGTGCTCCTCTGTGCTGCCTCTGTGTAACTCTGTGTAATAGCCGTATTACTGAGAAATGCACTAACACAGAGAACACGGAGGTCTCACGGAGTTACACGGAGAAAATGCATTTGTGTATTCTCCGTGCTGCCTCCGTGCAACTCTGTGTAACAGCCGTATCAGGGAGAATACAGTAACACAGAGAAGACGGAGGTTTCACGGAGAAAATGCATTTGTGTATTCTCCGTGGCCCTCCGTGCTGCCTCCGCGTATCTCCGTGTAACAACTGTACCCGCGAGTAAAAGCCGTAGAGGCCTCATGGAGTTAGACTTAATCAAAACCGCCTTGCCCACGGTACAGTTTGACCCGCTTATCCAATTTAATTTTTAAGACCGTTACATAAGTATCTTGTACACCTTCGGGCACAGTGATGTACACCAACCCAGGTACATGACTCCACAATATCTTCCCAACCACCTTATGTTCGAGTTTTGTCCCACTACCGAGCACACTGATTTCTTTGATTGCATTGTCTAGTCCCTTGATAACTGTCTGTCCGCTGACCTTGCCCGGCAAGAACAGATAAAGTGTTGTAGAGTCCTTGGACAGCGTTGTCGGACCGTAGAAATGGCCAGGTGGTATCCCCGCAATAGTGCTGAAAATGCCTTCACCATTGCGATGGTTCCAGGCGCCAAGTTCTTTCAAGACATGGATCTGCTCGGCAGGGATAGTGCCGTCTTCTTTTGGGCCAATGTCCAACAGCAGGTTGCCTCCATGCGACACAGCATCAACGAAAATGGTGATGATTTCAAATGGCGTTTTCCAGTTCGTATCCTTGGGTTGATAGCCCCAATTATTATTGATCGTCATGCAAAGCTCCCACCAGGGGTAGGCAGGTGTAGAAACAGGTACATTCTGTTCGGGCGTCACGTAATCACCGTACCCGGCAAGCCGGCCGTTGATGATTGCTGATGAATTACTTTTCAAAAGCATGGTCCGGATTTTCTCGGACTCCCATTGTTCGGCGCTGTGTTCCCAGTCGCCGTCAAACCACCAGATATCGGGATTGTACATAGTGCCGATCTCGGCGAGCTGACCCTGGAAGAATGAACGGAAACGGTTCCAACGGGCATAGTCCCCATCCAGCTTATACTTTGTGCTATCCTTCAGAAATCCTGGATAGTCAGGATGTGTCCAATCAATGAGTGAGAAGTAAGCCCCACATTTTAAGTTCCTCCTCCGCAATTCTTCAAAGAATGGTTTAATGACATCTCGCCGTGCAGGGGTTGCATTCACCGAACTCAACTGATTCAACTTGGTAGGGTACATGGCTACACCATCGTGATGCTTGGTGGTGATCACCGAGTATCGTGCGCCGCTTTCCTGTATCAGGTCGGCCCACTGGGCAGGGTCATACTTTTTCAGTGTGAAACCTTTCAACTGTTTCATGTAATCGGCATGTGAGATCTTGCGGTTGAAGAAACTCCAGGATTCATCTATCCCGTCCACGGCATAAATTCCGATATGGATGAAGATCCCCAGCTTGGCATCTGCAAACCATTGCATCTTGTCATGGATGGCTTTGGAATCCGTTTTTGTTTGGGAATGTCCACATAACATGGTGGACAGCAAGAAGTAAATCAATAGCGTTATTTTTTTCATCGTGTAGTTGAATATAGGTTTACCGCTCGTTCAGGCCTGGTGGGGAAGGGGCAAGGGTCACATTCATTTATCGCACTACCTTAAACTGTACTTCGTATCGACCTCCCTTCACCGTCATAAATTCAATCACGCCGTCTGGCATTTTTTTAACCTTGACCGCCTTGCCATTGCTTACAATTCTCACATCAGGTTCAGATTTAAGCCGGCAAACTTCCCCTTGTTTCGAAAGAATTTTTAATGATGTAATCTTCTTGTTTTTCCAGGCATAGTCCAATTCGAATGCTCCTCGTGCGCACACTCCCATGAATGCCCCTTCGCTCCACTCGTCTGGCAATGCTGGCAGTAATTTTATGAATCCTTCATGCGACTGAATCAGCATTTCTGTAACGGCTGCTGTGACGCCAAATGTACCGTCGACCTGCGGAGCCTTGAAACAAAGGGCGAAGAGGGAGGTGCAACTTTGCTCAGCCAGGTATCCCTTGTAAATTGAATTGGCCCTGTTTCCATCTTCCAATCTTGACCAGAGCGCCATTTTCCATGCCCTGGAAAATCCTGTAGAGCCATCTCCACGCTCCTCCAGAACTTTCTTATAAGCCGCGATCAAGGCGGGTGTTCTTTTTTCATACAGGACTTTGCCTGGATAAAGACCGTACATATGCGAAAAATGCCGATGATTTTCTTCCAACGATTTCCAGTCATCTGCCCATTCCTGAAGGGAACCATCCGAACCGATCTGTGGCGGAACCAATTTCTCCCTGGCTTCCATAACCTTTTTCGTGAATTCATTGTCCTTCTTTAAGACCTTGGAGGCTTCAAGGTAATAGCCGAACAAGTCGTAGAGGATCTGCATGTCAATGGAGGAGCCGGCGCAGATGGTCGTGCCCTCACGGAAACCTGCCGTCACTTCATCGAAGTAGGGTTTATTATTTCCACCGTCGGGGAAGTTCTCTGGCGAGGTTGATGGATTGGTGACAAGCCACTTACCGTTGGGGTGAAGAACCAAAAAGTCCAGGAAAAACTGGACAGCTCCCTCCATGACCGGATAGGCTTCAAGGAGGAACTTGCTGTCCCGGGTATATTGAAAATGTTCCCACAAATGCGTACAGAGCCAGGCACCTCCCACGGTAAATGTTCCCCAGGTGGGCCCATCCATGGGAGCGGCCACTCTCCAGATGTCCGTATTCTGATGAAACACCCATCCACGGGCTCCGTAATGTTCACGAGCAACCTGTGAACCTTGATCGGTGAGCTCCTTAATCATTTGAATCAACGGTTCTGCACATTCTGGGAGATTGCCACTTTCCACTGGCCAATAGTTCATCTCCGTGTTAATATTCGTCGTGTACTTCGAATCCCAGTTGGGGTTCATGTCGTCATTCCATATGCCTTGAAGATTGGCGGGTTGTGTTCCCGGGCGGGAGGATGAAATCAACAGGTATCTTCCGAAATTGTAACTCAGCGCGGCCAGGCAGGGGTCAGGCGAACTTTGTATTTTCTTCAATCGCTCATCCGTTGGCAATATCGAATTCTGCGTCCGGGGTAATGTCAGGCTAACCCTCTCAAAGAACTTTTTGTAATCCGCAAGAGCAGTACTTCGTATAGCCTCATAACTTCTGCTCCGCATTGGATCAAGGTACTGTTCAACTCGCCTATGTTGATCTGCGCTCACATCTTTGTAATTGACAAAATTCGTAGCCGCAACAAATAAGAGGGTAACCGCATCGGCATTTTCCACAATCAGATCCACACCCTGCGTTCTTACCGTGCCCCCCTGGGCAACAGCTTTAATTCTCGCTTCATATTTCAGCTTCCCCTCAATCCCCATGTAGTCAGCAGACTTCCCGGTGAGCACCAATTCATCATTACCCAAGGCATCCATCCTGAAATAGTCCGTAGCATAGTTGGAGTGTGCCTGGTTGCGGACACCCCTCAGGTTTGCCCGGAATGATATGCTCCCTTGCCTATCGGCCGTGAGCCTCACAACAATAGCCTGATCGGGTGCTGAGGCAAATACCTCTCTTTTGTAAGTCGTGCCGTTTGCTTTGTAAACTACTGTTGTAACGGCATCTGAAAGATCGAGCCATCGTTTATAGTCTGTAACGGTTTTCTGGTTTTCAAAAAACAAGTGAAGATTGGCCAAGCCTTGATACTTCTGTTGCTCAACGGGGTAGCCCATCAGGTTCCTCCCATAGAGGTTGTGCGCCTCCAGATACTTTTCTTCAAACACCAATTTTTGAATCTGGGGAAGCAACCTGGCGCCGCCCTTCACGACAGTCGAATACGGGCCACCGGACCAATACGTTTCTTCATTGAGCTGGATTCTCTCCTCGCCATACTTTCCAAAAACCATGGCCCCAAGGCGGCCATTGCCAACAGGCAGTGCTTCTTCCCATTTTGCAGCCGGAGCGCGGTACCACAGCATGGTAGCCGGATTCATGGACTTATCACCCGTCCACTCGTCAGCATTGAGGATCTGCGCTGAAGTGGAGAGTGAGCAAAGCAGTAGAAAAACCTGAAACTGTGACTTCATGAGGTTAAAGTTTGAATGGCTTAAGGATTTACCTTTATGACCCATACATGGTCAGTCACCGCCTTCAATGAAGGTGGAAGTGCAATCTCCACTCCGTTGCCCGTTTGTTTCCAGGAGAGTTTGGTCTTGCTTCCCAGCAGTTGAAGGCGGGTGGATTTGGTGAAAGGGACTTTTGAAATCAGTAAGTTGTCTTTCGGGAAATCAAAGAGAAAAATGTACTTCACTTTCCCGTCTTTGCTTTGGGTAAACCGGATGCCATCACCTTCCTTAAATGTGCTGTACATACGCGAGCCATAGATGGCCTCACCGTTTGTTTTCATCCAGACTCCAATTTCCTTCAATCGCTCATATGCCACTGCGTCAAATTCGCCTTCCGGACTGGGTCCTATGTTCAGCAAATAGTTACCCCCCTTACTTACTATGTCAACCAGTTTTTCAATGATCTCATTCGTTGGCTTATACTTGTCGTTCGGTACATAGCTCCAGCTGTTGGCCATGGTCATGCAGGTTTCCCACGGATAGGGAAGGCCCTTCTCAGGAATATGCTGCTCGGGCGTGAGGTAATTCTGATGCACGCCAGGCACAGCACGGTCAACTACGATTACCCCGGGTTGCTTTGCTCTGACCTCCCTGACCAAAGCCGGCATATCGATGTCCTGACTCTGTGGATTGCGCGCCCAGCGACTGCCTTCATACACATCCGCCATCTCTTTGACCAAGTCTTCATCTGTCTTCTTGCGCACCCAACCACCGTCTAACCAGAGGATATCCAAGCGGCCGTAATCGCTGACAAGTTCGTTGATCTGGTTATGGGTATACTGTACAAACTTGCTCCACTGTTCAGGATACTTAGATATCGCGTAGTTCACATTCCGGTCAGCGGGTGGAAACTTCTTCCACCAGTAAGAATCAGAATGCCAATCAGGCTTGGAGAAATAGGCTCCAATCCAGAAGTTCTCCTTGCGAAAGGCATTGAAAATTTCCTTCGTCACATTACTCCTGGGATTTGATGAAAAGGGAGTGCCCTTATCGGTTATTTTGTAGTCAGTATACTGTGTGTCGAACATGCAGAATCCGTCGTGATGCTTCGTCGTGAATACCATATACTTCATGCCGGCCTCTCTCGCCGCCAAAGCCCACTTTTCCGGGTTGAACTTGACCGGGTTGAAAGTCGACTTCAATCCTTCATATTTTTTCACGTAATCAGCATGGCTTTCCGAAACGCCGGGCTTTCTTGCTCCTGTGGCCCAACTCAGGTCTTCGGGACAAATGCTCCAGCTTTCTACAATGCCCCATTGGCTATAGGTACCCCAATGCATCAACAAGCCAAATTTCAAATCTTTCCATGCCTCCAGCCGGCTGTGAATGGCGGTATCAGGGTCAGGGAAGTATTCATTTTCCTGAGCCGACAATGAGAGGGCCGCGAACATGAACAATAATGCGATGCCCTTGGATTTGAAGTTGGGTAAAAGGAAAGCCATCTTAATGGAGGGTTGATACCACAAGCTATACAGCCTCGTCCGATTACGCAACACGAATTTGGCTATGGCCACTCAACATAATCCTTCTCAACTTTGCGGCTAAGGTTGTATCTTCAAGCCACCTCGTGCAGCCTATGAACGTGATAATCCTTGATGCGGAAATAAGAGACATACGGTTCCCCACCAGTAAGTACAAGCATGGCTCCGATGCCATGAATCCGGACCCCGATTATTCGGCAGCGTATATTATTCTAAAGACAAACCAACCCGGTCTGGCAGGACATGGCCTGACATTCACGATTGGCCGGGGCAATGAGATTTGCTGCGCGGCTCTGGAAGCCATCAAATATCACGTCGTCGAAAAACCACTTTCCACGATCACATCAGATTGGGCAGGGTTCTGGAAGAGATTGACGACCGACAGCCCGATTCGTTGGCTCGGACCTGAAAAAGGTGTCGTTCATCTGGCTACCGGAGCGTTGGTCAACGCGGTGTGGGATCTCTCTGCCAAGGTTCAGGGAAAACCACTCTGGAAGCTTATCGCCGACATGTCGCCAGAAGAGGTAGTGTCTTGCCTTGACTTCACGTACGTAACAGATGCGATCACGCCCGAAGAGGCTGTTCAGATGTTAAAGAGCATGGCGTCAGGAAAAGAGGAGCGCATAGATTTTCTGCTGACTAACGGCTACCCAGGCTACACTACTTCAGCTGGCTGGCTGGGATATAGTGACGAACAGATCCGCAAACTATGCCGACAAGCCCGGCAGGAGGGCTGGAAGCATGTAAAGATGAAGGTGGGAAGTGACTTGAAAGATGATATCCGTAGAGCAACGATCATTCGCGAAGAAATCGGATACGATATGAACCTTATGATGGATGCCAACCAAAAATGGGATGTGCACGAGTCCATAGAAAACATAAAGGCATTAGCGGCATTCAAACCATACTGGATCGAAGAGCCGACCAGCCCCGACGATATCCTTGGTCATGCAGCGATAGCCAAAGCGGTGGCTCCGATCAAAGTCGCTACAGGTGAACACTGCCAGAACCGCGTCATCTTCAAACAACTCATGCAAGCCAAGGCGTTTGGAATCTGCCAGATCGATAGTTGCCGTGTAGGTGGTGTCAATGAGAATCTCCTGATCATGCTGATGGCAGCCAAATTCAACTTACCGGTATGTCCTCATGCAGGAGGTGTCGGCCTTTGTGAATATGTCCAGCACCTTTCGATGATCGACTTCATTTGTATTAGCGGGACGATGGAAGGAAGGATGATAGAATACGTGGACCACTTACATGAGCATTTCGTCGACCCCGTTATCATTCGGCAGGGGCGTTACATGGCTCCGCAGCTGCCAGGGTATAGCATCGAGATGAAACGCGCGTCCATGGAACAATACAGTTATCCCAATGGACCGGTTTGGCAAGAGGAATTGAAAAGTAAGTAACAGCGAGCATGCGTCTAAAGAACAAGAACATCATCGTAACCGGAGGAGCCAGCGGCATTGGACTGGCCATCACGAAGCGTTTTGCGTCGGAAGGAGGGAGCGTCACCTTTCTCGACGTCAACCCGGATGGCGGAGCTGAAGTGGAGCGGAAACTGAGGGCCGAAGGATTGAACGTCCGCTTTCTGAAGTGCGATGTCTCCAACAGCAAGGATGTGACTGCCGCTTTCGCACAGGTAACAACACCGGTACAAATCCTGGTCAACAACGCCGGTATTTCGCACGTTGGCAATATCGATCAGACCACTGAGGAAGACCTCGACCGGATGTTCCAAATCAATGTCAAGGGTGTCTACAATTGCACCAAGGCTGTGATCGGCGCAATGGTGAAGCACGGGGGAGGAGTTATCCTCAACATGGCATCGGTTGCCGCCGTGGTGGGAATACCTGATCGCTTTGCCTATTCAATGACCAAAGGCGCCGTGCTCAGCATGACCTTGTCCATCGCACGCGATTATGTTGACAAGAAGATACGATGCAATGCCATGTCGCCCGCGCGGGTGCATACACCGTTTGTCGACGGATTCCTTGCTAAGAACTATCCTGGCAAGGAAAAGGAAATGTTTGCCAAACTGGCCGCGACCCAACCCGTCGGCAGGATGGGGACGCCTGACGAAGTTGCTTCGATGGCGCTGTATCTCTGCTCGGATGAGGCTGACTTTATCACCGGTTGCAACTTCCCCTTAGATGGAGGCTTTATAGGATTAAAGATGTAAACATGAAACTGATTCGATTTGGACCTGCGAGAAAAGAAAAGCCTGGCATACAGGCTGCCGATGGAAAGCGGTTGGACTGCAGCGCCTTTGGCGAGGATTGGTCGGAAGACTTTTTCGGGAACGATGGCTTGACAAGGCTGAACACCTGGTTCTCCAAAAACCAAAAAGGTTGCCCTGAAGTCGACCGGACAACAAGGCTCGGTCCACCTATTGTGCGACCATCCAAGATCATTTGCGTGGGATTGAACTACTCACTTCATGCAAAAGAATCCGGCATGGAAGTCCCGGAACAACCGGTGATTTTCATGAAGGCGACATCATCCATGGTCGGGCCGTTTGACAATATTATCATTCCCAGGAATTCTGTAAAGACTGATTGGGAAGTCGAGCTGGCCGTTGTGATCGGCAAAAAGGCGAACTATGTAAGCATCGATCGAGCTATGGACTATGTGGCTGGTTATCTGCTTCACAATGATGTCAGCGAACGCGATTTTCAACTGAATCAAGGGGGACAATGGGTGAAGGGCAAGAGTTGCGATACCTTCGCTCCGCTAGGACCCTGGCTGGTGACGAAGGATGAGATAAGCGATCCGCACAAGCTTCGCCTTTGGTTAAAGCTTAACAGCCAAATGATGCAAGACAGCAACACCTCGGATCTCGTTCATGGCATCCCCAAGCTGGTGAGCTATATCAGCCAATACATGAGTTTGCTCCCGGGAGATGTGATTTCTACCGGAACACCGGCAGGCGTGGGCATGGGATTGAAGCCGCCCCGGTACCTGCAGGAAGGTGACATCGTTGAGTTGGGCATCGACAGTGTGGGTACTTCCACACAGCACGTAAAGGCCTACAAATCGTAATTCTTCTTCTTCGCGGTGACCATCGACGCACATCAGCACTTCTGGATCTTTGAACCCGTTCGGGATTCATGGATCGATGAAAGCATGAAGGTGCTCAAAAGAGATTTCCTCCCATACGATCTTGAAACGTTGTTGAAACAATCTGGAGTGGATGGATGCGTGGCCGTCCAGGCTGATCAATCAGAAAAGGAGACCACATTTTTGCTGGCTCAGGCAAAACAGTACAGCTTCATCAAAAAAGTTGTTGGATGGGTTGACCTTTCTTCAGAGAAGATCGAAGAACGCTTGAATGTGTGGAGCGGCGAATCGAAGTTGGCAGGATTCCGACACATCCTACAAGGTGAGCCTCCGGAAAAGATGCGCGATCCCGCGTTCCGAAAAGGCATTGCAGCGCTATCCAAACGCGGGTACACGTACGACTTGCTGATCTACCCGCAACATCTGGATGAAGCGTTCGGCTTGGCAAAGGCTTTTCCAAACCAGCCTTTCGTCGTTGACCACCTGGCCAAGCCCAAAATCAAGGACCGAATGATGGAGCCATGGAAAAAGAAAATTGAAACCCTCGCCGAACTGCCTAATGTTTACTGTAAATTGTCAGGTATGGCTACAGAAGCACATCACAAACTATGGGAGGAGCGTGACCTTACACCGTATATGGATGTTGTGCTGGAAGCCTTTGGTCCAAAGCGAGTTATGTTCGGATCGGATTGGCCGGTATGCCTGCTCGCTGCAGACTATCCGATAACCGTGAACGTAGTTCGCAATTACATCGGGAAGATGAGTTCGCATGAACAACAACTTATCATGGGCGAAACGGCCTGCCGATTCTATAATATTTAGCATTGATTCGGTTAATCAAAGACGAACATGTCAAAAACTTTTGCCCTGACCCTGGATCTGAAAGATGACCCTAAATTGATCGCGGCCTATGAAGCGCATCACAGAAATGTGCCGCCGGAAATTCTCAAGAGTCTTTACGACGCGGGGATCCTGTTTCTGGACATTTACCGATGGAACAATCGACTGTTTATGACTATGGTTACAGACGACAATTTCAGCTTTGAAAAGAAAAAGGAAATGGACGATTCAAATCCTGAGGTTCAGACTTGGGAGAACCTTATGTGGACGTTTCAACAGGCGTTGCCAGGTGCAAAAGCCGGGGAGAAATGGCAGCTGATGAATCCGATTTTTGAAATGTAGAAGTCAACATAGTCAACCCGTTTATGGATCTGAATCTTAAAGAGAAAGTTATTCTCGTCACCGGCGGAGCAAAAGGTATCGGCGAGGGCATTGTGATGCGACTGGCGATTGAAGGCGCCATTCCGATCATTGTGGGCCGTAACGGCGCCGACAATCAGCGCGTGACCGACGCAGTGAAAGCAAAAGGAGGTAAGGCTGCGCATGTTGTGGCTGAACTCACCTCTGACGTCGCTTGCCGCTGGGCCGTGGAAGAGGCAAGGAAAGCGTTTGGTAGATTGGATGGCCTTGTCAACAATGCTGGGGTAAATGATGGGGTGGGACTGGAAAAAGGCAACTATGAAGGATTCATGGCCTCACTTCACAAGAATCTCGTTCATTATTATCTGATGACGCATTATTCCTTGCCTGAGTTAATTAAAAGCAAAGGCGCCATTGTAAACATCGGATCCAAGCTGGCAGAAACAGGTCAGGGAAACACATCAGGCTATGCCGCGGCCAATGGCGGGCGCAATGCGCTTACCCGCGAATGGGCCGTGGAGTTATTGCCTCATGGAATCCGCGTGAATGCAGTGATCGTGGCAGAAAGCTACACCCCACTGTACAAAGCGTGGATAAAGTCTTTTCCAAATCCGGACGAGAAACTAAAGTCCATCACAGATAAGATCCCGTTGGGTAAGCGCATGACGTCGGTCGAAGAAATTGCCAATACGGTAGTGTTTCTGCTTTCGGATTGTTCGAGTCACACAACCGGTCAGTTGGTTCACGTCGATGGCGGTTATACGCACCTCGACCGAAGCCTGTAACGAAAAGCGCATGACTCAGGAGAAACAATCCTTTGCGGTTCCCTTGCTGCTGGTGACCAGCTTGTTCTTTTTCTGGGGATTTGTACATAATCTGGACCCCATACTTATCCCTCACCTTCGCAAAGCATTCTCATTAAGTTATTTGCAGTCGTCGCTCGTCGACTCGGCAGTATTCATCGCCTACTTCGTCATGGCCTTGCCCGCAGGTTTGTTGATGAAGAAGTACGGGTACAAGACCGGCATAATCACAGGGCTTTTTCTGTTCGGTATCGGATCGTTGCTTTTTCTGGTCGCAGCTGATACAAGAGCATACGCCTTCTTTCTCGGTGCATTGTTTATCATCGCCAGCGGACTGACGATGCTTGAGACAGCTGCCAATCCCTATGTCTCTGTACTGGGCCCACCTGAAACAGCCACACAGCGACTGAACTTCGCGCAATCGTTTAACGGCCTTGCCGTGGTGATCGCACCGCTGGTTGGCGGCAGCATGATCCTGACCGAGAATGTAATCACGGAGACCGATCGTGCCACCATGACACCAGCAGTAATGGATGCACTGCTTTCCGCGGAAGCATCCAGCGTAAAGATTCCTTACCTAATATTGGGTTTGCTGATCCTTGCGGTAGCCATTGTATTCATGTTCGTGCGCTTACCGGAAATCAAAGAGGAGAAGGATACTGCCGATGGCCACGGGAGTGGCATCATGAGCACCTGGCGACACCGACATCTCCGATGGGCGGTGATTGCACAGTTCGTCTACGTTGGCGCCCAGGTCTGCGTTTCCAGTTTCTTCATCAACGCGGCAGTACGGGCGGCGGAGATTACCCAAAAGGAAGCAGCGGTGTACCTGGGACTTGGCTACGGCCTGGCCTTCATGGTTGGCCGCTTTGCCGGAACCTTTCTGATGAAGTATGTCGCACCCAACCGACTGCTGGCCCTTTACGCTGCGATCAATGTGGCGCTTTCCATGATCGCCATCTTTGGACAAGGAATGATTACTGTGTATGCCCTAGTCGGAATAGCTTTCTTCATGTCCATCATGTTTCCCACCATATTCTCATTAGGGATTCAGGGGTTGGGAAGTGAAACGAAAACCGGATCCAGCCTGATCATTATGTCGATTGTGGGTGGCGCCTTGCTGCCGCCGTTGATGGGATATGTATCGGACCTCACCGGCGACATCCAAAAAGGTTACTTTATTCCGATGATTTGTTTCCTCGTAGTATATTACTATGCTACAAAAGGCTGGAAGCCAGTTGCCGCTAAATCAGAATGATATGAAATGGGATTATAATCCGAAGTATCCATCCATCGACGACCTGCGCCGGCGTGCCCGACAACGGATTCCGCGCTTTGCGTTTGAATACCTGGATGGAGGCTGCAACGAGGACGTAAACCTTCATAAGAACACTGCCGATCTCCGTTCTGTGGAACTTGCGCCTGAGTATCTCGCGAACCGGACTAGCTTCAAGATGCAGACTGAATTGTTCGGGCACACGTACGATGCTCCTTTTGGTATCGCGCCCGTTGGACTTCAGGGATTGATGTGGCCTCGGGCAACTGAAATATTGGCGAAGGCTGCTCATGCTCATAACATTCCATTCATTCTAAGCACGGTGTCGACTGCTTCCATTGAAACAGTGAGTGAAATAACAAACGGAAAGGCCTGGTTTCAACTGTACCATCCTGCTACGAGCAAACTCCGTGATGATATTCTTCGACGGCTGGACGCGGCGCATTGTCCGGTGCTGGTATTACTTTGCGATGTTCCTTCCTTTGGTTTCCGTCCCCGTGACATTCGGAATGGGCTATCCATGCCGCCACGGATGACAGCGCAAAACATATTTCAAATTTTACAGCGACCGAACTGGGCGATACAGACGCTGATTACCGGGACGCCTCAATTCGCAACGATGAAGCCATATATGCCCCGCAATCTTAGTATGAAAAACCTGGGGTTATTCATGAGCGAAACATTCAACGGAAGGCTTACGGAAGAAAAGATTGCGCCCATTCGTGACCGGTGGAAAGGGAAGCTGGTACTGAAAGGCGTAGCTTCTGACACCGATGCAGCCATGGCCGTTCGCTTGGGATTTGATGGGATGATTGTCTCAAATCATGGTGGCCGTCAGATTGACGTAGGACAATCGGCCGTGCAATCGATGATACCTTTGGCGGAGCGGTACAAGGGAAAGATCAAGATCATGATGGATAGCGGAATCCGTTCGGGGCCGGATGTAGCAAGGGCATTGGCAAGCGGTGCGGAGTTTACATTTCTCGGCAGAAGTTTCATGTATGGCGTTGCGGCGCTGGGAAGCAGGGGAGGCGATCACACGATAGGTCTGTTAAAAACACAATTGCAGCAAGTGATGGAGCAGGTGGGATGCGAGGCAACCAATAACTTGGGGAGGCATTTGGTTCGGTAAGGTAAAAGCTGTTACACGGAGAACACAGAGGTCTCACAGAGTTACACAGAGAAATACAAACTGTATTCTCTCAGCAATTCCATGTATCTTCTGTAACAGCTTTTCCTCCAGACAATTACCTGGATCTAAAAAAGTCCATCAGAGCTAAATGAAATGCACCTTTGCATTCTCCGTGCCCTCTGTGCTGCCTCCGTGATCTCCGTGTAAAAGTTTTCCTTTAAACAAGGTTCCGTGATCTCTAAAAGTTTAGTGGGGCTAATTGAAATGCACCTTTGCATTCTCTGTGCCCTCCGTGCTGCCTCCTTGTATATGCGTGTAATAGCAGCCAATTTCATCCTATATTTAACAACCCATTGATCAGTATGTCCAAATACCTTAAGCTATTCATCCTTGCATCAAGTCTCGTTTCAAGTTTTTCGGCCATGGCTCAGGAGGACTTCAAAGTCATCGCCTACTACAGTGCCGGGCCTGACCAGGTCAATGGGCTACCCGCGAAAAAGCTCACGCACATCATCTTCAGCTTTTGTCATCTCAAAGGCAACAAGCTAGCTGTCGATAACAGCCGGGATTCAACAACAATTCGCAAGTTGGTTGCTCTGAAGGCGATAAACCCTAACCTCAAGGTCATGATCAGCCTCGGCGGGTGGAGTGGATGTGAGCAGTGCTCCGATGTCTTCTCAACGAGCGCTGCCCGCGATGAATTCTCAAAGTCCGTGCTCGCTTTGAACACCTATTTCGGCACCGACGGCCTGGATCTCGATTGGGAATATCCAACTATCGAAGGATTTCCCGGACATGCCTTTAAACCAGAAGACAAAGCCAATTTTACGGCATTGTGCCAGTCACTGAGAACAACGCTAGGGGAGAAGTATGAACTAAGCTTTGCCGCAGGCGGATTTACTAAGTTTATCGATGAGTCCGTAGACTGGGCAGCCGTTGTCCCACTTGTGGATCGCGTCAATGTAATGACTTATGATCTCGTTGGTGGATATGCTACGGTGACCGGACATCACACACCGCTGTACAGCAACCCGAAACAAAAGGAATCGACCGACAATGCGATTCAAAGCCTGATCAAATTGGGTGTGCCCAGAAACAAACTGGTTGTGGGCGGAGCATTCTACGCCCGTGTATGGGAAAATGTGGCCGACGCGAACAATGGGCTATATCAAGCAGGGACATTCAAGCAATCCGTTGACTACCGGGATTGGAAACCCTACTTCGATGGCTTTGAGGTCTTTTGGGACAAAACATCGCAGGCACCGTACCGATACCACCGCGCAAAGAAGTTGTTTGCGACCTATGATGATAAACGTTCATTAGCACTCAAGACGAAATATGCCATTGATCATAAACTTAATGGGATCATGTTCTCGGCGTTGTCGCTTGATAAAAATGATGACCTTCTGGATGCGATCATCAAGACCACGTGGAGAAAGTAGAAGTGGTTACTCCTTGAATTTAAATGACAGGCTAAGCTTGGTTCTGTAAGCAGTGATCTTACCCTTTTCGATTTTAAGATCCTGAGAGATGACCTCAGCGATACGTAGATCATCCAGGGTTTTGCTTGCGCGTTCAATGGCAACTTTGGCTGCATCTTCCCACGATTTCTCGCTTGAACCAATGACTTCAATTACTTTGTAGACAGCTGACATAATATTTGCTTTTAGTGAGTGTTGAATGTAGGCAGGATGAGGCACTAATCAAAGTCCCCTTGAGCAGGTTATTGTCCGTACTTGGTTTATCTTGTTTTATTTTCAAGTATTCGATGGCAACTACGATTTACCCCAGAATTAAGATCAATGAGCAGGAGCATTTGATTCAGCCATTGCGTGTACACACCCTGCTGGCAGACTTCAAATTGGAGGATGTATGGCGTGTACCAGTCACGCTGGCTCCAACCCACAGCCTTCAGGTTTTCATGCATCAGTTCAAGGTAGGCGAAGGTAAGACGGTCAACAGGGGTATGGCTGGCCTTCTTTTTAGAATCCGCCTCTCACTGGGAAAGCTTCTGAAGTGGGATGAAAAGGTACCGCATGATCATCTTGTTCCCGGAAGTATCCGCTTTCGTTATGCCCAACAGGAGGAACTGACGTACACTGATCTTCCAGCCCCGGGCTCTGGAAGTTCCATCCCGGTATTTCAACTGGAAAATGAATTTCTGTCTGAAATTGAAAATGCGACCGTGCATGCGGCTTTACATTTTAGCCGAGTGCCCTCTGGTCCTGATGTATGGACCATTCACATGGCAGTATATGTAAAGCCCAAAGGTTGGTTTGGCAGATTGTATATGCTGCTGATCAAACCATTTCGTTTGTGGATTGTTTACCCGGCACTTATGAATGCTGCCAAGAAGAATTGGGAAGGATATCTTCAAGCAGTGTCGGGCAAATCATGAATCTCATTTTCACGGTGAATTCCACCGACGACGGTAAGATGCTTCCTGAAGTGGCTGCATCTTTATCGTGATTTTCACTTCATCCAGGTCTATTTCAACTTGGCGTTGAAAAAATCCACCGTCCGTTGCCACGCCAGTGTAGCTGCTGCTTTGTCAAAGCGCGGCGTCGTATCGTTGTGGAAACCGTGATTCACATCTGGATAGATGTGTGCGGTATATTCCTTGTGGTTATCTTTTAGCGCTTGTTCATAGGCAGGCCAGCCGGCATTTACCCGGGTGTCGAGGCCGGCATAATGAAGCAGGAGGGGAGACTGAATCTTGGGAACATCTTCTATGGCCGGTTGCCCGCCATAAAACGGAACGGAGGCTGCTAAATCGGGGATCCTGACAGCCATCGTATTGCAGATTCCACCACCGTAACAGAACCCCACTACACCGATCTTGCCAGTACAATCCTTGTTGCCCTTCAGATAATCAAAGGCAGCAATAAAGTCTTCCTGCATCTCATTGCGATCGCGTTTGCCTTGCATGGTTCTGCCATCATCGTCATTTCCAGGATAACCACCTAGGGGAGAAAGCGCATCGGGTGAAATGGAAATAAACCCTGCCAGCGCCGCCCTGCGTCCAACGTCAGCAATATGTGGATTGAGGCCGCGGTTCTCATGTACGACAACAATCCCGGGCAACTTCCCTTTGGCATCCACTGGTCTTGAAAGTTGTGCATTAATTTTTCCTCCACCTTTCGGAGACTCGTATGTAATGGTCTCTGTCTTAAGTCTTGGATCATCAGCTGCAACTTGGATAGTTTCCTGGTAGTTGGGCATAATGAAGCCTAGCAGTGCCGGAAGCGTAAGCGCTCCAACAGCGAATGTCGAGAGTCTATCCATAAACTGGCGGCGGTCAATCCGGCTATGCGCATAGTCGTCGTACAGGTCAAATACTTCCTGGGGGACGTTGCTCTTATTAATCATTGCCATGTGTGTTGCTGCTTTAGTGAGTTGTCAGCTTGATTGACTTCGTTAGGGATTCACCGCAATGCTAATGTTATCAATATTTGCTGAAACACTGCAGCCCGCATCTCCTCCGCAGACAGCTTCTATCAATACCGAAATACCTTGAGATACATCGGTTCCACCGGCTATTGTAAATGTCCCTGTAAATGTTGCCCAGTTGCTACCCGGTACGGGTGCAGGACTAAAAACGTGAGTGAATGATGCACCGGGGGAAACACGTTCCCCAAACAATATTACATTGAATATTGCACCTGGCTGTACAACAGCGCCTTTATAGTCGAACTTTACTTGTACCACGTCACCAGCCATTACCGCTCCCGCACCGATTCTTTCTTGTTTAAATGCCGGATTACTCGGGCCACCAGTTGCAAGCCTACCTGACCAAGCCCCACCGTTGTTGATCGTATTATCTAATACAGCAGTACCACCATTTTGAAATAGCAACCAACCTTCCGTGGTACCTGTTTCAAAGTTTCCATTAGCGGCTAATCCTCCGTAGAACAGCGTATCCTCAAACACATCAGATGCTCCCGCAGCATTTGACGCTGTCAATCTTACTATATAGGTACCGGGTGCGTAGGTGTATATCGGACTACTTTGAGTGCTGGTTTCACCGTCCCCAAAGTCCCACAAATATGCTGTGGCGTTGGTCGATATATTGACAAAGGTAACCGTTCCGCTCTCTTGGTTGGCAGTATAAGTGAAGCCAGCCGTTACCTTCAAAGGCTGCTCATCTTTATTTTCGCATCCAACAAAGAAAATCAATATGCTAAACATCAGCGTCAGCTTAGTGCATTTTAAAAATAGCTTCATGGTCTTTGGTGTAATTAGTTAAACGATTATTTAAATACCCTCACGTACCCAACAGAAGCGCGCGAAGTTGATCTTGGAATATTAGTGCAATTAAGCAGAAAATCTGTGAATAATGATCAGTAAATTTTTAAGAAAGCCATTCATGACGGCACACAGACCTTCTGTATTGCGAAAGCTGAATAAAGAATTCCCCTTGCTCGCTCAAAATTTACATCTTAATCACTTTGAACCTATGACGCACGCTGCCTTCTTGTATTTCAAGTAGGTAGAAGCCTGGTGTTAGATGTTGTACGCTTGCCTGGTAAACCTCTCCGCGTCTTTCAAATTCAATAGCGTGTTGTCTTCCTGTAAGATCGACTAACTGCACATTGAACAGTTCCCCTTGTATTCCTACTAATTCAAGAAAATCTTCAGTTGGATTGGGGTAAGCGCTTACTGAATGGCCAGAGCGCTTCAGGTCACCTGTTACGATAGGCGTATGGAAATAGACGTTATCGATAAAAACAGTACTGGTGCCCGCAGGAATACCACTAAATATGATTTGCGCGATGTGACCTTTTGTAGATAGTCCTGTAAAGTCAGTCAGTGGGATATCAAAACTATTCCAGCCTCCCAGGGTAGGGGTAAAGGTAAGTTCATGTGCTTTGTCATCACCTCCGCCAAAAGCGTTGTTGGCACCAAAGTCAACCAGCTTTATTTTGAATGTTGTAGCATTGGGGGTCCAGGCATCAACATGGAAATACTGCATATTCGTGGCGTTGATAACATTGGCCCCTGTTGTTTCGATGCCCACAAAGTCCAGGAAAGAATATTTTTTAATATTGTTGCCTGCCACCTGCAATTCGTCCATCTGTAGTGGTGCAGGAGACCAATCTGCTCGCCAGGTATTGACCGGCACATTGGTATAAGCATTGCTGAACAAGGATATGACATTGGCAGGATCGGGAGTTGGCGTTGGTGCTGCAACCAACGGCTCGTTGGCTGGAATTCCTTTTTGATACACCCGGACATAGTCTACTTCCATGGTGGATTGCGTAAAGGCCGGATCAATGCCTGCAGCTAACATGGCAATGTTTAGGAGCAGGTATTGAGGCTTATCAAACGGCCAGGTGCTGGCATCTTTAATAGCAGGGTTGTAGGTGTAATAAAGTACATCGTCGATTAAGAATTGAATTTGATTTTCATCCCAAACAACGGAATAAACATGGAAGGTGGTGCTTACACTGGAGATCGTTGTGATACTTGTATTTACCGTACCACCAAAACTTGAAGGCGTGTGAATAGATTGATGGATCACATTGGGATTGCTTCCCCAGTGCTCCATGATATCTATTTCGCCCGTTGCCGGCCAGATTGTTGTCCCATATTGGCTGGCAAAGTATGCCCCTGGTTCATTGATGTTCTTGCCAAGCATCCAGATTGCAGGCAATGTTCCCACCCCACCACCAACCTTGGCCCGAACATCAACCCGTCCATACTTAAATGCGTACTTAGAGTTTAATCTGACTGACGTGTATTGTTTCGTCAGACCCTGATCAGTAAAATTCTCCTTTTTGGCTACAACATTTAAATAGCCATTTTCGATGAATGAATTCGCGTCTCTATCCGTGTAGTGTTGTTGTTCCCCGCTATACCAACCGCCAGGTGTAGGAATTTTTGTTTGCCGAAACCAATTATCAGCGGAAGGAGCACCGGTACCTGAAAATTCATCATACCATACCAAGTTGTAATCATTGGTGACTACCGACGCTGATGTTTGTACGATATCGTCAAATAGATACGTTGAATTTGCACCACCGTCACCCTGTAACCCAAGATCAAATATGAAAACAATTTTCGTGTTTAAGTTATTCAATCCAGTGACGCTCGTAAAATCAAACGTTAGTTCTTGCCATACATTAGCGGTTGTTACGCCGATCGATTCTTTTTCAAACGCGGGTCCTGCTCCTTCAAATTTTAATAGAAGCTTCTTTCCTGCCACCGGAGAGAATACTTTTACCTTGAAAAGCCTGTTGGTTGTAAAGTTTACCGGAGAGGCCATGGTTATATAGCTGCCAGCCCAAACTTCTCCAGCTCCTTTTACCATTTGCGCCACGGTAGCGCTCGTGTTTATCCCGCTAATTTGCGGGTTAGGAATTTTGGTCGTTGCACCACCATTAAAATTACTGAATGGGTAAGAGATAGAAGGTGATTCAAAATCAAGTGGCAAAACTGGCTGGGCCAGCGAGCCGGCAAATACCGAGAGAACGAAAAATATAACGACTGCCAGAACTTTCATGAGCATTCTTGTTTATGGCCGTGTAAAATAGTTCCGCTGTTCATAATTGAAAAAGCCGGTAAAGTCAAACTATTGAAACGGATGGTATCATTGGACTTAATGCAATATAGGACATCACTAATCCAAAGAAGACAACTTTCATGTTAGCCCTGATTTTAACGTTGAATTTAGGTATTTGCTACTTTATGATCGCACTTAATTGAAATCCCTGCCTTTTGCGGGGAAGCATCAAGCATGGGCAGACTTTCAGGGTCCTTCTTAATCATTGACTCATATTATACTAAGTAACTCATTTATTCATAGGCGTGGCAAAATGATTTCAATAATTGCATTATTGAGGTCAAGAAGGAAAGCAATACGACTCCATTCGATTATGACCTATTAAAACTTAAGGTCTATACAAGTCAGGAACACGGAAATAATCTGTGCTATCAACTTGGAGTTTTTATCGTACTCAAAACAAGGATTGAAGAACCCAGCCGTAGCTCGTCAATTCTTGTTGTCAAGAGACACATAAGCAAGCCGATAAGAACCAGAAAAATTGCTCTTGGCTTCATTATTGCTGAACTTACACTGAATTAATCCATACTTCATGAAAAAACCAATCCTATTGCTACTCCCAATTATCCTTTGCCTTTCAATGGGTGTAAATGGGCAGCCAGTAAAGCCGTTGTGGTCAAAGACAATACCGGAGGGAGTCAAATGGCAAAAAGTAACATCATTGGGAAATTATATTGTAGGAACCTCACAAGGTCTTGCTGGGATTGATCCTGAGAAAGGTGAAATACTTTGGAAAAACGGCAAGTTCGGCCTCCTCACACCGGACATGATAACCCAATTGGGTTCCTCAGCACTTCTCACGATAAGTAATGGCACCAACATAACTATACTTGACGCCTTTTCGGGTGAAATCAAGTTCGATGCGCGCGAATCCGGGATCAGTGAAATAAAAGACCAGAAAATATTATACAAAGCCAATGGCATTTTAGTGTCAGGACGCAATGCGGAAGGCAAGGATATTCTATTAATGTCTTCGATGGCAGATGGCAAAGTAAAGTGGAAAATAGAAGATGATTTTGGTAGGTTCATCACGGCTAGTGAAGTTGCTGAGAATGAACTATTAATTGTAACCATCTTTTATAACTACAAAGTAAACCCCGCTGATGGTAAAGTGATTTGGAAGAATGATGTGTCGGAAGCGAATAAGCAAATGGAAAAAATGGGGGCGCTTGGCGGGTTGCTCAAGCAAGCGGCAGCCAACCTGTCGCAGAATGTGAACTTTAATGTGAAATTCTACCAACATCCAACCAAACCAATATTTTACGTTGCTTCTCAGCAAGAAGGGAAGCCTGCCTCAACCGGTGGATTTACCACGACAACCACCACGGGCAGCGGCCCCACCTATCATACCACCTATTCGGCATTTGACATTACCAATGGAGATCGGCTTTGGGCGAAGCCCCTGGACCTCTCCGGTAAAATTGGAGGAGTTTATTTTGATGAAAGCGGGTTAGTGATTATGCCTGATGACGGATCGAATACTAAGGTAAACTGCTTTGACTACACAACACAGGAAGGTAAGTGGGGCAAGAAGGGTAGAGGGATTAACATCAAAGGGGGAATATACGCCTATGAAAAAGTGAAAGGGGGACTGGTGCTGGTGTCACAGAATGTGTCCGGCAAGAATTTTATTTCCTACCTCGATCAGACTACCGCTTCACTCACGTTCGACAAACCCGTGCAGATAGACGGAAGGTTAGTAGCCAGCGAATTCACACCTAAAGGGCTGTTTTATATTACCACCGAAGAACTGAATGTGTTGGATATCACGTTAGGGAAACGTTTACTGGACAAAGGAATTCCCACCGTGCCTTCGTTGACTGCTCAAAAAGATAATGTTGTCTACGTCTTTAACCTCAAAGACAACACGTTGCTGGCATTTGATAAAACTACGGCAACCCTCAAAGTGGTGACGGCCGGAATTAAGTTCGAGGGAAAAGAGTCTCCGCAAAAAATTGAACTTCGGGACAACGGCATATGGGTGAGTTCGTCTCAAAATTTAGCGCTGGTGGGTTTTGATGGAAAGATCGCATATCAAAAATATTTTGAAGCTCCGCGTGAGCCGGGTATAATCCGCGCCTTGCAGTATGCTCAGGCCGTACGTGCCGCCTATATAGGTGCTGCTGCTTACAGCGCTTCCGCCTCCTTTCAATCGGTAGGGCAGCAAGCGAGAGCTAATAATGAGCAATCGGGCGCTGTACTATTGGAGGGTATTGGTAGTGCCTATGGTGAGTTGGGTAACTCCGCTTCTGACTTTGCAAAGAAGTCCTGGCAGGCTGCCAACGCACGATTTAAAGCAACCCAGAATGCTGACAACTATACCGTGGTACTCACCAAACAGGACAAAAACAATGTGCTCATGAAGGTCAACAAAACAACAGGCGCCAGTGAAGGAACTATAGACCTGGGCAAGGACAATGCACCTAACTATACAATGGACGGTGTAACGGGAATCGTGTTCTATTCTGCTGGAAATGGTGCCGTAGTGGGATACAAGTTCTAAGTAAAATTAGAATTTTAATCATGGAGCTCTTTAACGCAAGAGTTATATAATGGCGAGCGTTATGTTAAGTAGCCCCGGCACAAAGGCCGGGATAAACTTTTGGCATCCGGGCCTGTCTGCCGAAGTGCCTCACGTAGGCAGGCTTGCCCAGTCTTCTTAGAAAGTTTTTTAGCGAAGGCACTCAATACCCAATCTCTCTCATTCACACCGGGCTGGGCAGCGGCACTCTTTGAGCAGGCTTTGGAAGTGGGATGGAAGTGCGGCCTGCACAATGTGTGTTGCTGCTTTATTCAATTACTCAATAAGGAGGTCTGCAAATAATAAGAAACTAATCCACGCGTCAGCATGGAAGCGTAATTCCAGTTTCTTGAAACGTGATCTTCAGATGCGCGTGCACGCAAATTAGCGGTAAAATTTTGCGCGACTAAAGTATTCTGTGCTAGGCGAGAACACTTCCGTGTTCCAAGTCCATCTTACATAGTCCGAATAGTTATTAAGATTATTATGATCTGTAATTTCAATAAAAGAAAATGGAGTAATGGGCGCGCTACTTAACACGGGGTAGCGCGCAACAATGGCTTCCGGTAAGGCAGGAATATTAAATGTATTGATTTCGGAGTTATCCATATATGCAGACCAACTGATTGAATATTCCAGATTGTTGACTGTCCAGCGATTATATCCGGATACGTTAAGGTAATCGTATACGCCACTGGTTGTAACGGTAAATGTTGTTGATGCCTGTGAAAATGAATTTATTGACGCGGGCATTGACTTAAAGTTTGTCGGGATACTTCCGGTCTTCGTATACTTCTGTCTGTCGTTTCCAATTCTAGTTTCAATTGCAGTCAGGTATGCATCGAATGCTTCTCCCGGGTAGTAGAGTTTTATTTCTGTTGCATTGCTCCAGAATAAGCCTGAATACAAATGCATTACCGGTTCTTCCGTTGACATCGGTCCCATATAAACATCAACGAAATCTTGTTTCGCGTCAAACGTAATTGTCTGTTCATTGGCGGGTGTCAAGTCGGCAAAGCTCATGGATAATGTTTGACCGGCTGCAGCATTTTTTACGAGGGTGTACTTTGGAACAACAAGCGGATTCGTATCAACCTGAAACCAGTATAACAAGTCGATATTATTCGCGCCCAGCGTGGTGGTCCCGGAAAATGTTCCATTACTCCCGCCACGGGAATAGTTTATGACTTTCGGTCCGGTTATCCAGGGAGAATACCCAAACGGAACATTTGTGAAGGAATAGTTATGTTTACCGACTTCCGTGAGTGCACTTCCCGGATTGATCGCATTAAAGCTGAGTTTACCCCCTGTGATTGCCGTGTTACTGATAATTATAAAAGATCGACTGTTTTCCGTGTGATACATTTGATGTACTACAAAGCTTTTGTCGTTGAGGCCAGAAGGCCGCTCAAAAACTACATCTACGCCATCGCCTGGGATTTCTCGGGCTTCGATCAATGTGCCATCTGTCCGGGTCAGAAAAACCCACCTTTCATCGCTGATTGAGCCCGCTAATGCAGAAATGGTGAGCAGGGGAGTATCGTTATTGTTGGTGGGGTCGTCATCGCTGCAGGATATCAAACCTACAAGAATTGCTAAAAAACCAATGGAACAGAGCTTCATGAATTTTGAAGTTTTGCAAAGTTAAGTATTGTATCGAATACACAAACTCACCGATAAACGCTCAGCAGCTACTCAACACGCTGGATTGGGAATATTCATTCCTGTATATCAGCGTGAAATGGTGGATAGAGCGATTGTAAGGGGCCCTACTTTGATCTCAAGGCTCTTCATGGCGTGATGAAGCGGGCCCGGAGCGAGAAGCAACGACTTGACAAGGAGCGAGGCAAGTAGTTGGCTTCAGGTGCCACTCTGATAGCTACTTGATCCCTCTATTGTTTGATAAATCTTAGTTGGATCGTCTTCTGCTCGACGACCATTTGAAGGATATAGAATCCGTTGGGGAGTGACTGTATGTCATAAGAAAATACATGATCACCCTTGTAACTCAGGTTTGCCGGAGTGGTTCTTCCTGCAGCATCAATCAGGTGTGCGGCACTTACGGCACCTTCACTCAATCCTGAAATGAATACCTGACTACTGGAAGGATTGGGGTAAAGCATAACGGATGCCGTGGTCGGTTCATCCCCAATACCCGTGATACCTGTGGTGCGTACGATTATGACATTCGAATAGGTCGACGCTCCCCATGAGTTTGCTGCCCTAACCCTATATTTTATTACCGGAGGCAGGATGGAGCCATTAACGGGCAAAAGCACGGCGGCCGTGTCTGGTATCTCGCCGCTTATAAAAGTTGTGAAATCATTGTCGGTGACATCAATCAAGTAATAGTCGGCTCCCTTGGAACTGCTCCACAGACAAACAACACCAAATGGGTCCACATTGGCTGGCAGAATGGCTCTGGGCGGAGGCGGTATGGTTATGACTTCGCGGTAGATGCCATCCGAGGTTATGGAAGTCGTATCTGTATCCGAGTAAGGCCGAACCCGGAATTTGTAGTGTGTTCCTGCCGCCAGACCCGAAATCAATTTTGATGTATCGTTGACGATCAATTCCCTAAAGCCCGGCAACATAGTAGCAAAATTGTCCGCGGAGACATCCAGGATATATCCCAGCGCACGGTAACAGTCACTCCAGTGGATATGGAAAGATGTGGCCGTTACATTTGAAGCGTACAGATCTTTCGGAGCTGGTGGAGTGTACGGGAATGTGTCAGGCAGTACGACCAGGTTCATAAAAAGTGATTCCAGACTGTCGATGCGCACTGATACCGGAATCGTTCCGAATGCGACAGTTTGAGGGACAGTCGTGACAATGGATGAGTTCTGGACCTGGGGGAGGTGTCGCACGGCATCGTCTGAAAAGATGAGGTCAAAAGTTTGGCCCGGAGGAGAATTGTTGAATCCCGTTCCATGAACTACAATCTCTGCTTCTCTTCCGTAAATCACGGTATCGGGTTCGATGCTTTCTATTACGGGAACAATCCTCAGCGGGGGAAGTTCAACATGAATCCCCAGGTTGTAGTTTGAAAGAACCAGCGGAATAAACGAAGAGGAGGCAGTTGAAGGAACCACAAAGGAAAAGGTCGAGTCGGAAACGGATGGGTGAACCCTTAAAAACGGAAAGTCAATGAAATAATAATCTGGTATAAGCCTAAAGAAACCAGAACCTGTTACCACAATTGTGTCGCCCACATGCGCGCGAGCCGGCTGCATATGGCCAAATACTTCTATTACCCGGAACGAAGGTCCGTTCTCCGAGATCCCTCCGGCAGTTACGATGATTGAGCCGCTTTGAGCGCCGGGAGGAACATTTGTATAGATCGCAGTTTGGGTGAAGCTGTCAATCTCGGCAAGCACATCACCGCCAAAGATTACGGTAAGGGGAGGACCACCCTGGTCAAATGCTGATCCGGTGATCTTTACTGACGATCCAATGACTCCTGATGCAGGCGTCAAAGAAGATACCGCGGGCCGTGTTGGGTTGACCAGATAGATACGACCCGAACCTTTAGCCACGACACCATTGCAGATCAATTGTACCGGGCCCGTCGATGCATGAACAGGAACCCTGGTCCGGATCGATGTGGATAAAACTAATTCAAGCACGGCTGGGGTGCCGTTAAAAGTAAGCTGATAACTGGATGACTGTGCAGGATCAAATCCAAAACCAAATATGATTACCTCTTCGCCAACTGCTCCGCTGGTTTGCTGGAAATCGGTGATAGAGGGAAGAATGACAAAGTCTGAGGGGCTGATCGCCTTCGTTGCGCTGGTGAATACTTTAACCGGTCCTGTGGTTGAGTGTGTCGGGACAACCACTTTGATAGAAGTCGGTGTAGCGCTAAAAGACTGCGTGTTATTGCCATTTGTAAACCAAACGAAGTTCCCCCATTGATGCCACGCATCGAAGCCGGTCCCTGCTATTGTGATAGTGTCGCCAACATATCCGGCACTTGGGATGAGTGATGTAATGGTGGGAATGATGTTGTAAGAGATGATATTTTGAGAGGTTGCGAATTCCTCATTTACCGACACGAAAACCTCGCCATTGGAAGCACCCAGCGGCACAACAGCTAATATTCTTGTACTGGTGACCGCTATAATCTCAGCTTGGATACTGTCATAGTCAAACACGCTGGGGGACACATACCACTTATTGGCAAAGTAGACCTTGTTATGGAGGACATTCAGGGCGTCAAACCCGGTACCTGTTATGGTTACCGTATCTCCAACATGCGATGAAGTCGGATCCATTGAATCAACCGTTGGAGCAGTCGGAGTTCGGGAGTTTGCCGGAATTGAAAAGGCATGCGTAACCATGCAAATGCAAACCAGCAGTAAAGCAGATAAACTTCTAAAATGTGCGGTCATTCGATTTTTCACTAAACAAAGCTGCCTGCACGGTGCGGCCCATTTTAAGGGCAATATACCGAACCTTTTGAAGATCATTTCCTGGAATGGAATGGACTGGGCAGCACACAGTCAGACCCTGCTCAGATTGTAGTAAGCGTTATATAATTTATATTATGTTAATATGATCTCTCCTGTGATATTGACTGTTTAGCTTCATTCCTGACGACCGCCCTCACCGCTCGGGTCTGGCCGTTGCATACGTGGGGAAATCAGGAAACTGTAAGAAGGAAACGATAGATGGAGAATGTCGTTACACCTACCGTACCGTAAAGAATGTACAGCGCGTCGCCCACAATGGTCATACCATAAACGGTAGTCTTGCCCGAAAAACCAAGTGTGGTAGGAATCACTGTATAAGTGCCGGTGTGGATGTTAAATGCGCCAAAGGTTGTCTCGATGGAAAACAACGCCGGATCGGCGTTGGGTATATGGCGCTGACCGGCCACGTAGATCAGGTGCCCATAACGGGCCGCAAAGGTCCTGTGCATTGGCATCGGCAACTTCAGGGTTTGATTTTCGCCCGAGGTCATATCGTGTACAAAAATGTCGTCCTCACCCACATCTGTGACAAAGGCTTGCCTTCCACCAAAAACGTACAACTTGCCGTCCACAATCTCTCCGTGAGCCCAATACCTTGGCTCGGGCAACGCTCCCGCCTCGTAAAGCTGCCCCGTTGCCTGGTCGTGACGGTAGATCTTGTCCGCGCCAGGGCCCGTCATAACAGGAGGACTGGTCGTCGGGAACAAGAGATCTCCACCAAAGATGAATACATTGTCATCCACCACGGTAGATCCATACCGTGAGATCATCAGGTTATGCGGAACAGATACCGGGTCACTGCCAAGATCGAGCGGATAAGTATTTACAAACTGCGCGCCGACAACTTTCAGTTCGTCGTTGATGATGTGCAGTTCTTTCGTCACAAAGTCATTGTTGAGGAAATCACGGATGGTGAAGGTCCCTTCATCAATATCATAACGGATAACTCTTTCGGGATTTGGATTTGTACCTAAGAATGCCTTATAGGAGATGTACAAAGAATTGGATGCCATAGAACCCGTGAATCCTGCCGCCTGCTCCAAGCCTATCGTTGAGCTTACAATGTCTGTGAGAAAATCGAAGTCGAGCGTAGCAGGCACAAATACAGCCTCCCCTGCCGGCACCAGTTCCATAGAAAATTGTGCCGCATTCATGAGGTATTTAACCAATAATTTGCCGTTGGCTCCTGTCGAGATGGTGAGGTCAGGATCGTTGGATGTGATGGAACCATCGGTCTGGATCGTCAGGGTTCGGTCGATGCCGGACAAATAGTAATCGAGCAATGCTTCTTGGGCCGTGGTGGCACTCGCGCGGATCTGGTTGCGAATACGCCAGTGAAGCTTGGCTGCGTTGGTGGTTGACGAAGGATCGGCAGTGAAGACAAATTCGTCGTCATTGACATTCGCCAGACTGCTGACCGAAAGCTCACCGGTGGCGGTCTTAACCGACGCACTTTCAATTCTCCATGACTTGGAACTCCCATTGGTTAGTTGACTCACCACCGTTGCCTCCATGTTTGGCGCATCGCTTTGGCATGCCGCCAAACCCGATAGGATCAGGAGAACTGCAATTTTCCTCATGATGTCTTTTGATTAATTGAATGTGCTAAGATAGCAACTTGAGTAGGTGACAACCCCCTCAGAGGTGTAAATATTCTTTCCAAATATATAGAAATGAAACTTAACAGCACCCTCGTATCCGCGCCAGCCGAGGATCTTGCAAACAGTTACTAGCTGATCGCTACTCCCTTGTAAATAATAAATTCCTGACCCTCCCATCAGTTGCCTTGAATCCAGCAACCTTTCCAGATTGGTTTCTGAAAAATTGAACCCTTCCAAGCATGGGCGTATCAAAAGCTTCGAAAGTAGCCGGGAAGAATGTCTGGTCATCATGTCGCTGATGATGCGCGCGCAGGGTATCGCCTACGACCTCAAGCGTGTACCGGGTCTCAAGCTCTTCACTGTAATACTTCCCGACAAAGTCAGCCAGCTTCGTCTTGGGATCAAATGGCTCATTAACCGGGTCAGGAGGCGGTGGTGGAACATTCGATGGTTTATCCGGAATCAGGCTGCCAGCCAGAACAATGTCGGCCAATGCATAGGACAATTCACCCGTACCGAAAGAAGCCAGGTTACTAAACGCCGAAATGGAAACGTGTTGATCCGGAAACCTCAACAGGAACGTCCGGTAGCCGGCGTCCCCACCTCCGTGGCTGATGGCTTTCAATCCTTTGTATTTTGTAATCACCTGACCCAGGGCATAGTGAATGGTATCGCCTCGGTTCAATACAAATCGCTGGTTCATCATCTCCATGACTTTGGAATTGCCAACCTTCATGGTTTCAAAATTAATGGCCCATAGGCTGAGGTCTTCAACGGTCGTGAACAAGCTTGTAGCTCCTGCATTAGCGTAATTTAGTACACTCTTCTTATAACCACCTTCAACTGCCGGCTGGTACGAATAGGCCCTGTTCTTTACAATCCTTTCATGGTCCATATAGAACTGCGTGTCCTTCATCTCAAGCGGATCGAAGATGTTCTTCTTTGTCCAGTCGGCGAAATTCTCTCCGGTTACCCTACTGACAATCTCGGCCAGCAACGTAAAGCCGGTGTTGCAATAGACGTACTCCTCACCTGGCTTGAAGTTAAGTTCTTTTTGTCGGCTGATCACGCGCATGATCTGCTTCTGCGTAATCACGTCATCCATTTGCCATCCAGCCATTACCAGCAGATTCCACTGATCACGCAAGCCACTGGTATGATGAACCAAGTGATTGATGGTGATTACATCGCCAAAGTCATGCATTTCCGGAATGTATTTTCGGATATCATCGTTGAGTGAAAGCTTGCCCTGGTCAGCCAGTAGAGCGATGGCAAATGCGGTGAATTGTTTCGAAACTGAAGCGATATGGAAGATGGTTGTCGGAGTATTCTTACTTTCACTCTCCAGGTCGGCATAACCATAGGCTTTGCTAAAGATGATTTTCCCATCTTTTTGCACGGCAACCGTTGCGCCCGGCCTACCCATGCCATCACCGATTACCACCTTCATGTACTGGTCTGCCCTGCCTTCAAGATCTGTAGCTAAAGGTTCCGCTCCTTTGATCTCCAATGTATAATCGCCAACATTTTCTTTGAAGGGTGAAACGACAATTTGATAAACACCTGCAGTCTTGGTCATGAAGTCAAATGATTCAAACCCGCGGCTAGGGCTATCAAAGCCATCTATCTTGGCCTTGTCTGGACCATATATGTCCACGACAACATCAACCGTTCGTTGGTCTGCAGCGCCGTAAACAAAAGCAGCGCTGTCCAAATCGAGGCGAAATGTATCTGCAGTATGTTGTTTAAGCGTTGTAACAGGAATGACCTCCCCTACTTTCAAGTCCGAGTTTTCAGGATGAAGAACTCCCTTGGGTTTGTTATCTGTACAGGAAAAGAGAAGCAGTACGGCAATTGTCGATAGAAGTGATTTCATAGAGTAGGATTGGTGGTGTATGATACGATTAAAGAGGTCGCAGGTTACAGCTTGCAGGACTCAGGCCCGCACCATACCACGTGCGCCCTGCAACTTGTTACTTGTTACTTGTTACTTGCCACCTGTTACTTGCAACCTCCTCAGCGCTTGAGTCCTTCCAACTGCCCTTTGCCACCTTTGACGGAGCTTGGTCGTTTGCGCAGAAATTCATCAAACCAGCCCATCGTCCGTTCGCCAACATTTTGAATGAACTTCGGTTCCTGGAAGCCATGTGGCTGACGTGGATATACCACCATCTCCGTTGGGACTCCACGCCGCTGTAACGCCCGATGCAATTGAAATCCTTGCTCGGGTGGTACACGGTCGTCATTCAATCCATGAATCACCAAGGTCGGCGTCACGGCATTCTTGATGTTAAACATCGCGCTGTGTTTGGCATAGACAGCTGGGTCATCCCAAAACTCCTTGTCAAAATAGCTCACCAGAAAATTGGGGATGTCTGCAGTGCCATTGAAACTCATCAGGTTGGTAACCGGTGCTCCGGCCATTGCGGCCTTGAACCGGTTTGTCTTCGTGATGACCATGCTGGTCATATAGCCGCCATAACTCCAACCAGTGATGACCAGGCTGTCAGGATGCGCAACGCCATCGTTGATCAATTTATCAACTCCGCCCATCAGGTCGTCATAGTCACTATATCCCCAATCGCGGTGGTTGGCCCTCCTGAATTCTGTCCCATAGCCGCTGCTGCCACGGGGGTTGGCACGTAGCACGGCATAACCGTTACCAGCAAAGGCCTGGATCGGATACGTACTGGACTGACCGGTATAGGTCTCGCCGAAAACTCCTGCGGGTCCGCCATGCACGTTAAGAATCAATGGTACTTTCTTTCCTTTTTGATACCCCTGAGGATATGTAACTATTCCTTCAATAGTATACTTTCCATCCTTTGATTTCCAGGTAATTACGTCAGATTTTGTTAACGGTTGATTCAACATAAAATCACCGTGAACATTGGATATCTTCTTGCCTGGAATTGACCCTGAATTTGCCATGTAAACTTCAGCTGGCGTCTCTGTGTCCTGGTAGATGTAGGCGAAATCTCCCTTCTGATTGATGCTGAGGGCTGACAATAGCCCCTTGGTATGTGTGCTTAGCTTCACGGGTTTTCCGCCGGAAACGGGTACACTGTATAGGTGCGCACTGGTATGATAAGCTTCGGTAAAATACAGACTCTTGCTGTCGGCGCTCCACCAGGGGCCACCGGTAGGGGACTCGTCGTAGCTGGCGGCAATGTCGATCGCCTTCCCTCCTAGTGCCGGGATAACCCGGAAGCCTTCCTTTGCTGCCCATTCAAGGTCCCCACGCGATGTATGATAAGCGATCCATTTCCCATCAGGTGAAAACGCCGGGGCCCCATCCATACCTATATCAGATACCAATGATTTAACGGAGCCTCCGGTCACGGATACACTCGAGATGTTTGCAGTGGTAAATGCATTGGCCCAGCTTCCTTCCTGATGCGAAAAGGCGATTGTCTGACTGTCTGGTGACCATGCCATTTCCTGTACATGATAAGGGCCGTTCGTCAGTTGCCTAACCGGGTATTTCCCTTCGTTGTTCTTCGTTAGACTGATCACAAACAACTGGGCATTGTCAAAATTGTCGACCACTTGCCAATCGGTTTTCTCTTTCTTGTCTTTCTTGATTCTCACGGCAGCGGAATCGTTCATGGTAATGGCGATGTATTTTCCATCGGGAGACCATGCGTAGTCAATAATGTTATCGGTCTCCTTCGTAAGTTGTTCGGCCTCCCCTCCTGCCAGTCGAACACGGTAAAGCTGATTAATGCCTTCGGAATCTCTTGAAGATCTGAAAGTAAGATACTTACCATCCGGCGAGAAGCGTGGCGTTGTGCTTGACTTGTCTCCAAACGTCCATTGCATAGGTTGTCCATCCGCTGATGCAACCCAGACTTGTGAGAGGAAATCGGACTGATCGGCGGTCATCCGGGGCTCAGCTACGGTATAGGCAACATGACGACCGTCGGCAGAAATCGAGACACCACCGAGGCGCTTGTAATCCATCATTTTCGTAGGCGTCCAGGCCGATTGGGCAAGAAGGCCGCTTGTGATGAGGCAAAGGGCCAACGTATGGAAATTTTTCATAGTAAATGATTGTGTGACAGGATACAGGTCTCAAGGTACAGGTTTCAAGGTATAGAATCCAACAGTTGTTGCAGCCTACCTGTTACCTGTTACCTGTCACCTGTCACCTGCTACCTGTTATCATGGCATCTTATTCACACAAATACACGTTGAAGGAGTAGTATTATTAAATGACCTTTGTATGCTCTCCAACTACCTCCTAATCACCTTCCGCAACATGGTGAAGAACAAGGTCTTCATCGTTCTAAATGTTGTCGGCCTTGGTTTGGCCATCAGCAATTGCCTCGTGGCGTATTTCATTTGGGATTACAACGCAACGTTTGACAGCACGCATGTTCAGGCGCCAACCCTCTATCGCGTAAGTACGATGCGTGAGTTCCAGAACGAGGTAAACCGCTACGGCCATTCTCCCATGGCACTCGGGAATGCCATCCGTGAAAATGTTCCCGCCGTCGATCGGGTCGTTCGTTACTTTCCAGGTGGCGTAGATTTTCGGATTGGCACCGAAGTATTCAACACTGAACTGTCTTATGTTGATCCGGACTTCTTTACGCTCTTCACTTTTGATATGATTGCGGGTGCTGCGCCAACTAACAAAGAAGAAATTGTAATCAATGATCAACTAGCCATCAAGTACTTCAATAACGGCCAGGCCGTAGGCCAGACAATTACTCAAGTCCTTGATAGCGGCAAGACCAGGGAGTTCATGGTCAGCGGTGTATTCCGTAAGCAACCCCATAATTCCAGTTTCAACCGCGATGCTTTTGTTCCGTTCGCCAATCAGTTTGTGGGCGACCCCGGGCAACAGGAGAATAGCTGGAATACCCGGACGACGTTGTTCGTGCAAGTCATGGATGCTTCACAAATTCCAGTAATAGAATCACAGATTAAAGGCTACGCGGCAAACAATAATAAAGTCAGGGAGGATTTCATTATCCGTGAATTTGATTTGGAACCGTTTGTCGGTATGGGCGTCCGCAATTCTTTCGACCAGATCCGCGGATCGTGGACCAACCAGGGCTCACCGCAATCGATGGCCATTGGAACAGCAGTTATGGGCTTTCTCGTTATTCTGATCGGCTGCTTCAACCTGACGAACACGGCCATTGCAGTATCCTCTCGTCGCTTGAAAGAAATTGGAATCCGGAAGGTGATGGGAAGCGCGCGCGGTAACCTGATTGCTCAATTCCTCGGCGAGACCATGCTCATTTCTCTCATGGCTATGGTCGCGGGAGTACTTATCGCTGAATTTGCCCTGGTACCTGGTTTCAATGCCATGTGGGAGGAAATAAAACTGGAACCTAATTACTTTGGGCGACCGGCATTTCTCATTTTTTCAACCTTGTCTCTACTTTTTATTGGTTTACTTGCCGGCACCTACCCAGCCTTCTATTTGAGTAGTTTCCAGCCATCGGCAATACTCAAAGGTAAACTTAGGTTTGGCGGCACGTCCCTCTTCTCCCGCACCCTACTCGCTGTTCAGTTTATGATATCAATCACGGCCATTGTTTGTGGTATCGCCTTTGTAGACAATGCACAATTCCAGAAGCGCTATGACCTCGGCTTCAGTCAACATGAGGCAGCCTACTCCCAAGTTAGGAATCATGGCGAGTATGAACAGTTACGCAATCGACTGCTTCAGAATCCGGATGTGATATCTGTTGCCGGATCCACGCATCAAATCGGTTACAGTTTTTTTAATGATCCAGTCAAATATGAAACCACTGAGGTTGAAGTAGACATACTGGATGTCGGAGATAACTATGTCAAGACTATGGGGATGACACTCGTCAAGGGCCGCGATTTTGTTAAAGACTCAGAAACAGACAAAAAGGAGTCGGTGATCATTACAGAAGAATTTGCCAACCGCTTTGGGTGGAGTGAGCCCATCGGCAAGGAAATCCGATGGTTGGATACCACCAGGTACTATGTCATCGGCGTTGTAAAAACTGTATTCAATCAAGGCCTATGGCGTAAGGCTGAACCCATGATGTTGCGGTACACTAGTGGTGATAACATCAAGTTCATTATTGTGAGCGCACCCATTGACAAGATGAAAGCAGTTGTGGCATCCATGGAAGCTATCCACAAGGAACTCTTCCCTGACCGGATCGCCCGCATCCTCCTGGGAGATGAGTTCTCGGTAAATGCAAACGAAGTAAACAACAACATTCTCGTTATGTTTATTTTTACTTGCGTGGTTGCGCTCTTCCTTTCCGCCTCGGGATTGTTCACCCTCGTTTCACTCAGTATCATTAAGAAGATGAAGGAGATCGGCGTCAGGAAGGTATTCGGTGCTTCAGCCCTCAACCTTTCCCGCGTGATCAACGACGAATTCTTTCTGATGCTGGCCATTTCATCGGCGCTGGGAGCCGCTTCCGGTGGATGGATGGCGGGTATGCTGATGGGAAGCATTTGGAGTTACTACCAGCAAGCAACAGCGATGACAATCGTCGCGGCAGTAAGCCTGATGTTCCTTGTTGCCATTTTGACGGTCGGCTACAAAATCATTGGCGCGGTGCGAATGAACCCGGCTAGCGTTCTTAGGGATGAGTAGTGGGGACTGGATACTAGTTTTCTGCGGTCACGTGATCATTTAGCTTTTGTAACTCGAGGATCGTCGTCTTTCCATCTGCACTCACCCGGTACATAGGCATGAATTTCTTGTTGACTTTTATCTCTTCGAATGTATACGACGTTCGCTGATTGACGTAAGAAGAATAGACATCATCAAAACCTCTGACCAATACGTACACTTCCATGTCGGCAGTACGCATCTCCTCTTCACCAAAGCCAGCGAGTGGACTTTTTTCATCAATCGGGTGAACGACCGTCCAGTTCATTGGAAGGCTGTCTACTTTGCTGCGTTCGAGGCTCAGGTCGAAGAACTTGTATTCTTCCTTCCCATTGCTAGCGACCTTGAAGGCCACGTTGACGCGAATGTCGACATCGGTAAGGGTGTGGTGTTCTTTATAGGATGCAAACCTGAACATGAGCCCTTTTCCACCCCGGTAAGGTGCAATGACGGCGTGGTCACTGAAGATCAGGTACGATTTGGCTTTAGCAAAGCGCCCGTAGATCAGACCTGTACCAATGGCAAATGACAGCAGCCCGCTCAGCGCTTCAATGGATGCCACAAAACTCGCCGCAGTTCCGATAGGGTTCACACGACCGTAACCTACGGTGGTAAAAGTTTGCGTGCTAAAGAAATAGATCTCCTTCATTTCCTCCCATGAGCTCGTTGCATTTATGCCCGTGAACTGGTCAGCGCCCAGCCAGACATAGATCCCGGTGAACAGGATATTCACGCCAATAAAGAAGATGGCAATGACAAGGATGAATTGCCACATGGGAAGGTTGAGCATATTCTGGAACAGGCTATATCGGTTCCAAAATCCCATCCCCTCACGGCGGATGTTGAATGTTCCGTCGCGGTTGACAAACCGGCCGCCATAGTTGGCACTGGAGCCGAAGCCAGTGTCATTGTTTACCCGAGAGAATGGATTGATCGAAAATCGAGCCATATGATTTTGCTAAGTGATCGAAAGTTGTGATTTGGAGAACCCCTAGTTCGTAGACAAGATAATCAGTGTGACTGGCTCAACGCGGAGTTTGCCGGAAATGTTCCTATTCACCTGACCTTTTGTTGACGATCCGTCATATCGCACTGACCAATTTCCAGGAGGTATGGCAATCGTAACAGTCGTTGCGTTTGCATTAGCAATAACCAGGATCATCCCCCACGGATCTTTGGAAACCAGCCCGTTTAGCTGATAGGCGATCACATTTGGCTCCGTCTCCAGAAACTCGAGGTCCTTAGCGATTTGCTCAGTTGAGGTCATCCGAAAGGCAGGGTGCTCCTTTCGCAACGCGACCAATGATCGATAGTGGTCATAAACGCCAGCATACCGGGCCTTCCATTCCCAGTCAATCCAGTTGATGCTGTCAGGCTTGTTGTATGAATTTTCAATGCCTCCTTTGGTTCGCATCATTTCTTCGCCTGCGTGGAGAAAAGGAATTCCCTGCGAGGTGAGGACAATTCCGTTTGCCAGCTTATCCATTTTTTCCATTTGAGATTGGCTCAATTTCCCTTCACCGGATATCCTTAGCTTGTCGGCAAGGGTGTGGTTGTCGTGGCAACTTACGTAGTTGATACATTGCCAAGGCTCACGCGCCCAGGGTGCTTTTGAATAATTCACTTTGGTGTAATCAACGTCGGGATGGCGGGTGGCAGCCACAATTCCAAAGCGGATGCTTTGCTCCACCCCTTCCTCTCCATTTACAAATCCTTTCGCCTGCTCGTCAAATACCGAGCCTTTAAGTCCATCGCGAAGATCATCGCTGAATGCAGCAAAGCGCTCGAGCCGGAAGGTGTTGGTTTTGAGCGCACGTAGGCTGTCAGGCAAGGGGCTCTTGCCAGCAGTCCATCCTTCACCATAGAAGATAAGCGAGGGTTCGATGGCAAGCAGTTGGGTAGTCACTTGGTTCATGGTTTCGATATCATGAATGCCCATCAGGTCAAAACGGAATCCGTCGATGTGATATTCCTTTATCCACCAGGCACATGACTCGATGATATACTTGCGCATCATGGCACGTTCGGATGCTGTCTCGTTACCACAAGAGGCTGCGTCTGACCATTTCCCTTCTTCTGTATGGCGGTAATAGTATCCAGGCACTTCAAGATTGAAGTTTGAATTTTCAGTTTCCCCCGTATGATTATAGACGACATCCATCACAACCCGGATACCCGCTTCGTGCATACCCTTTACCATCTGTTTGAATTCTGTAATGCGCTTTGACGGACTGTATGGATCGCTGGCATAGGATCCCTCCGGTACGTTGTAATTCTGCGGGTCGTAACCCCAGTTGTATTGCGGTGAATCCAGCCTTGCTTCGTTGATTGAACGGTGGTCGAATACAGGCAGGAGGTGTACGTGCGTCACCCCTAACTCTTTGATATGATCAAGTCCGGTTGTCTGACCAGACGAGTTTCGGGTTCCGCGTTCTGCGAGTCCAAGGTACTTGCCGGGGTATGAACTTCCTGAACTGGAATGGATAGTATAATCACGGACATGCAGTTCATAGAGAATGGCATCGCTGATACTCTTCAGCTCCGGACGCTTGTCACTATCCCAACCGTCGGGATTAGTTTGGCTCATATCCAGGATACTTGCGCGATGCCCATTAACTCCGACCGCTTTGGCATAGATGCCCGGCGTTTCGGCAAGCAGAAGACTGTCCGTCTCGATCTGAAAGGTGTAGAACAATCCAATTAAGTCCCTGTTGACCTGCGCTTCCCATAGGCCTTCATTAGCCGAGTTCATAGCGATTGTCTCAATCCGGTTATCCCCTTCCCCATCCTTGTAGAGGTGAATGGATACGTGCTTGGCGACAGGTGACCACAGTTTAAATCTTGAAATCTCCGTGGTGTAAGTCAGGCCGAGATCATCACCGGAGTAAACAGGGTAATCGTCATACATACTGAAGTTTCTGTTTTGTTGGCTGCAACTGCTGATTGTCAGGATGGCAAGAAGTGTGGAGAGATAGGTGTAGCTTTTTCTCATACGTGAAAGTAGGACCAAAATAGCATGTGGGCTACTTAACCGCAAAGAATATGAAAGGACACAAAGAAATGCAAGTTACACAGAGAAGCACGGGGGGAATGCAGTGCTTCATGGTTTAGCCAAGCCAAGTGTTGCCAATAGTTAAAAACGAATAGTGAATAGTTCGAGTGGCCTATTTTTCACTTATACCTTCTTTTTGTATTTCTCGGTGTTCTCCGTGAAGCCTCTGACCTTCTCCATGTAACTTATTCCGCTAAGCGGACATTTTTGGAAAAGTCATTGCACGGAGATAAGCGAAGGCAGCACAGAGATTCACAGAGAAGACAATTCTTATCTCGGCGAAATTAGCGGCCTTCTTTCAATGTTAAAATGAACCTCGCATCGAAGCGCCACAAGACGTAACTTTAACTCCGAAATGCGCTTCTGGAAAACCCTCAATATTCTCAGCATTGATATTGCAATCGGGGCAGTAATCGGTTGTACCTTCTTTGGACATATCCTTTCCGTAACCCTTCTCCCCCACTCGTTGATTGCCCTGGGTCTGTCGGTTTGGGTGATTTACACAGCCGATCACCTTAGCGATGCATACAAGTTAACTTCCCGCGGAGTACCCGCATCGACGGAGCGTCATCGCTTTCATCAGCGGTATTTCACCGGACTTTTGCTGATGCTCATAGCCGCATCGTTTGTCATCGGTCTATCGGTGTTTTATATAAGCCCGGATATTCGGAGGGCCGGAATGCTGCTCGCCATCCCCGTTGCCTCATACCTCATCCTCCAGCATAAACTACTCTTGACGAAAGAGTTTTCAGGAGCGCTCTTGTATACCAGCGGGATCGTTGTTGCGCCGATGGCTGTTCTACACCGGCAGTTGGAATTCCCTGAAGCAGCCTTAATTGCTCTCTATGGACTTACGGCATTAGCAAACCTGTTGTTGTTCTCTTTGCGCGATTATCAGTCCGATGTCCGCGACCTAAGTCCCTCTTTTGCGACTGCCGTTGGAACAAAAACGACACGAACGCTATTCTTTGTTCTCACCACGATCAATGCTACTGGGTGCTTTGTTTACTTCGTATTCGGATATTTTTCGGTTCCTGCCCTCATCATTCTCAGCATGAATTGCATTCTGGCCCTCGTCTGCGTGAGCAGCAAAAGACTTCCCAGCGATCGTTACCGACTTGCGGCTGACTTCATTTTCTTCCTCCCGCTGATTGGACTTTGGTGGTAGGATTACTTAACGCAATTTGAACTTCTCCCCGGGGAGGTAAATGCTGGTGATCAATCCCTTGGCGCCGAGTTTGGTGCCTTGTTCCTGCCTTGATCGAGATGGATTTTCAATAACAAGCACTTGCGAATTGCCAATGACTTCTGCGGTAGTTCCTTTGACTACGATAGCCGTTGATTCATCAATGCCGATGCCCTTCATGTCAGGGAAGTCGATGACAGCGGTAAGTAACCGATTATGCCTGCTTCGAATAAGAAAGTGCTGGTCGATCATTACACCCGTGATTAACCCGAGCCCCGGCTTAGTCTCTAAATTGTTTGATTCAATGGTCTTGATCGTCGCCGTGTAGGTGGTATCGCGCAACTGATTGCCGGTAATCATAACGGCGCTCATCACCGCTGCTCCCGCACTTGTCCCGGCTACTACGGCACCATTATTAAATGCTGTGACTATTGCCGATGCGATGTCGGTACCACGCGCAACATCCATGAACCGGTTCTGGTCACCACCTGTAATGTAAATAAGTCGTGCCTTTTTGATGGAATCAATTCGCTCCGGGGCCAATGCAGCTCCTTTCTTGAAGTTAAGGCCAACCAGATTATTCGCCCCATTTTTCCGGAAGGGCACAACCGCGTAGTACACCGACGAATCCGGATCGGCTGAGGACATGGGCAAAACAATACCATAACCACCCTTGCGCAATCCCGACTCATCGATTATCCGATTGATGATCGATTCGGGCCTGGAACCCCCGCCAATGATCACCAGCGTTCCCTTGGGCACCTGCGCAGCAAGCGTCAACGAAAAAAGTAACGTAACCAAAATCCCAATTACCCTCATCTTCATAATATCATGATCCAGACTCAGGCACTCGCCAGAACCCACAACAATTAACCATTAAGAATTGACCATTGCCAATTAATTAACCGGCCCTTTCCTGATCGCTTTTCTCTGCTCTGGCCACTTGGTTCGTTCGCCCGTCTTGGGATCAATTGGAAGAATGCTCTTGTCCCTTGATGTTCTGTTCGGATCCTCACAAGCCTGATAAACAAGGATAGCCGCAAGGATGGCGTTGGCACGAACATCATCAAATACAATCTTATCATAGGTGTCCCGGTTGGTATGCCAGGTATAATCTCCATACGACCAGCCAAGCGCGCTCAATGACAAGCCTGGTGCACCAACCGCAACGAACGATGCGAAATCGGAGCCACCACCACCAGGTGTCCCAGGGAAGCGTGTCTCAATCGGTGTTCTAATTCCATCAGGCACTTTGGTAAGCCATCGTTGTACAAACTCATATGAATTAAGAAATCCTTGCCCGCTAATGTTAGTCACCCGACCTGTCCCGTTGTCCTGGTTAAACAAAACCTGAAGATTATCAACGATATCCGCATGATCCTCAACAAAGGCACGGGATCCATTCAAGCCCTGCTCCTCGCTCCCCCAATGACCGACAAGAATAGTCCGCTTGGGATTGGGATATATTTTTTTCAAAATCCGCATCGTCTCCATCATCATAATAGTTCCTGTGCCATTATCGGTTGCACCTGTGCCCCCATCCCAGGAGTCGAAGTGCGCCGAGAGCATGACGTATTCGTTTGGCTTTTCAGATCCTTTTATCTCTGCAATGGTATTGTAGGCAGGTACGATACCCAAATCTTTAGAATCAGTACGTACGCTGATCTTAGGCTTCACCCCTGACTCCAATAGGCGATAAATCATGCCATAGTCTTCAAGACTAACATCGATTGTCGGTATCTTGACTGTACGTGCCTGGAAAATCTTATTCACACCAAAGCCCCGAGACCAGTTGGATGCCACAATGCCCAACGCCCCTGCTTTTTCCAGCATGGCTGGTAAGGTCCTTGTAGTTTTGCCGGTCTTCCGTATTCGCTCGGTCCAGGCATCCGTTTGCTTCGTGCGTGCTGCCTTCATTTTCTCAAAGGACTCTGTGGTTCCAAACTCCTTCCAGTTGTAGTCAGGCCTGCCTGTTGGTTGATTCATAGAAATCATGACGAACTTGCCCTTCACGGCTGGAAGCCACTGTTGGAAGGCAATTGAATCCGCCAGGTCAGGAAGTATAACAAGCTCCCCAATAATTGACTTTCCATTAGTTGAAGGACTCCATGCTAACTGCATAGCTTCCAATGATTTAATGCGTGGATAAATCATATCTACATGGGATACACCACGCTCCCATCCCCTCCATTCTCCCCACTTCTCGTTCCGTGCGGTGATTCCCCATCCGGCATATTTGGCTACAGCCCAATCATGGGCTAGCTGCATTTGGGGCGTGCCAACCAATCGTGGGCCAATTCCATCAAACAGTTCATGGGCGAACTTCTCTAACTGGGAATTTTCATTGGCTTCCTTCACAATGGCGTCCACTATAGGATCTGATACCTGTGCATAGCTAACCCGGCCCAGGCCAACTAGTAGTAGAAGGATGGTAATTAGTCTTTTCATAATGGTAGATGTATTTAAGATTCTGGGCCAAAGTACATACGTAATCAGCATTCAAACACTTGATTTATGAGGAGCGGTAGGGAGCGTTACCAGTTACCGGTTGCCACTTACACGTTAACGATCGGTGTCCAGAAGGTTTCTCACCGCTTTTCGCAGCACAGCCAATAACTTGTCTACCGTTGAGCGGTGTGTGCGGAAGCTCAGGCAGGCGAAGCGAAGGATAAACATTCCATCAAGCAAGGTGCTGGAAATGAACACCCGGCCGTCTTCCTGGACAGCACGAAGCAACTTTTTGTTGAAGGCATCAGCATTTCCTTTAGCCGGCACAAACCGGTAGGTCACCACCGATAATTCAGGTGCGGGTCCGGTTTCAAACCCCAGCTTTTGAATTTCAACATAAAAATACCTGGCCAGGAGAAGCTTCTCCTGAAGGCAGGCGCGAAAAGGTTTGAGGCCGTGGAGTTTTAGCGGAAGCCACATGCGGAGCCCCCTGAAATGCTTCGTGAGTTCGGGCGACAAGTCAGCTGGGGACGGCTCCTCGGTTGCACTCAGCGTATCCTGCATGTAGTTGGCCTGATAAAAGTGTGTTGCATTCAGGTGCTTCCGACTTTTTACAAGTACGATTCCGATTCCGTAAGGTAAGAAGAGGCCCTTGTGTGGATCAATTATCAAAGAATCACTTTTCTCGATTCCACGAAGCTTCTTTTTCCCTTCTGGCGTCAACACGAAGAATCCTCCATACGCTGCGTCAACATGATACCAGAGGTTATTCCTTTTAGCTATCGCACCCAAGGCAGACAGTGGGTCGATTGCGCCCGTGTCGGTCGTTCCAGCAGAAGCAATGAGCAGGAAGGGATTCAAGCAGTCACGCACATCATTCTCGATCATCGTCTTCAGTCCTGCAGGATCCATTCGGTAAACTGTATCCATGGGCACATGGCGGATGATGCACTCTCCCAACCCGGCAATTCGAATCGCTTTTTCGAGCGAATGATGCGCCTGGTGCGTGAGGTAAATGACGGATGTTGGGATCTTAGCAGATGTTATTCCTTTGGCATCGCGTGCAGTACAGATTGCAATCAGGTTGGCTATGCTTCCTCCGGACGTGAGGTTACCGGCTGTTGATGCAGGATATCCCAGGCACATTGATACCCACCGTATCAGTTGATTCTCCATGCGCACCGCTCCAGGGCCCGCATAAAAAACACCGGCATACCGGTTGGTGATGTCGGCCATGTAGTCACCCAGAGATGCATAATAAAGGCCACCTCCCGGTATGTAGCCCAAGTGTCCACCCGAGGCAGGGTTCAGAGCAGGAAAATCAACATTTTGCTGAAGTAGTTTCAGGGCCTTTTTGATTGGGATTGGCTTATCCCCAATTGGCGCCTTAAGGAGTTTGATACCCAGGTCGCTATGATACTGAAAGGCTTTTCGCTGCTCCAGCGTATCCAGAAAGCTTTCGGTATAATTGATCACCTGCTGACGTACCTTTCGTCGCTGAGGGGCCTGGGGCTCCAGCTTCCGTGCCAACCGTTCCAGGCGAGCAATTTCGAGTTTCAATGACATGCCCAATATTAGTCAATATGGCGTATTTAGAGTTCCATGCCGTATGTTTTCCCACACTGACGATTGTCATTTGAAATGGCCATGCATGATCGCATATTTAAACAATAAAAACCGGTAGCCATGAACACACAACCAACTCCCGAAAACAGTCCTGTGGTGGATTTACTTGAATCCGCTCAAGCAGATTTGGAGCAATTTCGCAAAGACCTTGGTCATGATCAGGCTGGGGTACACATGAAGTACGATCAATTGAAAGGCGAAATCAAGGGCGCCTTGCACCAAATGAAAGAGATGGTGCGTGACAACAAAGCGTTGGCGAAGGATGTTGCTGATGCGCTCCGTGCAAAGCTAAGTCAGCTGGAAGAGCATGTTGCTGCTCCACGCAAAGAGGGTGAAGCCGAACTTCTCAACCAATTGACGATCCTCAAGCGTATGATGGAGGATATTGTGCGTTACCTGGGCAAAATAGATTTCTTTGATCTGTCACTATCCAGGATTAATGACCGGATCTATCGATACAAAATCAAATTGGGCATTATCAAACTCAAGTTCCAGTTGGGCACCATGCAAATGAAAGATACCGTGTTGGATGTCCGGTATGACATGAAGGAAAAAATAAATGAACTGCGGGAATACATGAGCCGATCCGGAGGAGGCTTAGAGAAACGTTGGCACCTCTTCCACCATGAAATATCTGAGGCCTACGAACACCTGCAAAAAGCATTCACTCAAAAATAGAGACCATATGGAAATAATTATTCAATCCCCTCGCATCAAACTCAGCAACCGCATTGAGCGGGTCATTTACGACAAATTTGAGCGTCTGGAAAAGGCGTCCGACCGAATCATTCGGTGTAAGGTTATCCTTAAAAAAGTTAAAGACTCCGAAAATAGCGGCTATCTGGTAGAAGCGCGCCTCGTTGTTCCCGGAAACGATCTTTTCGCCAAGGAGTCGGGCGCCAAGTTTGAGGTGGCTGCCGAAGATGCCTGCCTCGACCTGGAGCGCCAACTGCGAAAGCGCAAAGTGAAGCCTGCTTCACGGAGGGCGGGAAAGGTAGAGATTGATGAGGAGGAAGATTGAAAAGGTGTTAGGCCTTAGGTGTTAGGTGTGATATGTAAATTTTGGGTTTCCAATGCCTAGTGCCCAAGACCTAACGCCTAATCCCTACCTCCAAAACGTAAATACCGGAAACTCAGCCGTCATGCTTATTCGCTTGATGACGTTTTGATGAAATATTGCATCCATAAGCGTGCGATGATGGTAGGACAAAGCCAAAACGTCTACTGCGTTAGAGACCGCGTAGTGTTCAAGTGTCCAGGCGACGTCACGTCCATACATCCCCTCAAATTCCCAAGGAATATCTTTTTGGGCCTGTGCCAATACCGACTGCTTCATTGCCTTTAGTTCGAGTTCACCTTCAGGTGAAGGTTCTGCTTCCAGGACATGCACGACACGAATTGATGCGCCCACCACGATGGCAAACTCACGAAGTTGATCAGCCAGAAAGATTGGGTTGGTTGCCGGATCATAGGCGTAGACCAACTGCTTAATTGGTTCATAGGAGCATCCTTCGGGGATGATGAGGACGGGGCACATCGCCTGCTGAACGACATGGAAACTATGACTTCCAAAAGCCAGTTGATAGAAATCGTCGGCACCATTCGTGCCGGTAACAATCAGGTCATAATCGGATGCGTGGTCGGCAATCGCCTTTTCAACCGTCTGCATCGTCAGATCAACATGTATTCCACAGGTTACGCCAAACTCTTTTTCAACTTCTGCGCTCAACTGTCTAAGGCTGTCTGTTATCTCTTCCTCGCTAATGGCCGCTTCTTGCCGCAATTGTATTGCCTCCGGCCATATTGTGGGGCGAACATTGAGCAATGTGACATGGGCCATCAAGTGCGCGGCAAGGTTGCCTGCGTACTCAATTCCATTTCTGGAGGCGTTTGAAAAATCAACCGGGCAAAGTATCTTTTTCATAGATTTGAAATGATGGTTGGTTGACCAACAAAGATGTACTTTTAGGTTGTCTTTACCCCCGACGAACATCACTGACTGCGCTGATTAATATCATCCTGTCCCCTTCTAACCATTTGTAATCTGCTCTATGGATCATAACGCAGTTTCTTCGGGATATACAAGCCATAACCGGGTGCACCTCATACGTGGCGGAAAGGAATACTTTGAACTGGCCGAGAAACTCATCGACGATGCTGTTCATTCCATACACCTTCAAACCTACATTCTTGAGAAGGACGAAACCGGCATGCGGCTGGTTGACGCACTTGTCCGAGCATCGTTTCGTGACGTAAAGGTTTATCTCCTTCTGGATGGCTATGCCTCTGCGGACCTTGGCGAAGCCTTTGTTCTTCGGCTTAAAGAGTCCGGAATCCACTTCCGGTGGTTCCAACCTATTGTAAAGGGAAAGAACTACTACATCGGAAGGAGAATGCACCACAAATTGCTTGTTGTGGACGGACTCCACAGCCTGGTGGGCGGCGTCAATGTGAGTAACCGGTATAATGATTTGCCAGGGCAAGCCGCGTGGCTTGACTGGGCTGTTGCTATTTCGGGTGAGGCCTCGATAGCGCTATTCAATCGCTGTGTTGAGATGTGGACAAAAACTGTGTGGAGCAAGATTGGATTGCCTGCGATGTTCAACTGGCGGTCAGTCGTAGGACCGGAAGACGAAGTGTTTGCGCGGATTCGAATCAACGACTGGGTGCGAAACAAAAACCAGATTTCCAGAAGCTACCAGGAAATGTTTCACCGGGCCAACGAACAAATCACCATCATGTCCAGCTACTTTCTGCCGGGCCGGATTCTCCGCAAGCACATTCATCATGCTGCCCATCGTGGTATAACCATTCGGGTAATTCTCACCGGCACCTCCGATGTAGGTCTTTCGAAAGCGGCCGAACGCTACCTGTATCCCTGGCTGTTTAAACGTGGTGTCGAAGTATATGAATATCACAAGACTGTACTGCATGGAAAGGCAGCCGTATATGACCGGCAATGGGCAACTGTTGGCTCATACAACTTAAATAATGTCAGCGCTTACGCCAGCATCGAACTCAATGTGGATGTTCTGAATGCCGAATTCGCAGGTTCCGTTGATGATACTTTTAACAAGATTATCATGAATGAGTGTCTGCGGATAACACCCTCCCGGTTTTCCAGGCGTTCCTCATTTTTTTCGCCCATTCTAAACCTTCTGGCCTACGAGACCTTCCGGTTTATCTTCTATCTTTTCACTTTCTATTTCAAGCAGGAAGCGAAGATGAGGTACGGCCAGACATCAGACCAATAACGACTTGTTAATACACTCCTTCTTGTGGTGCTTCAATTTCTTAGCCTATGTTGCGATTATGAATCAATGGAAATGCAGGTCACAAAGGGCAGGAAGAACCACAAAGAGCACAACGCATTTCTTAGTATTTTCCTTCGTGATCTTTGTGTCTTCCTTAGTGTTCTTTGTGTAGTATTCCAGAGAAATGCAGGTCACAAAGGGCAGGAAGAACCACAAAGAGCACAACGCATTTCTTAGCATTTTCCTTCGTGATCTTTGTGTCTTCCTTAGTGTTCTTTGTGTAGTATTCCAGAGAAATGCAGGTCACAAAAGGGCACGAAGAACGTAAGCGTCCGGTGAAGTACAGGTGCTTAATGTCGTGAAAATATCTTATTTAGACGCTGGTCGGAGTCCAGTTGTTGGGAAGAAGTTGATCCAGT
>JAYVBH010000047.1:0-69602 GCA_043750575.1 Cyclobacteriaceae bacterium
TATGATGCCGAGTTAAAGCTATATTATGAACGTAAAGTGGCTGAGGGTAAAAACAAGATGAGTGTGCTGAATGCGGTCAAGTGTAAATTGTTGGCAAGATTAGTCTCCTGTGTGAATAACCAGAAAATGTATGTGAAGATAGCAGCATAAAATTATTCAAAATGTGCTTGCTTTGATCATAGAAATCAAAGGCGAGACCAACAACGGAAAAAATCTGTGCTCATCTGTGCAATCTGTGGCAAACCCCAACTCCCCTGCTTAGGAACAGTCCCCAGCCTGACAATTATCATTTTTATCCGCTCCCAACCGTCCTACATTTTCAAAGAATTAGAAACCCTGAATTCAATCAAAATGAGCAAGATTATAGAACATCTCGAGGATGTCACCATACGATTTGCGGGTGACTCGGGCGACGGAATGCAACTGGTCGGAAATCAATTCTCGGAAACTTCCGGCGTCTTCGGAAACGAAGTCACCACCTTCCCCGACTACCCCTCTGAAATCCGCGCCCCCGAAGGCACCCTCTACGGCGTGAGCGCCTTTCAAGTACACTTCGGTACCGCCAACATTCACACCATGGGCGACTACATCGACGTGCTCGTGGCCATGAACGCCTCTTCGTTGAAAGTCAACAAGGCCAACCTGAAAGAAGGTGGGATCATCATCGTCAATACCGAAGGCTTCGATGCCCGTAACCTGGGCCTGGCCGGTTACACCGCCAATCCACTTGAAGACGGAAGTCTTCAGAACTACACGGTCTACGCCATCAACATCGGCAAGGAAATCAAGGCCGAACTCGCCGATCTGAACATTCCCTCGAAGGTCGCCAGCAAAACAAAGAATCTCTTTGCTTTAGGCCTCACCTACTGGCTGTTCAACCGACCACTCGAGCCAACGGTGAACTGGATCAATACAAAATTCAAAGGAAAGGATGATGTGATTTTAGCGAACATCCATGTTCTTAAGGCCGGCTGGAACTATGCAGAAAAGAATGAGTCGTTCGCAAAACAGTATATAATAGACAAATCTCCTCTTCCCCCCGGTCGGTATCGCACCATTACGGGCAACCAGGCTGTAGCCCTTGGCCTTGTTGTAGCCGCCAAGAAAGCCGATCTCCCGCTTTTCCTGGGTTCCTATCCCATTACACCGGCGACAGAAATCCTACAGGCCATCTCCGGCTTTAAGAAGTATGGCGTCAAACACCTCCAGGCTGAAGATGAAATTGCCGGTATATGCAGCGCCATCGGTGCTGCTTTCGGCGGAAGCCTCGCTGCGACCACCACAAGCGGACCCGGTCTATCATTAAAGACTGAAGCCATGGGCCTGGCCATCATGGTTGAATTACCCCTGGTCATCATAGACGTACAGCGCGCTGGTCCATCTACGGGCTTGCCAACAAAACCAGAGCAAAGTGACTTACTGATGGCCATGTTCGGGCGCCATGGTGAAGCGCCAATGCCGGTGCTCGCCGCGGCAAGTGCTGCCGACTGCTTCTTCATGACAATGGAAGCGGCCCGTATCGCACTGAAGTATATGACACCGGTACTCCTTCTCTCCGACGGTTACATCGGCCAGGCATCAGAACCCTGGCGCATACCCAAAATCGCTGAGCTACCGGATATCGAAGCAAGCTTTGCCACAGATGTATCCGAGTTCGCACCGTATAGGCGTGATCCGCAAACGCTCCGCCGTCAGTGGGCCATCCCCGGATTCCAGGGCATGGAACACCGCATCGGTGGGCTGGAAAAAGAAGATGGAAACGGAAACGTAAGCAACGATGCCATCAACCATGAAAAAATGGTCAAGCTGCGTCAGCAGAAAATTGACGGCATCGCCAACGATATCCCCGAAGCTTTAGTTGAAGGTGAACAAGAAGGTGAAACCCTGATGATCAGTTGGGGCAGCACGTACGGAGCGGCACAAACTGCCTTTGAAAAGCTACGTGCAAAAGGCGTAAGTCTTTCCTATCTGCACCTCCGCCACCTGAATCCTTTCCCGAAAAATCTCGGTGATGTGTTGATGAAATTCGACCGCGTCATCGTTCCGGAATTGAACACGGGACAATTACAATGGTTACTTCAAGCCAAGTACCTCAAGAAGATTACCGGCATTCACAAAGTGCAGGGCCGGCCCTTCAAATCCGTTGAACTCGTAGACAAAATCACAGCCATACTCACCGAAAAAGAAGTTACTGTATGAAAACAGCAATAGACAATCTCCTGGAAAGGGCACACGAGGGCAGCATCCTCTACACCGCAAAGGACTTCAAGCCGACCGTCGATGTCCGCTGGTGCGCCGGCTGCGGAGCCATCTCTGTACTCTCACCCTCCCAACGGCTCATGCCTGAACTGGGGCTGCCGAAAGAGAAAATCGTATATGTCTCGGGCATCGGGTGCTCTGGGCGCTTCCCTTATTATATGGAGACGTACGGATTTCACTCCATTCATGGAAGGGCCCTGGCCATTGCCTCTGGGCTGAAGATCGCACGTCCTGATCTCAGCGTCTGGGTCGTGACCGGCGACGGCGACAACATGAGCATCGGCGGAAATCATTTCATCCACACCTGCAGGAGAAATGTCGACCTCAATATCATGATGTTCAACAACGAAGTGTACAGCCTCACCAAAGGGCAATACTCTCCTACTTCGCACCGCGGGCAAATCACCAAGTCATCGCCACTGGGTGTGATTGATGATCCATTCAATCCGGTTGGACTTGCACTCGGCGCCGGTGCAACCTTTGTAGCTCGTGGGCATGACAAAGACCGCACGCAGCTGCAAGAACTATTGCGTCGGGCGTACAATCACAAAGGAACGTCCTTCATCGAGATTTACACCAACTGCCGGATTTTCAACGACGGCGCATTTGATCTCTATACCAACGCGGAGACGCGTGATGATCATACGATCTTTCTTGAACACGACAAGCCGCTGATATTCGGTAAACAGAAGAACAAGGGAATTATCCTGGATGGCTACACACCTAAGGTAGTCTCCATCGATGCCGGTGGTTATTCTGTCAACGATTTACTGGTTCACAATGAAAAGGACTCTACGCTTGCATTCATTCTGGCCAACATGACTTACAGTGAAACGTTACCACGACCCATGGGTGTCATTCAGGTGTTGCAGTCAACGCCATACGAGGTGCGCGTGATGAACCAGATTGAGCATGAGATCGAAACGAAGGGAGAGGGAAACCTGGAGGCGTTGTTGGCGGGGGGGAGTTCATGGGAGATTAAGTAGTTGGGCTTCGAACCTCATACAGTCCACTTGGAAAGGGGCTATTAACCGCGAAGGCGCTAAGGCGCGAAGGACTATAGCTTGTTGACAAATCTTCTCAACCCATTCTTAAGCAATGGCACGTTGAAATTGATTAGAAAGCCCAGCCTTTTGTCGGCCAATTTCAGGTAGCTGATAAGTTGAGCTTCGTGAACCGGGAGCAGTCCCTCCACGGCCTTTAATTCGATGATGATTTCACCTTCAACCAATACATCAACAATGTATTCCTTTTTAAGTGCGTGACCCTTGTAAACTAAGGGGACTGTCACCAGAGTTTCTACAATCACATTTCGCAGCTCCAGTTCCCTAACCAAGCGATACTGATAGACAGCTTCAAGAAGCCCTGGCCCCATTTCCCGATGAACAGTAATTGCTGAATCCAGAATTATGGTTGCTAATTCTTCATACCTGCTCCGTTCCATGTGTGCAATGAAGCCACAATTTTCATTGTAGCCAGAAAATGGCCGCAAAGAAAACCTGACTACTTCGCGCCTTGGCGTCTTCGCGGTGAGTTACCCGCTCGTTCCAATCTGTAGAGAAAAGCTTCGTCGCACAAATTGCCCAAGCAGTAGAGTGACTATTAACCGCTAAGGCGCGAAGGCGCTAAGAAATAAATCTTCCCCAACCAGAAACACATAATTACTTCGCGCCTTCGCGTCTTCGCGGTGAATTACCCGCTCGTTCCAATCTGTAGAGAAAAGCTTCGTAGCACAAATTGCCCAAGCAGTAGAGTGACTATTAACCGCTAAGGCGCTAAGAAATAAATCTTCCCCAACCAGAAACACACAATTACTTCGCGCCTTCGCGTCTTCGCGGTGAATTACCGGGTCGTTCCAATAGGTAGATAGAATACTTCGAAGCCGGCGCGAAGAAAGAACCTGACAAAAGTCACCCCCACATTCAACCTAAATCATCTTGCAACGTCAGGAAAAGGGCCTATTTAGCAGATGAAGATTGGGCAAGCAAAATGCCTGAGAACTACTTAAAACAAATGGAAAGTTATCAGCTCCTCACCTTCTTTCTCACCGCTGCCCTCCTGGTTGGCGGCGCGATCGCCTTCTCGTATTTCGCAGCGCCCAAAATTCCGAACACCGTCAAATCCGAGCCTTACGAATGCGGCATTCCCACAGAAGGCCCCACGTGGATTCAGTTTCATGTTGGTTATTATCTCTTCGCTATTATCTATTTGATTTTTGATGTGGAGACAGTATTCCTCTACCCCTGGGCAGTGGTCATGCGGGAAGTGGGACTTACCGCCTTTGTTGAAATCGTGATCTTCTTCACCGTTCTGGGTTTGGGGTTACTGTATGCCTGGAAGAAAAAAGCATTGATATGGGAGTAGACATCAAATCGATACCGTACGACGACTTCAAAGACAATGAAACCCTGGAGGAGCTCCGCAAGTCGGGTGCACCCGTCTGGCTGTCGACGTTGGACAGCATTGTCAACTGGGGCCGTTCCAATTCCGTATGGCCCCTCACTTTTGCTACCAGTTGCTGCGGCATAGAAATGATGGCCGCCGGCGCTCCACGTCATGACTTCGCCCGGTTTGGAATTGAAGTTTATCGTGCCTCACCCCGCCAGGCCGACGTCATCGTTGTCGCCGGCACAATTGTGAGGAAGATGGTTCCCGTGTTAAAAAGATTGTACGACCAGATGGCCGATCCAAAATATGTGATCGCCATGGGCGCCTGCGCCGTTTCCGGAGGACCATTCTATTACAACTCATACTCCGTTGTCCGCGGCGTAGACCAGGTTATTCCCGTCGATGTGTACATCCCCGGATGTCCACCACGGCCCGAAGCGCTGCTCTATGGTGTGATGCAACTGCAACGGAAAATTCAGATGAAGACACTTACCGGCCAGAATGATGTTGAACCAACACCATCACTGGATGCGTCGACGGAGGATAAATCAAGATTTGTGATGCCAGCAGGCGCATCCGAACAAAGCACAGAAGAATGCAAACCGAGCAACTAACCACATTTGTTCAATCCCTTGTGCCCGGGGCTTTACCCGGTGTCAGCAAGCAATACCCCGAATTCATTATTCCGGCTGAGAAAATTCATGAAGTAGCAAAAACTCTTCGTGAGAATCAGGAGACCCACATGGACTACCTGTTCTGCTTGACGGCCGCTGACCGCAAGGATGGCTTCCACATGGTCTATCACCTCACCTCTTCGACATTTCACCACACCGTGGTCTTGCGTGTGATCCTTGCCGACAAACTCAGCCCGTCTATCGTGACCGTTTGCGACATCTGGCACGCAGCGGAGTACTTTGAGCGCGAGGTATTTGACCTGTTTGGTATTCGTTTTGAAAATCATCCTGATCTGCGGAGACTATTCCTGGAAGATGACTGGGTGGGCTATCCCCTTCGCAAAGATTACAAAGATTCGTTCACCCTTGAGCGTTGATGCATGGAAGAGACACTGGTTGATATTGACCTGAAAGAACGCGAGGAGTACATCATTAACATGGGCCCCCAGCACCCATCGACACATGGCGTGCTGCGCTTCGAGACCTGCCTCCAGGGCGAAAAAGTAAAATGGCTCATCCCACACTGCGGTTACATCCATCGGGGTATCGAAAAGATGAGTGAGTCGCTGACCTATCCTCAGCTCGTTCACCTCACCGACCGGATGGACTACCTCTCGGCACACATCAACAATGAAGCCGTTGCCCTTTGTGTGGAGAACGCCATGGGAGTAGAAGTCAGCGACCGCGTAAAATACATTCGCACCATCCTTGCAGAACTTACGCGCATCGCCTCCCACCAACTGTGGTGGTCAGCTTTCGGCATGGACCTCGGCGCACTGACAACATTCTTCTACGGCCTCCGCGACCGGGAAAAAATACTCGACATCTTTGAAGAGACGACCGGCTCACGCCTGATCCAGAGTTTCATTACGCCGGGCGGCCTCATGGCCGACATTCACCCGAACTTCCAGAAGAAGATCAAAGAGCTTATCATCTACTTCCGCAAGAAACTGCCGGAGTATGACCAACTCCTCACAGGCAACGTAATTTTCAAAGCACGTACCGAGGGCATCGGCGTCATGAGTCTCGAGGACGCCATCAGCTACGGCGTTACGGGTCCGAGTGGGCGTGGCTCCGGATTCCATTGCGACATCCGGAAGATCGCTCCCTATAGTGCCTATCCACTTGTTAAATTCAACGAAGTCACGTTCACGGAAGGCGATACCTACCACCGCTACCTCGTCCGAATCCGGGAGATGTGGGAGTCATTGGATATCCTCGAACAATTGGTGGATAACATTCCTCAGGGGCCGATCATGCTGGAATTGAAAGCCGTCAAGCCACCAAAAGGAGAATTCTATCAACGCGTAGAAACGGCACGCGGTGAACTGGGCGTATATATCGTAAGCGACGGAGGACCTTCTCCTGCGCGTATCAAGTACCGCACACCAAATTTCTCCAACCTTTTTGTCATTAATAAGTTAGCCGCAGGTCACAAGATTGCCGACCTCGTAGCGATCAGTGGCTCGCTTGACTTGGTTATTCCGGACATCGACCGATAAGTATGTACGACTTCACTCCACTCACCAACTCCATCACCAGTTTCCTGGACGCGCACTTCAGTCCGTTTTGGTCCGGGACATTCCAGATGATACTCCTTGGGGTCTCGATTCTACTCTTCTACGCTGTGCTGGGACTATACTTAGTCTATGCTGAGCGCAAGATCTGCGCCCGCATGCAAAACCGCCTCGGCCCCAACCGGGTAGGCCCCGGTGGACTCTTCCAGACCATTGCTGATCTGATCAAACTGCTGATGAAGGAGTTGATCTACATCAAAAATGCAGACAGCCTGCTCTTCAATGTTGCACCATTCATTGTCATCGTCGCCTCGATCATGGCCATCGGCTCTATTCCTTTCGCCAAAGGACTCCAGGCCGTCGACCTGAATATTGGTGTACTCTATATCCTCGCCATCTCCTCCATGGGTGTCATCGGCATTCTGATTGCAGGCTGGTCCAGTAACAGCAAATACTCGGTCATCGGCGCGATGCGGAGCGGGGCACAAGTAATCAGCTATGAACTGTCTGTAGGACTTGCCCTGCTGTGCATCATCGCCTATGCCGGTTCCATGCAGCTTTCGGAGATCATCGCCTCGCAACAAGATGGGTGGTGGATTTTCAAAGGACACATCCCAGCCTTCATTGCGTTTGTCATCTACCTCGTCGCCGGCACCGCTGAAACCAACCGCGGACCCTTTGACCTTGCGGAAGCAGAATCTGAATTGACTGCCGGCTTCCACACTGAATATTCCGGGATCAAGTTCGCTTTCTTCTTTCTGGCCGAATACATGAACATGTTCATCATCGCAGCGATCGCCACCACGCTTTTCCTTGGGGGATGGCTACCCTTTCACCTATACAACATCGACGCGTTCAATAAAATAATGGATTATATCCCTCCCGTCTTCTGGTTTTTCGGAAAGACAGCGTTCGTGATCTACCTGATGATGTGGTTCAAGTGGACATTCCCCCGCCTGCGTATCGACCAACTGCTCGCACTCGAGTGGAAGTACTTATTGCCGATCAACCTGATGAATCTAATTCTGATATCCTTTATAATTCTGATGCAATGGCACTTCTGAAAACGATAAAAGAAGTTGGCACTTACTTTCGTGAGATCTACGAAGGTGTAGCCTCGCTGGTGAACGGCATGAAGGTGACCGGAAGATATTTCGTTCGGCCGAGCACGATCGTCACCCAGAAATACCCCGAGAACCGCAATGAGCTGAAGATGTTCGGCAACTTCAAGGGCGAGCTGATGCTGATCCACGACGAAAGCAACCATCATAGTTGCAACGTCTGCAATACCTGTGCGCGCAAGTGTCCGAACGGATCTATCGAAATCATTTCCAAAAAGGTGGTGGGCGAAGATGGCCGCAGCAAGAAGATACTGGACAAATATGTTTACCACCTTGACACCTGCTCGTTCTGCGGACTCTGCGTACCAGCCTGTGATGAGCTTGCGTTGAAATTCGATCAGGAATTTGAACATGCAGTATTTGATCGGACAAAACTTGTTAAAATACTTAACAAACCAGGCTCCAGTTCTAAAGCAACGAAAGAATGACAGGCCCCCGGATCATCTTCTTCATCCTCGCCGCCACCATCGTGGTATTCTCTATTTTGTCGGTCACCAGCCGGAAGATCCTGCGGGCAGCGATATATTTACTGTTCGTCCTGGTGGCGATGGCCGGGTTGTATTACATGATGAACTTCGCCTTCCTGGCGGCCGTGCAGCTGATTCTCTACGCCGGCGGTATCGTGGTGCTGATCATCTTCTCCATTTTGCTGACCAGTCAGATCAACAGCAAGCTTGATCCGCCAAAGCGCAGCCACCTTCTCTCTGGAGCGCTGACAGCCATTGGAGGAATCGCACTTTCCGCGTTCACGATCCTTCAGTTTGCCTTCAAACCATCTACGGCAGCGCCTATCGGAACTGATATGCGCACCATTGGTCTTGCGCTGATGGGCACCGGTGACAACGGGTACGCACTGCCCTTTGAGGTCATCAGTATTCTCTTGTTGGCAGCCCTGGTTGGCTCCATCTTCATCGCCTTAAAGAACCGCGCATGAACCTCCAGTCTGAAATACCGCTCGACTACATGATCATCCTGAGTATCATCGTGTTCTTTGTCGGACTGATGGGCGTGCTGATCCGGAGGAACCTGATCACGATGCTGATGGGCGTTGAGCTGATGCTGAACGCCGTCAACATCAACTTCACAGCTTTCAATCACTACCTGTTCCCTCATCGTTTGGAAGGACATTTCTTCGCCCTCATTGTTATGGCAATCGCAGCGGCAGAAGCAGCTGTGGCCATCGCCCTGATCATCAATATTTACAGACAGTTCGATACCGTCAATGTCGATGACGTAGATGAACTGAAATACTAAGGCTATGGACTACGCGTACACGTTGATCATTGTTCTCCTCCCCTTGCTGACGTTTGTGGGGCTCGGCCTGCTGAGCAAGCGAATCAATCCATCGCTGGCCGGGATCATCGGAACCACCAACCTCTTCATCATCGCCACGCTTTCGTGCCTGACCGCATACACCTATTTTATGCCGGGACCGGGTGAGTCGGGCTTCAAAGCCGTTGAAGCATTTCAAATTGTATGGCTCCCGCTCACAGAAAAGCTGACCATACACCTGGGCATCCTGCTGGATCCACTTTCCGTGATGATGCTCGTGGTCATCACCGTAGTTTCCGCAATGGTGCACCTCTATAGCATTGGTTATATGAAAGGTGAAAAGGGATTTGCGCGGTATTACGCCTTTCTCTCTTTGTTCACATTTTCCATGCTCGGTCTGGTCGTAGCGACCAACATCTTCCAGATGTATATCTTCTGGGAACTGGTCGGCGTCTCCTCCTATTTGCTGATTGGTTTTTATTACGAGCGCCCTTCAGCAGTTGCCGCCTCAAAGAAAGCTTTTATTGTGACCCGCTTTGCTGATCTCGGGTTCCTCATCGGTATTCTGATCCTGTCTTTCACAACAGGAACCTTTGACTTCCGCGAACTAACAAACCTTAACGGCCCAGTCATTGCTCAAACTGCGCCCGCTGTATTTATGGGACTGTCCGTAACTACCTGGGCCTTGCTCCTGATTTTCATGGGTGGTGCCGGCAAGTCGGCGATGTTCCCGTTGCACATCTGGCTGCCCGATGCGATGGAAGGTCCGACGCCCGTCTCTGCACTCATCCATGCGGCTACCATGGTGGTGGCAGGCGTTTACCTTGTTGCCAGACTTTTTCCGGCCTACTCACTTTCTTCGCCCGATGCGCTTGACATGATTATGTATGTAGGAAGCTTCACGTCGCTGTTCGCCGCCGTCATTGCGTGCACACAACTGGACATTAAACGGGTGCTTGCCTTTTCCACCCTCTCACAAATTGGCTACATGATGGTTGCCCTAGGCGTATCGGGGTACGGTGAGCATGGACTTGGTTATATGGCTTCGCTGTTCCATTTATTTACCCACGCCTTCTTCAAAGCATTGCTCTTCCTTGGCGCTGGCTCGATCATCCATGCGGTGCATAGCAATCTCATGACCGAGATGGGTGGATTGAGGAAATCCATGCCGATCACACACATTACCTTTCTCGTTGCTTGCCTTACCATTGCGGGAATCCCTCCTCTTTCTGGATTCTTCAGCAAGGATGAAATTCTTGTGGCGGCCTTTGAGCATAACAAGGTAGTCTTTGGCGTACAGTGGCTGGTGGCCGGTATCACAGCGTTCTACATGTTCCGGCTCTACTTCAGAATTTTCTGGAACCAGGAGCCTGCTTACAAACATTCGCCTCATGAATCTCCGTTGACGATGACGGTGCCGCTGATGTTTTTGGCCGTTGCATCTGTGTTTACCGGCCTCGTGCCATTCCATGACCTCGTCACATCAGACGGACTGCCGCTACATACAGAGTTTCACTGGATAATCGCGCTGCCGAGCATTGCGGTTGCCATCGTGGGCATTTCGGTGGCCGCGATGCTTTACTACAAGCAGAACCCACGACCTGAAAACATTGCGAAGAGCTTTAGCGGAGTCTACACCATGGCCTTTCACAAGTTCTACATTGATGAGATTTACTTGTTCATTACCAAAAACATCATCTTCCAATTCATTTCCCGTCCGGTTGCCTGGTTTGACCGGCACATTGTTGATGGTACAATGAATTTCATTGGCAATTCCACCGTTTTCTTTTCGGGTGCCATCAAACGGATGCAATCCGGGCACATGCAATTGTATATCTGGTATTTCACGTCGGGCGTGCTGTTGCTGGCCGCACTTATCCTGTATCTAAACTAGAGCCCAGGCCATGAATCCACTACTCCTGCTCATCCTCATTCCAATCGCCACGGTAACGGCGATCGCGGCCATTAGCGATCTCAAGAAGGTACGTGTCATATCCGCCATCGGCATGGGCGCGCAATTGATCTTTGCCGGATATCTGATCTATGCTTTCTACAGCCTTCGCAATGCAGGCAACACGGATGCCATGTTATTTGTATCGTCCTCCATGTGGTATGAATCATTTAATATCCAACTCAAGTTCGGTATCGATGGCATCTCCCTTTCCATGATCGGTCTTACTGCATTGGTCACATTCGCCGGCATCTTCGCCTCCTGGCAAGTGGAGTTTCTCACGAAAGAGTTCTTCATCTCCCTAATTATCCTTGCCTCCGGCGTATTCGGGTTCTTCATCTCCCTCGACCTCTTCACCATGTTCCTCTTCTACGAGGTGGCCGTGATCCCCATGTATCTGCTCATCGGCATCTGGGGCAGCGGACCGAAAGAGTATTCGGCGATGAAACTTACGCTCATGCTTATGGGCGGATCGGCATTGCTACTGGTAGGTATCCTCGGCATCTACTTCAACTCAGCACCGGAGGGCGGTCCTCTGACCTTCGACCTCACCGAAATTGCCAAAGTCCACATCCCGCTTGCCGCGCAGATGTTCTTCTTCCCGTTCACCTTTATCGGCTTCGGCGTACTCGGTGCACTCTTCCCCTTCCACACCTGGTCACCAGACGGCCACGCATCAGCCCCAACGGCTGTATCCATGCTGCACGCCGGTGTACTGATGAAACTTGGTGGTTACGGAGCATTCCGCGTCGCCATGTACCTTCTTCCCGAAGCGGCACATGAAATGGCGTGGTTCTTCATTATCCTCACGGGCATCAGCGTGGTGTACGGAGCCTTTGGTGCCATCTGGCAGAAAGATCTGAAATACATCAACGCATACTCTTCTGTGAGTCACTGCGGACTGGTACTCTTCGCGCTTCTGATGATGAATGAAACTGCGACCACGGGTGCCATTCTTCAAATGATCTCTCACGGACTGATGACAGCCCTCTTCTTCGCGCTGATCGGCATGATCTACGGACGGACGCATACCCGGATGATAGATGAGATGGGCGGACTAATGAAAGTCATTCCTTTCCTGTCTGTGGTATATGTCATCGCCGGTCTTGCTTCCCTCGGACTTCCCGGGCTCAGCGGGTTTGTTGCCGAGATGACCATCTTCGTAGGGTCCTTCCAAAACGAAGACACCTTCCACCGGGTAGCCACGATCGTCGCGTGTTCTTCTATTGTAATAACAGCCGTGTATATTCTCCGTGTAGTTGGTATCCTGCTCCTTGGCCCCATTAAGAACGACCACTACAACCAACTTGAAGATGCCAAGTGGTTTGAGAAAGTAAGTACGCTAACCCTCGTAGCCTCCATCACGGCCATTGGGATGGCGCCCTTCTGGCTGTCGGCCCTGATTCGGGAGCCGCTGGGCGACATCATCAACCACCTAATCACCCGACTATGACCTGGGACACTATATATATAATGAGAAACGAAATCCTGCTGACCGTGATGGTCCTGGTTCAGCTTGTGGCCGACCTGACGGAAAGGAAAGACAACCGGACTCTCGTCAATGGCACTATCCTCACCTTTGCCCTGATCACAATCGCCGGGTTTCTGCAAAACGAATCCACAGCACTCTTTGGAAACATGTTTATCAGCGATCCCCTTCGCGTATTCCTGAAAAACATTCTGAACGTGTCCACCTTGGTAATTCTACTTCAATCGGCCAGCTGGCTGGCCAAACCGGCCAATCAGCCAAAGGCCGGCGCTTTCTATTTGCTGATCTTCTCCACGTTGATGGGGATGTCGTTCATGATTTCAGCGGGAAATTTTCTCATGTTGTACCTCGGCCTCGAACTTGCCACACTTCCTTTAACCTTACTCGCCGCCTTTGACAAGAAACTCCGTCGCTCCGCGGAAGCCGGCATCAAACTGTTGATGTCATCAGCTGTCTCGTCAGCAGTGTTGCTGATGGGCCTTTCCCTGCTCTATGGATCCTACGGAACCCTACATTACGATGAGATGGCGCTTGTGACCGACACGCAACAGCTCTCCATCTTTGGCTTGGTGTTGTTCATCACTGGGTTTGGGTTCAAACTTTCACTCGTCCCCTTCCACCTTTGGACGGCGGACGTGTACGAAGGATCACCGCTGCCTGTCACTACCTACTTCTCCGTTGTATCCAAAGGCGCCGCACTGTTTACGCTCATGTTGGTGCTGTACACCGTGTTTGGGCAACAGCCAAAAGCGTGGACGATGGTTGCCTACTTCCTGTCCATTACCACCATGGTAGTCGGTAACCTCTTCGCCATTCGTCAGAAGAACCTGAAACGATTCCTTGCCTTTTCCTCAATCACCCAGGCAGGCTTCATGATGCTGGGGTTTGTCAACAGCGCATCGCTGGGTATGACAACGGTGGTTTACTTCATGCTGATCTATTCTCTTTCCAACCTGGCTGTCTTCGGTGTGGTGTCCATGCTCTTCAACGCGACGGGAAAAGAGAACATTGAAGATTTTAACGGCTTCTACCAGACCAATCCCAAACTGAGTTTGATCATGCTGCTGGCGCTCTTCTCTCTGGCGGGCATCCCTCCGGTAGCGGGCTTCTTCGGCAAGTTCTTCCTCTTTACGGCTGCGGCATCGATGGGGCTCTACGTTCTCGTCTTCATTGCCGTCATCAACGCTACGATCTCACTCTACTATTATCTCCTGGTGGTCAAGGCGATGTTCATTAACAAGAGTGAGGCGCCGGTGGCCACGCTTCAGTCCAACTGGCAGGAAAAGCTGGCTTTTAGTATTTGTTTGGCAGGTATTGTGCTGATTGGGTTTGTGAGTGGGGTGTACGACTACGTAGCTGCCCTAATGTAGTCCCTGGCGCTCCTTCGCGCCTCCGCGTCTTCGCGGTAAATTACCGTATCGTTCAATTTACTGTGCTAGTGCTTCGAAGTTCTTTTCTCCAGCTTGAACGTCCGGGATTATCCACCGCGAAGCCGCTAAGGCGCGAAGAAGTCAATTCATTTTTGGATAATTCATCTTCTCAATCAACTTCTTGAACCGCGGATGACTACGAAGCGGATCATAAGCAGGATCAACAGACAAATACTCCAATAGAGAGGCTTGGGTCCTCCTTGTTTTATTACTTACAACGGGTCCCTGGTCATACTCAGCTTCCAGCATGTCGATCGCCGAATCATACTTCCCTTCCATCACATACAGTTCCGCCCTCTGTGTTCCCATCTGAATCTGAGGAAGCGCATCGAAAATCTGATGGAGCCGTAGTGCAGCACCTTTGTCACCCCTCCAGATATCGGTCCACAATAATTCAACGCTGCGCATCTCATCATCTTTAATGCGGTTTGCCGTTCTCCTGGCCACATCCAGATTGATATTCCTTTGAATGGCGCTTAAACTCTGCAGTAAAACATCCGAGGAATCCAAGCTCAACGCCTGGTTGAGAATGGTTGCTCCATCAGCGTACTCTCTCGCATAGTAGAATGTCTCGGCTGCTATATCCAATGATCGGGTCAGCAGGGGGTCCAGTTCAATGGCTCTTTTTGCGAACGCAAGCGCTCTCTCCGGTTGGCCCCAGGCAACATACAACCTGGCTGCCGTTCTTTGCGTCATCGGGCTTGACTGACCATTGCTCAAAGCGATCTCAATCTCCCGCAGTGCATTGCTAAAGTCCAAATCCCAGAAATAGTGCAAGGCCCGCATGGCATGGGCTTCCGAAAGATCCGGGTCTAACTTCAAGGCCTTATCCAGGTGTCGCTCTCGCCCATCAATATCGCCTAGATTTCCATTACTGTTTGACAGATACAACTGCGAAATAGCCTGGCTCGAATCCAGCTCGACCGACTGCCTCAGCAATTGAACCGCCTTAACCGTACGCTCAGGACCCATTCTGTCGTAGAAATATCTTCCCTGCTGATAGAGCCTCTGGGCCTGCTCGTCCCATTTATTGATCCTCCGGCTCGTTTCCGATCCACCAAGTGTTACCTTCAAGGCCCCAGCCACCGATGCCGCTATTCTATCCTGAATGACAAAAATGTCATCCGTGTTCTCGTCGTAGTTCTTCGACCAGAGGTGCGATCCATCCTCTACGTTGATCAACTGTGCCGTCACCCGGATGTGGTCCTTGTACTTCCGGACACTGCCCTCCAGGATCATCGCAACACCCAGCATATCACCCATGGTGCGCAGGTCCTCGTTCTTGCCCTTGAACTGAAACGAGGAGGACCGCGCAATCACTGTCAGCTCTTTGGATTGGGCCAGTACGTTGAGGATCTCCTCAGCGATGCCGTCTCCAAGATATTCCTGGTCGCCTTCCGGGCTTAGGTCGGCGAAAGGGAGGACGGCGATGGACTTTTTGAGGTTGGTGAGATCGTTGGTCGTTGTGCGTTGTCCGTAGAAATAATAACCGATTGTTGCTGCTAGGGCGAGGAAAAGCAGCGCGCCGATAATTTTCCATCGATTGCTGGCGGGTTGGGCACTGGGCGATGGGTTCTGGGTGCTGGGCCCTTGGCTCTGGGTACTGGATGAGCGGTCTGATGTCGACGAGGGATTGCGAAGCGCTGTGATCGTTTCTTTGATAGCATTCGCCGTCTTGTTGACCTGGTCGCGATAGAAGGTCTTGTTTAGATTCTTGTCCGGGTTGTCGGAGGAAGTCAGCGGCCGGTTTACGCCCGGCGATTTGAAGATGAACTCGATCGGACGCAGTACGCCGCCCAACTCATTTTCAAGAAGCGCCTTGTCTTCGGCATCAATGTCGTGGATCTTGACCGGCAGGATCCGGCTCGCCACGTTGCCACCACTCAACTTCACGTCCCTTCCAAACGAGTCTTCTTTTGCCAGCCTGTTGAACGCACAAAACTCATGTTGCCAGGCGAAGCTCTTGGGGTCGCAGTAGGTTTGGGAAATGATCGGGATGAAGATGAGACACTTTAGTTTGCCTTCCAGGCTCTTGTCTACGCTGTGGGTTTCCAGCAGCCCATCGTGGGGGTTTTTATCGAAGTAAATAGAAAGCGGCTCTTTAATGGTTGCTGCCAATTCTTCTTGTAAGGCATTGACAAAATCCGTTACCCAGCCTTGGCCTGAACCAGTCGAAGCGCCCGAACGGTTATCGTTGTGGCGGTAAGAGATGAAGATGTCGTATTCGTAGCTGGGTACCAGGGAGGCCATATCGTAAAAATAGCAAATAAACTATCCTAAGAGGTTGTCAACATGCCAAAGACTGAAGGCTATTGCACGGAGATGCACAGAGGAATACAAGGTATCTGTCAACCTACTTGTTTCCCTTCAATTCCTCCAGCCAATTCACCACCAACGTAACCGGCATGGGTGAATCATTCGCTTCCTGTTTTGAACACAAGAACCTTTGCCCGTCGCTGGTGACATCATACCCTCCACTCCACTCGTTGGGCAATGTAAATAACATTCGTTCAGCCCCCACGCCCAACGTAGCATCACCAGATTTAATCTCCACAGACATCAAGCCATCTGTGCTACTCGAAACAAAAAAAAGTTCTTTGCCATCGCTACGCCAGCGCGCATTATAGCCGCCTGTTGTAGACACCTGCCACTTTCTTCCAGGGCCAGGAAACGGGCGAATATAAATTTCGCCCTTTCCGGATTCCGAGGAGGCATAAGCGATCCATCGGCCATCAGGCGAAAAAACAGCACCAAATTCCTGAAACTCGGTTTGCAAAAAAGGAAATGGAGGTCCCCCGGGCTTGTCGCCAGAGGCATTCATCGGAAGAATCCAAATATCATTCTTCATGCTAAACGCAACGAATTTACCATCCCGCGACCAATCTGTGGGGTAACTATTTTCTGAGGATTCAAAGATTGACTTTTCACTATCGGCCCCACTGGCCTCCCGGAGATAGATAGGCGATTTGCCAGAGGAGTTTTTTGTGTATGAAGCATACGCAATCATCCTGCTATCGGGCGACCAGGTCGGCCAGAAATTGCGACCTTTCGTTGTAAAGCGTGTCCATGCATTACGGCTGAATTCATAAAGCCAGATGTCTTGCCTGTCCTTTTTCAAATTCCATTCTTTAACAGCAACACTTTTCCCATCACGTGATAGTTTCAAATTATTATGGAGTGAGGAATGGCTAAAGCCACCCAGGCTTTTTCCGTTTCGATCGTACCATACAAAGTCCGTCCTATCAGCATGACTCAACTCGCTCTGGTAAGCAAGTAGCCCGTTTTGCGAAACAGAGAAGGCGGCATTGGAATTGACCGCCTCAAAGCCAATCTGGTCTGCAATCGGAACAGGATCTCCGATAATCTCGAGGCTTTCGGAATCGAACAATTGCGCAACAAGAGTTTCCTCCTTGTAATAAATCAGGTGGCCATTGGCATAAGCCAGGCTCGAGCTGGCCTTGACAATCATCTTGGGGGTGAAGCTGCTATCCAGCGAAGCCACGAAAATGGCATCGTCCGGATGCGCACCGATGGTATTTACGCGGGACGTAAATAAAAAGTGCTCCCCATCCGGTAGAAACACCGGCCACCGGTGACTGGCCTCCTTCCTGGTTGAATCCAACCGTGTCACCTGTACAGAGGTACCACCGCTTGCCGCAACCCTGTGGATTGCATTCGTTTCATTCGTTGAAAAAATGACAACACCATCTTGATTCCAGGAACCGCCACGGTTAAGGTTTGCCGTACACAGTGTATGGGCGGGGCCGCCGGCAAGATCGACTTTCTTTAGCTTGTCACCGACAAAAAAACCCAGGAAGCGGTTGTCGGCTGACCAGAATGGGCGTTTCGCTTCTTCTGTTCCCTTCAACGCGCGCGCCTCCATAACGTTGAGATGCCGAACATATAACATCGATTTTCCAGAAGAATCAATCGCGGAAAAGGCGATCATTGTTCCATCAGGCGAAAGCGCAATATTGCTACCAAAGTCATTATTGAATTGGGTCTTATCCGGTGGCAAGATGGTGGTCTTGTACGTCGGGCTGTGATGGATTTCTGAAAAATGAATGTAAGCCAAAACGATCAGCGCGAGCAGTGCTCCTATAAAAGGGAGATTGAAACGCGAAAGTGATTGGGCATTTCCTGTATTGAACCGCCACTGTTTTTTAGGTTTTGAAACCTTCGACGCCAAAACCGGCCCGCTGGCTGCTCGGATAACTTCATCGGGTGCGAAATCGCCAACCTCTGGTTGCAAGCCAGAAATAATTTCTTTAATGGCGTTGGCCACTTTATTTACCTGGTTGCGATAGTCTGTGCGCTGTTCGTTCTGCTGGCGATCATCGTTGGGCCGCAACGGCCGGTTAACCCCCGATTCCTTATAGATGAAGTCAATCGAGCGCAAGACGCTGCCGGTGGCTTCTTCAAATAGTGCCTTGTCGCGACTATCGATGTCGTGGATCTTTACCGGCAATACCCGGCTCGCGATGTTGCCGCCCGCGACTTTAGTCTTCAAACCTAACGAATCGTTGGTGGCCTGCTGAATGAAGGGCGCCAGTTCATGGGCCCAGGCAAAGGCCTTGGGGTCGCAATAGGTTTGAGATACGATAGGGATAAATACCAGGCATTTCAACTTCTCCCGCAACGAATCATCCACCTCGTGATGCTGCTGAAGTCCATCGTGGGGATTTTTGTCAAAATAGATAGTAACAGGCGCCTTCATTGTGGCGGCCACCTCTTCCTGTAAGGCCGTGACAAACTCCGTCACCCAACCTTGGCCTGAGCCTGTAGAAGCGCCGCTCCGGTTATCGTTGTGGCGGTAACTAATGAAGATGTCGTATTCGAACCCAGAAACTATGGAAGGCATTCTTCTTGCAAGTGTTTATTGACTATGCTCATTCTTCGACATTATGCCGGCCACCATTTTCTCAGCCCACGCATCATACCCGGCAAACAACTCCCTAAACTCCCGGGTTTTGATAAACTCCTGCGCGAAAGGATTTGAAAGAAAAAATATACGCGAAACATATCGCTTGTGCGGTGGTAGGGACTTTAAGCTACTCACGACCATTTGGTAATCCCCGGTAAGTAACAGGAAATTATGATTATGACCTGCTTTGTTCTCTCTTTTTAAGGATTCAACTAATGCATCAAAATCCTTCAACTTGTTCGTATTCCTAAGCATTAATGCCTTCAACTCCTTGTCACTATCCGATAGAACGGCCGCCAGACTTACCCAATCCTCCTTTAGGGCATACATCCATTTCATGTCACGCTGCACCCCATCAGGCATCGCGCCTTTAACCGCACCGAAACTTTCGTTGATCAATTTAAGGCCGCCATCCAAATCACGAACCGCGATAAAGAACCTCAGCGCATCATGGATAGCCAAATCGCTACCTGTTGTTGATCCCATTTTTGTTGTCAATGCGAGATTAACATAGTAACGAGCAGAATCCCATTGACCAATGGATATGAAAATACTTGACAAAATGGAATATGAGCTTGGGCTTGGATCCCTCTGGCATAGCCTCTTCGCAAAAAAATAAGATGAGTCTATCAACCCTTCGCCTAAATAGATATTGGACAAGGCTCTCAATCCCCACGACGAATTAGGGCTTAAATCATTCGCTTTCCTAAAATAGAATTTTGCCGATGATAGATTTTCTGGTAGACCCCAAAGCACAAAACCCATTGCGTAATTTGCATTCGGAGACTCAGGCGCAATGGCTATCGCTTTCCGAGCGTAATTCAGGGCCGAATCCTGCCAATTCTCCTTTTCATGCAATTGATTTCCCACTTGTGTATAGCGATTACTAAGATTGGCCATGGCTTCCACAAAATGCGGATCAACCGACAGCGCTTGCTTTAGCAGCTTAATGGCCTTATCATTCTCTGCAGAGCGCTTGGAGGACAATTCACGGGCTTGTAAATAATAGTCGTAGGCCGAAATGAACTTAGTCGGAATTCCATCCAACCTGCCACTCTCTGATTGGGTGAGCGTGATTTTAAAATAGGACGCCAGCTGCGTAGCAATTTCCCGCTGCATTTGAAATATCTCACTCATGGGCTTGTCTAACGTTTCAGACCAAATGTGCTCATCGTTCTCCGCCTTTATCAACTGAACCGTTATCCGCAGATTATCTCCTGATCTTCGTACACTTCCCTCCAGAATAAATGCCACACCCAATTCTTTGGCGATTTCAGGAATGCGCTTGTCGGACTTCTTGTACTCCATAACCGAGGTGCGCGAAATAACGCGCAAGTCAGGAATCTTGGTGAGCCGGTCAATAATCTCCTCCGTTAGCCCATCGCTGAAATATTCCTGCTCGGGGTCGTTGCTCATGTTCACAAAGGGCAGCACGGCGATGGACTTGTCGAGGATGGGTTGGTCGCTGGTCGTTGTGCGTTGTCCGTAGAAGTAAAAGCCGGCTGTTGTTGCAAGGGCGAGGAGAAGGAGCGCGCCGATTACTTTCCATCGAAGGCTGCCACGGTGGGCACTGGGTGCAGGGCGCTGGGTATTGGGTGCTGGGTTCTGGGTGCTGGCAGTTCGTAACACCGGGTTGCGAATTGCCATAATAGTTTCCTTAATGGCATTCGCCACCTTGTTCACCTGGTTACGGTAATCCGTCTTGTTCAGGTTGTCGGCCTTGTTGTCGTTTGACTTAAGGGGTCGGTTCACACCGGGCTCTTTGTAAATAAAATCTACCGCCCGCAGCACACCTCCCAATTCTTTTTCAAGAAGGGTCTTGTCATCGGCATCAAGGTCATGGATTTTGATGGGCAGAATGCGGCTGGCTACGTTGCCGTTGCTCAACTTGATGTCCCGTCCAAAAGAGTCGGGCCTCACCCCCGGCCCCTCCCCGGAAGAGAGGGGAGCAATCGCGAACCGGTTGAACGCACAAAACTCATGCTGCCAGGCAAAGCTCTTGGGATCGCAATAGGTCTGGGAAATGATCGGAATAAAGATGAGGCACTTCAGTTTGCCTTCCAGGCTTTTGTCTACACTATGGGTTTCCAGCAGGCCGTCGCGTGGGTTCCGGTCGAAGTAGATGCTGACAGTATCTTTCAGCGTGCTGCGAAGTTCCTTCTCGAGATTTTGAACAAAGTCCGTTACCCAGCCATCGAGGTTATCGTTGTGGCGGTAGCTGATGAAAATGTCGTATTCGAAGTTCGGGACCAGGGATGGCATGAGGTAAAAATAGGGAAAATTAACCGCAGAGTCGCAGAGGCGCGGAGGAATGCATTATACCTTCTTCTTCATTTCGATTCTCTGCGTCTCCCCGTCTCTGCGGTCAAAAAAATATGTTCAGCCGACATGTTGCTCACGGAGCCATGTGCGCAACTTTTCTATGTCTCTCGCTACCGTCCGCGAAGCGGCGAACAAGACGACGGCTAAAACGGCGCAAAAAATTGGAATTACGAACATGGCACTGTGAAGGCCTGCGGCCTTGAACGGTTCGGCCATCACCGTGGCGCCAGCCGCCGTCATCGCTTCCCTGGCAAAATAATCACTTAGCATCCCAATCCCCAACGGGCCAAGGCTAGCACCCAGTACATACATGACAAAGAAATAGAGCGCCATCGCCGTTCCACGCAACGCAGGCTCCACTACATCCTGAATGGTCGCATACACGCAAGCATAATAAACAAACGTCAGCATCGAACCGGTCCCCATCAGCAACATGAAGGTGGCTATTTCACCCGGGGGTTGCTTCAGGGCAAAGAATATGCACGGCGCTGCGATAATCATGGCGATTGAGGATAACAGCAACTTTCCATCCATCCTCGATCGACTCCATCGGTCCGCTGCCCATCCACCACCCAACAGGCCAATGACGCCGACCGCACCCAAAACGATAGATGATATATTGGTAGCTTCTTCTAGTCCGACGTGGTGCGTGCGCATAAGAAATGCAGCGAGAAACGAATTGACTGCATAGGAGTTAAAGTTGTGTAACGCGCCGGAAACAATAATCCACATGATCGTTGGAATACCGAGTACGACCCAATAGGGTGACCCGGGGCGGTGGCCCGTCGAGGGGTGTTCCTCTGCTGCGCCACGCTGTGGTTCCCGAATTCTCAAAGCCAATAGCGCGAGAATTAATCCAGGAATTACGGCAAAATAGAATGCTCCACGCCAACCATAAGAACTCGCAATAAGTCCACTCACCCGATAACTCAGAAAAAGACCAATGGGGAGGCCGAGCATAAAGATCGACAAGGCCATGGCACGGTTGCGGGCTGGAAACAAATCTCCGATCAGCGAGTTCGCGGCAGGCGCGCAACTTGCTTCACCAATGCCGACACCCAGTCTGGCTGCAAAAAGCCACGCAAAACTTGGCGCCAGCCCGGAGGCCGCGGTCATTACACTCCATGCACCAACGCCCAGGCTCAGGATTTTCCTTCTGCTTATCTTATCTGCCAGTCGACCGAGTGGCACGCCCACAGCCGCATACATTAGCGTAAACGACGTTCCCAGAATTCCCAATACCATATCGCTGAGTACCCACTCTTTGCGAATCAACTCAGCGACAGCGCCAATAATTTGGCGATCGTAAAAATTCATCGTGTTGATTCCGAATAGAACCCACAACGCAAACCAAGCACTTTGATGCTGCTTCGTCATTAGGGGTTGGGGATCACGGAGGGCATTGAGTAAAAATAGCAAATTAAAGCTACTCCCTGCCCTTCGCGACTTAGCGCCTTCGCGGTTTAAAATTCAGTCGGTCAATGTGAGGAAAATAACTTCGAAGCACTAACACAGCCAATTGTACGATGAAGATAATCTACCGCGAAGACGCTAAGCTTGATACTTTATGGCTTCGAGCCTATTACCCGTCGCTTCCGCATGGGATACACCTCCAGCATCCGCAAACTGTTTCTCAGAATCTCCCCCATCGTCCCAGCCAACAAGAACGACGAATCCTGATAGAGGTCGGCAAGGGACTCGCGTAACTGTTTGACATTTTCCTCCGTGGATAGTTCATCAATTCTCATCGCCTCAAGTAGATTAGCCATGTGGGCGCCGGCACCACGCACGCGGGTTAGCAGGCGTGTCCGCTCTTCCTTCTGGTATTGAAGCTCCAGCGCTGACGACATACTTTGCAAGCCAAGATTAATGATGGGATTGTTTTCTTTGAAATATTGGGGCATGTAGATCTTGACGTCGCCCTCATAACAAAATTGGTCGAAGTCGATGGCCCGCAGCCGGAAGTAGAGATCATCAAAATCCGGCACCACTTCCACAACAAAATTATCGTTGCGCATGTCGCCGAGCAGTTGAACGAGGCTGCGCTCGTTGAACTTGACAAACTCCTTGGCTACCCGGATCGGGTTGTAGTCCTTGCGCGGGAGAAAGTCTTTAACAAAGGTATCACCGGGAACTCCAGTGATGTGCTCCTCAATCAGCGTCCCTCCTTTCACGAGGTAGTTGATCTTGTTCGGCGACAGCAAGTGCTCCAGCTCCATGCCGTAAATGCGGGATGCATCGGCCCGCTTCACATAGAAGTAATCAAATAAGTCGTTGATCCGGTTTACAATCCGGACACGGACAGGATGGGTATTGGCATACAGGCAGTAGTCAACACGATCGACATACAGGTGTTCGATAATGCCAACATCACCACCAACTTTTAACTGCGCATATACCTTGATCAGGCACTCGTGAATAAATTGTCGGTCCGCCTCCCCGTAGATAAGCGTCTCCCACATCGTATCCTTTCCTTTCTTATCAAAAAAGGTTATCGAACTATTGTGATGGAGGAGGTCGGCATAGGCAATAGGAACGTCAGTCTCCCGGTGCGTTTGCTTTAGGTAGCCAAGCAGCGGCTGACTGACGGGGTAACTGGGTTTCTTGAAGCGGATTACGGCCATGCACGTGCGTATGTGTTGACGAGTTTACGTGCTTAGGTGAACGTACATTAACACGTCAACACCTAAACCCTCCTACGCGAGACGCTTCGGCGGGCAGGCACTTCAATACATCTCAAACAAATTCTTTCTTCAGTTCAGCGACCCACTTTTCTACCCGACCAGCCGTGAGGTCCTTCTGATTGTCCTCATCAATGGCGAGACCAAGAAACTTACCATCTACCACGCCTTTGGAGGCTTCAAAGTTGTAACCGTCTGTAGGCCATGCGCCGACGAACTTAGCGCCCTTTTCTTTAATGCGGTCGTGAATGGTCCCCAACGCATCCAGGAAGGTGTCGGGATATCCGTCCGCATCGCCAAGGCCGAGGTACGTTACCTTTTTGCCGGCATAGTCGACTTTCTCAACCTCATCAATGAAGCTATCCCAGTCTTCCTGAAGCTGGCCGATCTCCCAGGTAGGGCATGCCAGGATCAAATAGGGATAAGGCTGCATGTCGTCCGCGCTGGTGGAGTTCACGTTGTTGAGTTCGGCTTCGGCGCCAAACAATGCTTGAATCTGGCCAACCACACGCTCGGTGTTGCCTTCTGTTGAACCAAAGAAAATTCCAATTTTAGCCATAGTTTAGTTATTAGGTGTTAGTTATTAGGTATTAGGTGTTGGTTGTAAGGTCTAATAATCCTCATTATGAGGAAGCTCCCCTCTCTTCGGGTGGTATTGCAGAAACATTTCTGACTTCATCAGGATGTCCACGTACTGAGCCCGTTTGTAAGCGAAGGGGTCAGATATGTTTTCCTTGGAAAGCTTCCCACGAAAATCATCCAGGTTGTTATATCCTTTCTTCTTCATCCAGGTCTGCATCTCTTCCAGCATGACCGTTATTTGGCTAATACCTTTCTTATACACGGCGCTCACCACTTGTACGGCATTAGCTCCTGCCAAAAGCATCTTCACAGCATCCTTTCCGCTGAGCACACCGGTGTTGGCAATAACACCTGCCTTTATTTTTTTGTGCAGCAACCCCGCATAGCGCAAGGCCAGGCGGTTGTCACTCTCGCTGCTGAAATTATAGGGGAAATGATGCTCCTCCAGTTCAATATCAATATCCGGCTGAAAGAGCCTGTTGAAAAGTACAAATCCATCTGCGCCTACCTTGTCCATCCGAGAAATCAAGTGAAGGGTATTGGAATAGAACGGACTCAGTTTCACAAACAACGGAAGTTGTCTCGCCCCTGCCCGCACCAATTCAAGTGTCTTAAACTGCCGGTCTTCGATCGTTGCTGATTTTGCCGCGAAGTCGATGTTGTTGTTATAGAAATTAAGTTCAAGGCCATCAATGCCGGTATCGATCATCTTCAGCGCGTATTCCAGCCATGTCTCATCATTAACGCAGTTGAGGCTGCCGATCAACGGGATAGTCAGTTTGCTCTTTGCTTCTTTCAGTTGTCTCAAGTGCTCGGCTGGGCCGGCGTGCCGGGCAGATGGGAAGAATGAGGCGTGCTCCGCATCCCAATCACTAAAGGCTTCCTGGGTTTGATCCAATTGAAAACTTTCCAACTGAATCTGCTCCTCAAAGAGCGACTTATAAACAATGGCCCCTGCTCCAGCCTGTTCGAGTTTCACCAGATTGTCGATATCTGTAACGATGTTGCTGGCGCCCATAACGATGGGGTTTTTCAACGTCAGGCCGCCGTAGTCGGTTGTAAGGTCAATGGCCATAGGGTTTTGGTTTATGCTTCGGACAAATGTTTAATATCCTTGAATCGTTGCTCATTATCTTTCACTGCCAAGTCCAGCAGTCGCTTCGCTTCCTCAGGATTGGTGAGGTTCAAAGTCTTGTACCTCAACTCCTCCTCGAGATACGTATCAAATTTGGTATCCACTTCCTGACCGTCCCAGATAAACGGATTCTGACCTTGGGCCCTGAGATCGGGATTAAAGCGGTAGGTGGGCCAATACCCGCATTTTGCAGCCTTCTCCGATTGCTTCTTGGCTAGCACCATATTGTAGCCATGGGCGATGCAGGGAGAGTACGCTATTATAATAGAGGGGCCTTTATGCTTTTCTGCCTCCACGAAGGCCAATGCCGTTTTCTCACGGTCCATGCCCATATCCACCGAAGCGACGTAGGCACTGCCATAAGATGACATCATCAATCCCAAATTCTTCTTGCTTAGCTTCTTGCCATCGGATGCGAATTTGGCGACAGCCCCACGAGGAGTTGCCTTCGATGCCTGGCCACCGGTATTTGAATATACCTCTGTATCCATGACGAGAATATTAACATTTCGGTTGGAGGCCATCACATGATCCAGTCCTCCGAAGCCAATGTCATACGCCCATCCATCACCACCAAATATCCAGACACTCTTGTCTACAAAGTAGTCTTCCAATTCAAGGATTTTGCTCAAGACAGGGCTCTGATTACTTTTCTTTTCCTCGGCTAGTAATTGTTTTACTTGTTCCGTGTGCTCTTTCGCTTCTTTCGACACTTCGTCAAACAGTCGCAGGCTTGTTTCCAGCGCTGTCTTCAACGGACCATCAGGCAAGGTGGGCATGAAAGCGATTACATTGGACTTCAACTGACGACGATTTGCGTCAATCGCGAGGCGCATGCCTAATCCAAACTCGGCATTATCCTCAAACAATGAGTTCGCCCATGCAGGCCCACGACCGTTCTTATCTTTCGTATACGGCGTCGATGGGAATGTGCCCCCATAAATTGAAGTACATCCGGTAGCATTGGCAATCACCATACGGTCTCCATAGAGCTGGGTGACCAGGTGAATGTATGGAACCTCGCCACAGCCAGAGCAACTCGGAGGATATTCCAAATACGGTTCAGCCACGTAGGCATTCTCTACGAACGGAAGTTTCTCAATCCATGTAGCCGGGTTGCCCGGTACACCCCTGTACTCAAGGCGCTTAGTTCCTGTGGGTACGGCTCCATTCAGCGGCATAGCCGAAACCGGAATACTGTCTCCCTTGAGTCGCAGAATAGGGTCAATGATCTTATCAGCAAACCAGCCTGAACCCGGAGGCACCACAGCTGTAATTTCCGCAAACTTGTCAGACTCGGCCGGTATAGGTAATTCAATTACCGCAGCAGCCGAAGCATCGATTGCTTTCCAGTTCATCTCCACGATCTCCTGCCCTTTGCGCGCAAATTGCTTCGCGACGAATTTCTTTATGAGTTCGATAGATTCTGCTTCGGGCAACACGCCCGACACCTTGAAGAAAGCCGTCTGCATGACAGAACTGATCCGCCCGCCAAGACCTACTCCCTTGGCAATCTTGGATGCGTCGATGGCATAGACTTTTATCTTCTTCGCACGGATGGTATCCTGCATGTCCTTGGTGAACAGCTTGAAAATATTCTCCGTCTTCTGGCTGGTGTTGATTAAAAATGTCCCTCCTTGTGTGATGCCTTCCAGAATATCGTATTGCCCAATATATTGCGGGCGGTGCAGCGCAACAAAGTCAACTTTGTTTAGCAAATATTCAGAGTGGATAGGTTTCTTGCCAAAGCGCAGGTGGGAGATTGTCCATCCCCCTGATTTATTGGAGTCGTACTGGAAATAGCCCTGAACAAACAAGTCGGTATTGTCACCGATCATTTTAATCGCGTTCTTGTTGGCGCTCACCGTTCCGTCAGATCCGTAGCCCCAGAACTTGCAGCGAACGATACCTTCTTGTTCGGTATCGATGTCTTCTTTGACGGTGATAGACTTGTTCGTCACATCGTCGTTGATTCCGACGGTGAAGTTGTGCCAGCCATCGTTGCGAAGATGTTCATACACCGCCTTCACCATAGAGGGCGTGAATTCTTTAGAAGAAAGTCCATAACGGCCGCCGATGATGCGCACGCCTTGACGTTCGGTTGACATGGCGGCCACAACATCCAGGTACAATGGCTCTCCAATGGAGCCCGGTTCTTTGGTACGATCGAGAACGGCTATCTTCTTGACTGACTTGGGGATTTCGCTCAGGAAATCCGACAATGAGAACGGACGGTACAACCTTACTTTTAGCAAGCCCACCTTATCCCCTTTCTTCATTAAATAGTTGATTGTCTCTTCGATGGTTTCAACACCTGAGCCCATGGCAATGATGATGCGGTCGGCATCCGGAGCGCCTACATATTCATAAAGTTTATAGCTTCTGCCCGTCTTTTCGGCAAACAACTTCATATACTTCTTCACCAAACCGGGGCAAGCATCGTAGTACTTATTCACTGTTTCCCTGCCCTGGAAGTACACATCCGGATTTTGCGCGCCTACCTTGCAGACCGGTGATTCCGGCTTAAGGGCCATGGCGCGGAATTCCTCAACGAATTTCATATCAAGCATTCCCCTCAGGTCATCGTAGTTGAGCGGGATGATCTTTTGTATGGAGTGGGAAGTGCGGAACCCATCAAAGAAATGAAGGAATGGAATCTTGGCTTCGAGCGTGGTCAGGTGTGAAATAACAGCTAAATCCTGCGCCTCCTGTACGTTGGCCGAGGACAGCATGGCAAAGCCTGTGCCGCGGGTGGCCATGACATCGGAGTGATCACCGAAAATAGAGAGCGCCTGGCAGGCCAGTGAGCGTGCGGTAACGTGAAAAACAACAGGTAACATTTCACCGGCTATCTTAAACATGTTGGGCACCATAAGCAGGAGGCCCTGGGAGGCGGTGAAAGTAGTTGTCATGGCACCGGCCGTAAGTGCACCGTGGACTGCTCCAGCGGCTCCGCCCTCAGATTGCATTTGCACGACGTCAACCGCTTCACCGAAGATGTTTTTCCTTCCCTCGACAGCCCAGGCATCAGCACGTTCACCCATATCTGAAGAAGGGGTGATCGGAAAGATGGCAGCCACTTCTGAGAAGCCATACGCGATGTTGGCAACGGCGGAATTGCCGTCTGTATTTACATACTTGTTTTTCATGACACGTTATTGATGCTTGAAAGTAGGCGGATTTCGACCCTAATGCCGCTGTCACAGGTCACGCTAGTGCCTGATTTAAGTCATAGAATGACTAGCAAGAAGGATCCGGTGGAGCCAGAAGTCGTGTGATATATGCTGACCAAAAAAGATTATCGAATTAACCTTTCGGCAACGACAGGAAATCCTGTCTAACGATTAGAAGCTCCCGGTGTGGGCACAGAAAAATATTCCCATGTGCTTCCTCCATCGGTGGATCGGCCCAAAGATGCATCATGGACCTGTTCAGCAAAAGTGTATGTGTCGATTGTGCGCCCGTGCTGATCGAAGAAACGAAGCAACTCACCATCCTGGTCCAATCTAAAGTCCAGGTGAAGGGGACCCTGTTCGGGGCTGCCGTCGGCCCATAAGACGAGGAACCCACCGGGTGGAATAGTGGTCAAATCGGGATGCGCATCGTCAATCTTGTGACCCAGGGATTGACCTGCGTCTTGTGAAAAGTACATGCCTCCGATGTCAACAGGAACTTTGCTGGCATTGTAAATCTCTATCCAGTCGTCGTGTTCGCTTGAACCACTTGCGCTATCCGGGCAGCACGTGACATTCTCAGCCATGAATTCGTTGATGTATAGTACGGGCGGATCTCCCCTCCAAAAGAAGAACAGGGTCCCGGCAACCAGGACGAAGATCAGGAATAGGAGGCCAAGCGCATTAAAGGAGCGGGTCATTTCTCAGTTTCTAGTCCAAAGATACCGTGTTTTGGATATCAAAGCTACATCAACTCAGGATTTGAGTAAAGTGTACCTCAGGGCAAACACTATTCGCCTGTTGGTTTTGGTCCTTCAACAAAATACATATCCACCTCGCCCTTGTTCTTGGCCTCGATTTTTCCACGGTAAGTGCAGTGAAAATCATTCTTGATCAATTCATATGTACTGCCCGAAATATTCACCTTACCGGGCACGCCATGAGACTCCATCCGGGACGCAACGTTAACCGTGTCTCCCCATATATCATACGCAAATTTCCTGGTGCCGACAATACCAGCCACCACAGGACCCGTATGGACACCCAGACGCAACTCAAAGAAGGGTTCGCCTCTCTTCTCCCGCTCGATCCTTTGCTCCAACATAAACGCCTGAATCTCCAACGCGGCAGTTACTACGTCTGTGTGATGGGTCTGGTTTGTCTGGGGTATGCCTCCGGCGCACATATACGAGTCGCCAATGGTTTTTATTTTTTCAATGTTGTGCCTGCTCGTGATCTGGTCAAACATGCTGAAGTAATTATGGATTTCCTTTACCAGCAGTTCGGGCGATAGCCGCTCAGCCGTAGTGGTGAAATTCTTAAAATCCGTAAACATGACCGTAACCTGGCTGAAACTTCTAGACTTGGCTGTGCCTGTGAGTTTCAACTCTTCCGCAGTTTCCTGGGGCAAGATATTCAGCAGCAGGTTATCAGACTTTTGTTTCTCGGTGGAGATGCTCACGTTCTTATCTTCCAGCATTTTCTCCTGTAATCCATTTTCGGATCGAAAATAGTTGATGATCAAGAAAATAAGGACAAACACGGTGATGTGGTTTGCCACATACACATACTTCTGTCCCTCGAAGGTGAAAATCGGATCCATGACATACTGTGACCATTTTCCAATTCCAAAGCACAGCAGGTTTGCAAAGAAATAGGAAATGACAATGCGCCTGCTTTTGAAGAAGAGCATGGCAGCTGCGCTGTTTGCAAAAAAGATATACTCGGCACCGTCTTTCCCTCCTCCCGTAACGGCCAGGAACAAATACAATAGCATACTGAATACGTTGAAGGTATGACAAGCGGCGTCATACTTCCCGTACCGGTTAAGGAACATTGGCACAGAATATCCAATGACTCCAAAAATACTCTCATAAAAAATATACCTCGCTTCTGTGGAATTGGCATAAGCAATAACATAACTGCCAAAAACGATCATCGCCCAGGTACCGATGCCATTGATCAGCCGGGTGCGTTTCACATCGAAAGCAGATGTATCAGCTGTTACGCCAATATTGATAATCCAATTCCACGCCCTAATCAGCGGATTGATTGACTGGGTTTCTTTCACCGGCGGCATAATCGATTTAGCTGGCTGTCGAGGTAATACCCAGTTGCGCACGCCAGTAACTCGTCAGGAATATTTGGTGAGGGTCCATCTGGTCTCTTAATGCTTTCCAATTGCTCCACTTCGTGTACCTTGACGAAAGATAACTCACACTATCTGTGGTTGCCGGAGGAAGTGACTTCCCCCAATGCAACCTGTAGTTGTATTGGGCGAGAAGGCTCCAGAACTGAGCAAAGTAGGTCTGCCCAGGCACCTTATTCCCTCTAAACCAAAGGAGGTTGATTCGCACAGAATCCTGCTGGTAAGCAGGGCTGAGCCAGAAATTACTTGCCTTGGCGCCGAATACTTCGATGGTAAAAAAACCTGTGGCTGCATACCCATTCTGTGTATAGAAATTCTGCATGTCGGAGAGAATTTTATTAGTCTGGCCAATGGGCATCCACATCTCGGTGTAGGTCAAGTCGAAAAGGTTGTTGCTAAACTCCGCACTGTCCATGGGAAGAGCCTTATACCAATAGTCCCAAAACGTTTTAGGTGGGTGCTTCTCTGTATTGATCGGCATGAAGAAGTCAATAAGCTTGGGATATAGATGCGGAAAGATGGCCTCTATGCCAGACTTAATAAGCACAGCGAGTGGTTTTGCTTTCTCTGTGCTTGTTTGAATCAACTCATCAAACCAATCGGGCCATGTAGCAATCATCTGAAATCCGGATGCGGCAAATGTTTCTGTTGGCAATACGGAACCATCAATTGTCGGGAAAATAGAATGATAAGGTTTAGCGGCAAAGTTGGCCGGCGATCCGATCGACGTTGCCTTCCAGACTACCGTCCGTTCAAGCGTGCTGAACGGCCACCACATCGTGCGCGAGTACTCTGTAGTCTCCAGAAATTGTTGTGCTGATATTTTGTCCGAAGTCCCCGAATCCAGGAAGTTGTACTCACAATCGCTTACTTTGGTTGTAGTCTCTGTTCCGTTTACAGCAAACGCAGGAACGCATTGCAGTGTGACCGAAGTAATTATGCCCATCAACCCCATCGAGACTACCACGCCATAGAATGAATCATTCATGTTGTCAGACTTTGAGAAGGTCTGAATTTTTCCGGTGCCATCGATCATTCGTATCGATAAGATACATTCATCAAATGAATGATGCATACTACCTCCTGAAGACCCCGTGGAAATAAATCCGCCAACCGTCTGATGAAGTTCATCCGGGACATTGGGGATAGCCAGCCCCTTCTGATGTAGTTGAAAAAATAAATTATTCTCTTCGGTTTTGGCCGATATTCCAGACGGATCAAACGGATTGTAGCCCAGGTTGCATCCGGCTCCCACCGTTGCCTGCATTTTGCTTTCATCAACGTCAACGCTCCGCATCTGGTCAAGTTCAATGTTGATGTTCTTTCCGGGGGGCTGAGTGGGATCGTATCCATCCGAATACACGGAGCCATCCGTCGATTGCCCTGCACCCATTACCCTGACCTGTAGTTTGTTGGCAATAGCATATTGGATCAGTTCGACAATTTCGCCGTCGGTAGTCGGATGGTATAAACCGGTTGAGTCGGGTTGGATATTCATTGGTTCTTTATTAGGGGTTCTACTCCAAATAAGTGCTTTCGCCAGTAGTCATTGAGAAATACATTATTGGGATCGTACAATTGGCGCAGCTTCTCCCAACTATCCCATTTCGGGTACCGGCTTTGTAAGTAATTCGTCCATTGTTCGAGGTTCCTGCCCGGTCCACCCTGGCTTGATGGCTGTCCGGGGATTGCTGGTTCAGGAAGATATTTCCCCCAATGGGGCCGGAAATTGAACGGTGCGAGCAGGTTCCAGAAACCTTCGTAGAAGGCAACGGGGTTACCGCTATTCTTGCCAAACCAAAATATATCAATCCGAATAACGTCTGTGTTGTAAGAGGGGCTCATCCAAAATGAGTTTCTCTTCGCCGCATAAATCTCACACGTGAAGGCGCCCGTATTTTTAGGGCTCTGATCATAATAGTCTCTTAGTGTATTCATTACATCCTGCGCTCTTTCTATGGGTATCCATAGTTCAGTAAACCACACCGGCATCAGTTTATCGCTCATCTGGTTGTCCATCGGAAGGCCCGTGTGCCACTCATCGGAGAACAGCTGAGGGCCATTCTTGTCCACCGGGGCGAAAATGTCAAGAATTTTAGGAAGGATGACTGGGTAAAAAAGCAAATCAACTGCGCCGACGATTTCGTTGTAATGGTTGTCCTTATTGTCGTTCCCCAGGAGATCGTAAAGCCACTTGGGCCACTCACCAATTGCTGAGTACAGAAAACTCGCGCCAAGGTTCATTGTCGTAGGGCTACCCCCAACCCAGGGTACTTCCTGATACGGTTTCAATGGATGATTCAAGGGCGGAATGTGATCCTTCGGTGTTTCAGGGATCTTAGATCCCTCCGGGTACGCCCACTCGAAGGCTTCCTCCTCAGTTGCCTGCCAGGCTTTCCAAACGACCATCTTGTGTACGTTCTCTTGGGGCCACCAGATCAGGCGGGTATAGTCCGGCCTCAAATGAGCTTTAGGATTTGGATCAGAACTAGAGGGCGGTTGAAGAAACTGCTGGAGGCTGGGGCCCGTCGAGCCAGTCGTATTGGGAAACAAATCAATTTCACAGGCAGGGTGACCGTCTGCTGGCGACACATAGGTAACAGCCTCCTGGCCGGCAATAAAATATCGGTCAACACAATTAAAGGTAGCGCTCACGATTACACCAAACAGTCCCCGGCTACCAATACCTGCTGCATAGAAAGGATCATCTGGATTGTCTGGGCTTGGGCGGGTAAACGTGCGGAGTACAGCGCCACCCTCCTCGCACGTTACAATATCGATGCTCATCAATGCTTCCTCAAAGGAATACTTGGTGGAACCCCCGGAAGAGGCGGTGGCTAGAAATCCTCCAACTGTCTGGTGTGATATGCCACCAAGGTCCTGGATGGCCAGGCCTTGCTCATTCAACTTATACAACAACGAGTTTTCCTTACTAGAAACCGTAGCAGGTTCCTTATTCGGATCCCACGGATCCACACCGAGGTGGCAGCCAGCATCCACCTTAACCGTTTTGCCAGTAATCGTTACGGTGTTCATTTTAGACAGCATCACATACTTGTAGGGTCTCCCTCCTGTTGGCCCCTCCTCCAAAGTTTCTATCACTGGAAAGGAATGCGCTGATCCTCGTAAGCAGATAACTGCATTAGATGCTTTTGCATCATTGACAAGGGTGATAACATCCCCGACGCTTTCCGGCAACCAGTATGTTACATTGTTGAAGACCAGGCTATCCATCGGCAATTAATATTGGGTGGTGAATTTAAACTACCACAGAAAGATAATTAAAGAATCAACAACATCGCTGTCCACTGTGAAGTTTCGTGCGGCTGCAATGGTGAGGCAAGAGAATTTCAAAGCCAGCTATTCTTGATAGATTTGCCTAAATGAACCTTATGAAAACACTAGTTATTGGCTTCTCCAGTCTGTTAATACTTTGTACGCCTCTTTCAGCGAAAGCACAAACCTACAAGAAGCCCACCAACAAGGTGCTGGCGATAAGTGGTGGTGGAGCAAGGGGCGCTTGGGGTCTCGGTGTTGTTGAACAGCTTGTGAAGCAGGAGGGTGGATATCGTGCCGTCTTTGGCACAAGCACTGGAAGCTTGATGGCTCCGATGGTCTTGTTGCAACAGTTTGATAAACTCGAGACGCAATACACCCAGGTCACACAGAAGAAGATCTTTAACAAGAATCCGTTCAGGGTGAAACAAATAAAGGGAAAGCCCGGCGCTCCGGATACCCTGAAAACCGAACTCAGAGCATTCAATGCAGCCTGGCGTCTGCTTCGGGGAAAACCCACATTGGGCGAGTCTTTGAATATGAAGGACCTGATCAGAACCTGTTTTACACAGCAGGATTTTGATTCGTTGAAGGCGTTACAAAAGATTGATGGCTTAAACCTTTCTGTGGCCGTTACGAACCTGACTTCGGGGCAAGGTGAAATTAAGAGCAGTGAAAATATTACCAGTTGGGATGAAATGGTGACCTGGATATGGGCATCCGCCAATACGCCCATCTTCATGTCCGAGGTGACTATCTTCGACAACGTATATGTTGACGGAGGCTTGCGGGAAATCGTGCCTCTCCGTGCAGCTGTCAAATATGCTATAGCTCATCACATAGATACCGTGGATGTTATTATCAATGACTCCCGCCAAGCCTTAGATACCAAGTGGAACATCAACGACAAGAAAAACAAAGGATATTTTAATGGCCTGCTGCGCGTTCTGGCTATCTACAACTCAAATACCGAGTACTATAATATTTGGTCAGGGGAAAAGATGACCGAACTTTTCGATGCAAGAGAACTCCTTCATCAGGATTCCATCAGACACCTCGGTGCGAAACTTCCGACCGCCAACTCCAGACTATTGACGATCACTATTTACTCCATGCCCTATGGGCTATCCCGGACTTACCCGGATGACCTGGGTTTTGATTCAATAAAAATGAAAGTGCTGCTGGATTCCGGGACGAACTTCATCAAAAATCGAACATATGATGTTAACACCCGCCAGAGGTATCAGGCATCTAAGCAGAAGTAAATTCGAAAGAAACTAGAAACCGGTGACAGGCAACAAGGCACAGACAATTCGCAATACATCGGTGTGCTACATTCTAATCAACTGCGTATCCATAATTCTCGGCGGCAGCTTCAATTGATTTATTGTCTCCAAGAAAGGCGGATACTCCTCCTTGATCCGATCATAGGTTGGCATGTTAAGCCAGACGTAGTCGCCCACCTGAGGAAAATTACGGTTCACCTGCTTCAGCATTTCGTCGGCCTTGGCGTAGTTACCAGAAAAAGCATAGTACCGGATCAAGGAAGTTTGATCTGCAAATTGAACGGACAAATCCTGGGATAGGCTAACACCTGAATGATCAATTGCCAGTTCCATAAACTCTTTTTCGTTTCCTAACAAAGCGAACATCCCAGCCTTCCCCAAAACATCAAGCCCCTTCTCCCGTGTTGCCCGCTCGGCATTTTGCCTCGCCTCCCGATCTTGCTTGAGCAGATGCTGTGCCATGGCTTGATAATAAAATTTGTGACCGGGCGTGAAGCTACTGTCGGGTTTAAGCGAATCCAGAAACACCAACAGACCGCGGAAGTCTCTTTTCTGAAGAAAGAGATCTGCCGAATACATATTTCCGCGTTCCAACTTGACATGGTCCGGCAATTGCTCCAATGTACCTTGCGCTCTACGCAAGCGATAAAGGTTTAAAAAAAGGAGTTCATTCAATTGGTACTGAGTGGAGGCAGCTTTTATGGCATTTTCATAGTCTCCATTAAGTGCCAGGATGGGCACCAAATCATTCCAGAAAATTGGGGCAGCAGGATTTTGCTTCAAGGCGAGGGATACATGATAAAATGCTTCCTTCAAATCCAACTTGCGCCGGTAGATAGCGGCTGCCATAGAATGTGCTGCTGGATCCTTTGGAACCTCTTTTAACGTTTCGAGGAATAACGCAAGTCCTTTATCGTATTCCATCAACGCCCAATAGGCGTAGGTACCCTGGATCAACTTCTTTTCCCAGGTATCAGGAAATTGATCCTCAATGTAGGTGATGTAAGGAATTATCATTTCAAGAGTCAGACTTGAAGTTCTTCCGCGGTTAAAGTAGTAATAGCAGTATTGCTCAACAATCCCTGCCCAAGGACCAATAACGCTGGAATCCAGCGCAATGGATTTCTGAAACTCCGGAATAGCCTTCATTCGGTCTTCCGGGATGTTGGACTTAAGCACCATCTCAAGTCCCCTGATGTAATGCGCATATGCTTCAAGATTGGGAGTCGCTGCATGCGGATCTGCAGCATCCCTGACCGAGAATTTATCCATCACCCTGGCCGCAATACTGGCCTGCACCTCAAAGATGTCCTTGTAGTGTGTTCTGTAGGGAATACTCCAGACAACCTTACCCGTAGCATCCACAAGCTCCACCAGCACTTGCATATTATCTCCTGCGGTCTGATACATGCCGGTGAGAATATGCGTCACACCAAGTTCCTGACCTATGGTTTCAGGCGCCTTGTCAGATTGTTGATATTGGATCGTAGCCTGCAACGAACTGATGAAATCAAATTGCCTGGTTGATCCCAGTTGGGTGCTCACTTCGGATGCTATACCCACACCATAGTGACTCATCGAAGGATCACCGGTATTATTACGAAAAGGGATGACACCAATACTTACCTTCGATGCATCAACCGTTGGCGTTATGAACCGACTTGCGTAATAACCCAGAATCAAAATCAATACGAGGGCTGCGGCGATCGAGAGGATCTTAAGAAAGGAACGCGTTTTTTCAGAAGCCTCGCCTGCGGGTTTGGTCACAAAGGACCCTGGTGAAACCACACCTCCCCGTTTCTTCTCCTGCCTCACCACTGCCGTACCAATCTCTTTGAGCGCGTTGGCTACCTTGTTGATCTGATCACGATAGACCACCCGGTTTTTGTTATCCCCCGCGTGCTCCTCATGCATCCGCAGCGGGCGGTTCACACCCGGAGAAGAGTAGGTGAAGGATATGGCACGCAACGGTCCTGCAAGCGCAGACTCAATGGCAAGGCGGTCGTCTGCATCAAGGTCGTGGATCTGGATCGGTAAAATCCGGCTGGACACATTGCCATTGGCCAGGGTCACGTTCATGCCCAACGGATCAGATGACGCCATCCGGATAAACGCGAGCAGCTCATGTTGCCAGGCGAAACTCGAAGTATCACAGTAGGTCTGAGAGATAATGGGTATGAAGACAATGCACTTCAGTTTCTTTGCCAGGGACGCGTCGACCAGATGCGTTTCCAGCAACCCATCATGCGGGTTCTCATCAAAATAGATTGAGACAGGGTTCTTGAGGGTGGCCTCCAACTCGGCCTTCAGGGTGTTTACAAATTCTGTAACCCAGCCGTCGCGCTTGTTATCCTTTTGTCGGTAACTGATGAAGATGTCATATTCAAAATCAGGAAGAATAGCAGGCATACGCTCAAAGATAATACTTTCAACGGCAGGTTCTCCCTCAGACTGCGCTGACCTTCCGCTGCTTTATCCACCACGAGATCGCCGTCCCGCCTACAAGTCCCATGCCTACGGCGGCGGTATAAGAAATCAAGGGATAGTCCACGTGGCGCTTCAAGACGATGCCGTAAAAAGCCCAGACCACAGCCATTGCCAGATAAGGGTTGCGAAGCCGCGGCATCGCATATATAATGAGTCCGGCCCCAATTGCAATTAAGAGCAGCGTCCACACTACCGGAGAAAGCCCCAATCCGTTCCATGAAACAAACACCAGCAATGCCGTCACATTAGCGATGGTGGCAATGCAGATCCAGCCCAGATAAATACCGAAGGTCACTCGGGCCAGGTTGTCATGTACGCCTTTTATCCGTTGATTAACAGTTATCAAAGAGGCCAGCAGCCCGCCCATGACAATTAGCGAAATCGCCACCTGTTCATAATGCCACGCCACAATCCATGAGATATTCAGCAAACAACTCAACACAAAAAGCCATCCAACAGCCTTGTCTGTTTCATCGTTCTTCCGAATAAACTGGACAATAACATAGCTGATCAGGAGTAAATAGATCAGCCCCCAAATCGAAAACGTCACCCCGGCTGGAACAAACAGGTTGGGATATTGATCAGAAAGTTCACTGGTAGTCTTTCCGTTGATGGGCAGGGCATTGGCCAGGTAGTTGACATAAAGGACCAGGCAAAGGGAGAGTACGTTCAGGATTTTTCGTATCATAATATGTAAGAAACAAAAAAAAGTGAAGAGTGGCTAACTGGGTACACTTATAGGCCAGGAGTAAGAAATAAGATTTAGTTTGATATCAAGCACTCAGATAAGCGAGAATCTGTGTCACCGATCTTCGCCACTATGCGGGAACTGTATTCTTCGAAATCAATCCATCATCACTTTTCGGTAAATAGTTCCCTTTCGGGTTTGAATTCTCAACACGATGAGGCCGCGAACAGCTCCGGCAAAATTAATCTGAATCTCCTGCCCTGAATACGACCAAGACGCTTCTACTTTTCTTCCGGTAACATCCAAAAGCTCCACGGCAGTAACTCCTGAATCGATGTCTTTGATAAATAGCGTCCCACGTGCAGGATTCGGGTACACAAAATACCGGTCCCTCTCCTTTTGCGTGAGCCCGGTAACGGGGTCAGGGCTCCAAATTGTCTTTAGCGTTTCGATTTCATCCGGCGAAAGCGCAACATCATAGATTCTCACTTCATCCAGCGTGCCGCGTAAAAAGTAGTTGGAAACATTTACGTCTTTTCTTCCGAAGGTCATCGCCTTGGCAGTTACTGCCATCGGACCCAGATGACTCATGTAGGTGTCAAGCAACCCATCCGCATACAGTTCAAGGGAGTAACCCGAATACACGGCAGTAAAATGGTAGAAGTGATTCAGCAACAGAGGGAAAGAACTGTCAAGATCCCTTGTTCCGGTATTCGTCTTCACCGTCAATCGCATCTTCTTCTCCGGTGTTACAGAAACTTTCCAACGTTCTTCCCAACTACCATGGGAAAGGACAAACGTTTCTTGTGGCACATCATCAAGCTTTACCCAAAAAGAAAGCGTCATGCTATTTTGAAAATTAAGTCCAGGGCTATTGTTAACAAAAATAATGTCCGACCCGGAGGAAAATCGGTAGGCCCTGTTCGGTTGCCCTCGGGGGTCATCTGCAAGCTGTACTCCTTCCACGGTTGCATCGCGGCCATTGCCACTAACGTCCAGGCCGTGGCCGTCAAGTGAATAGTAGGCATAGGGCGCCGTAGTTCCCGTACTTTGCATTTTCACCAATACCAATTTCTTTGAAATCACACTCAGGTTGTCGGCGTTCTTTACTTCGCAAGACAACTCATACAGTCCTTCATTTACAGGAAGGCTCCAATTAAGCGTAGCTCCATTTTGACTTACAATCGAACCGCCCGGAATCGTCCATATATATTGGAGTACACCCCCATCTTGATTGGAAGCCTGGCAACTAATCACTGCTGTCGTGCTTTTGTAGTACCAGGGCTTGTCCGCCGTAAATCCACTTATCGCCGGAGGAACAGGGATGCGGTCTACCACTTGCATGATCACACTGTCCTGAAGGGTGGTGGTACCCGTGACCACATCGAGCCGCAGGGTGTATTGCCCGGCAACTCCCGGTGCCGTCCATGAAAATGCCGGCGTCAGGGAAGAACTCAAAAAAACGTCATTTACATACCATGCATAAGTAGCCGCCGGCGCATTTTCCGCCACTACATAAACGGGGACAACCTGGTTGAATACCACCAGGGTATCAATCGTGGCCATCGATTTGATTCGCGGTCTTCCGGCAAAATCATATCCATAGTGCTGGTCAATGATTTCATTTCCCACGTACAACTTTCCACGAGATGCCAGCGGCACTGAACCTTGCGGAAGGTAAACCAACACCATGGCTTCGTTGGCGGGAACATCGACGAGGGAATTCCCTGTCGCACCCGGTTTAATGATTGTTTCAGAAATAGCATTGTACACTTCATAGGTTTGGGATCCTAGTGGCAGGGTCACGGATTTCATCACGCCGTAGGGATTATAAACCAGGTAAGACGGAAACGAGTTGCTGTGGAAGAAATCTGTTTTATTAAGATCCAGGAGCAGGATGCCGCTTACATCTGTTGTGTCAACCACCGCAGCGAGGTAGCCCACACTCGACGAGCCGTACAACCCAAGATTCGTTTGCGCCCATCCGGCAGCTTTGGCGTCGCCGGTGGCATACAGGTGATTCCCACTCTTGTTCTCTTTCAGCGCCTCATACGCGATGACAGATTGGGGATCATTGGCGCTACTCCACGCAAAGTCATCCTGACTTGCTGCTGGAAGATACTTCGAATAGAACAAGCGACTTGCATTCGAAACGTTTAGCGCCCATTTGCCAATGGCTCTGGCAAAACGCTTGTCATATTTTACCAGCGGCACCAAGGCACCCATCTGCTGGAAACCATTCATGACAAAAGCATAATCATTCCCGGCATCGTTCGCCTCCCCGATCAATCCCGACACATTCGAGCCGTTCCAGGTTCCAACGATGGCACCCCACCCGCGGAGTGACCCGCGATCAAAATTCCAGTTAAGCATTTTGGCGATATCATATTGTGTTCCCAATTCCGCATTCATTTTCGCGGCCATCAATGTCCCGTAAGGCAATTGAATTTCATACGATGGGTTGGTATTCAGTGCAGAAAGAAACTCCATCGATTGCTGAGCGCCATCCAAATATTTTTTGTCGCCGGTCTTCGACCAGGCATTATACAGCAGCCAGGCGATAGCACCTGAGGCCTCAGGTTCATGCACCCCATTGGGATTTGGGGTCATGCTACCAAAATTGAATGCGCGGTAATTCATTTGTGCCGAGGTCCATGGCGTTGCCGATCCACCCATGACTTGTACTGCGCCCAGCCACCGGTCTGCGATAGTAATAAATTGGGTTTGGAAATCTGAGGTCCCGGGATATTGCGCATAGAGCTGGTAGAAGAACACATTTGGCATGAGGTCGTACCACCAGTCATTTCCGCTGGAGGTTGAATAGGCGTTCAGGTAAACATTCTGTCCATTGGCCTTGTTGAAGAAGTCTTTTGATTTGGTAATCCAATCCACACCGTTTTGGTTGGACTTGTCAATGCCCATCAGCGAGGCGCCGACGAGTGAAGGAATAATGTTGATACTTTCCGCCTGATTGCCGGCCGAAGCTGACCCAACATAGGTGTCCAACAGAATGGGTTGGAGTGTGGGATAATTAACGCCAGCAGGTTTGAGGTGAATTAAGGGAAGAAATTGACCTGATGCACCTAAAGCATAGATGAGTTCATCATACCTGACAGCGACCTCCTTCCAATTCCGCATCTTGTACGGCGAAGGGAAGTTTGGCATCGCTTGAATACGGGGCAAATCCACCTGTCCTGTTTGAGCCAATGCTGGTCCGCCCAGTCCAATCCAGAAAAGAAGAAAAAAGCACAGGTAGGCAAATGTTGATGGGAAGAATCTCCGCATATTGCAATTCATGATGGGGTGCCTTTTTAATAAAAAGGGACAGTGATAACCACTGTCCCTTTTTGAAAATAAAAGTTAACGCATAACCTTTTGACTTATTCGTTAAGGTTTCTCAATCGTATAAATGCTCGTCACTTGTGCAGGGGTCAGTACAGATTTGTAAATCCTGACTTCATCCAGCGATCCGTGCAGATATCCGCCCCAAGCCAATGGAATAACATGGTAGTCAGCATGACCAATGGTATCAAAATTGGTTCCGTTGGCATCCAACGAATACTTGTCGGTAGGGAAATCCTGTCCAAGAACCAGGTTGTACGGCTTGCCGGAAATTGAAGCGGCTGCAAGCGGGGTGTCAGTCCATGTCTTCACGGAGATTCCATCGATATAGAACACCATTGACCCTGCCGTGTAGGTCATGACCAGATGATGCCATTCTGCCTGAGGGATGGCGACTGCTGCGTCGCGGTCATAAGCACCACCGGCTACACCGATTGTTGCAAAGGGACGATTACCATCTTGTACCTCAAACTTGAATCCGATCCAAGACTGAAGGCCAATAAAACGGTTGTTGCGTACTTCTGCCAACTTCACCCATGCCGAAATTGACATGGCAGGAGAATTGAGTGCCGTGTTGTAAGGAATCTCAACATTGGCTCCTTTATCAAACAGAAGCGCCTTGCCGGCAATCCCATAGCGGTCAGCAGTAGCTACTGGCATAATCGAGCCAGTAGTGGAGTGACTCGCCTTCAATGTGCCATCACGTCCATTTCCTGAATAGTCTTTAGCAACAGTAGTACCCGCTACCTCATCAAACGTCCACTGACCCGCAAGGTTTGCGGGATCAATTGGTGTCACGAGCTGGGTTCCATATGCCGCAATTGCTGCATTCAGTGAAACCGTAGCATTGGTAACTGTTGCCTGAAGAGCGGCTGCGTCATTTGCTACAACAGAAGCTGCGGTTGTCGCTTCAATCAAAGGAGCCTGTGAGCCTTTCAGATAATTCCCGGTTCCAACACCTTCAACGGTGGTTGCGAGCAGCGTAGTAGCTGATGCAATTGCCGTGATCAAGTCAGTCTTCACCACGGGTGCGGCTGTGTCGCTCGACGAGCACGAGGCCAGTCCCACACCAAGCAGGGCAGCCAGATAGAGAACTTTCACGTTTCCTGTTTTCATAGATAATTGTTTAGTTGTTTAATTGTTTAATTGTTCTAAAATTTTGAATTCGTTAATTGGTTATTGCCGGATTCGTATCGAGTTCCGATTGCGGTATTGGAAAGTAGCGGTGAGCATCATATTCGAAGCCTACCGAACTTAGTGCCGCTTCCGCTGTTGTCTTGCCATACCGCATTAAGTCAAAGTACCGGTGAAACTCAAATCCCAATTCGACACGTCGCTCATGGCGAATGGCATCCCTTACCCCTGACATTCCGGTGTCGGGCACATCAGGCAGCAGGTCAACGGGTATCACACCAAATCCAGGTTGATCAACATCGAACAAATAGCTTTCACGGGCACGCTTGCGCACAGCGTTTAATGGCACGATGGCTTCTGCACTTCGGTTCAGTTCATTCAATGCCTCTGCCTTTAATAATAGAATATCAGCATAACGTATATAGACATAATTGATACTAGCGTCTCCAACGATCGGTTCTTCTGCCTTCGGCTGGCAGTGTTTTTTCTGGAGATAACCCGTAGGCGACCATGGCGGGCTTGATGGTGGCGGGTCAAAATCTTCTCCATTGATCCACTTCTGGCCCTGACGGCCTACGGTGTAGTCAAGTCTCGGATCAAAAACATTCCCGGCCGTTTCTTCAAATTCATCAATGAAATTCTGGAGTGGCACATTGAAGAAGTAGCCGTTGTCCTTGGATGGTGAGAAATACTGATTGAGATAACTGCCAAGTTTCGGCAACTGGGTACTCAAGTGCTGTATCTCAAAAAGTGATTCTCCATTATTCTGTGTGGAGTCGAGAAAGTTGTTCTTGTACACCTGTTGAAGCGAGTACAGTCCCATCGCGTCTACAGAATCAATGGCCGTCAACGCTTCCTGATAGTTTTCCAGGTACAAATACGCCTTCGCCAGTAATCCCCACGCAGCGCCTTTTGAAGCCCGGCCCACATCCGGTCCACTGTAGGTCCGTGGCAGGTAGGGCGTCGCCTCGTGCAGATCGATTAAGATCTGCGCATAGACATTGGCTACTGGGGATTTTGGTTTATTGATTTCATCGGCATTGATTGGAGGGCTGAGCTTGATCGGGATTTCACCAAATATGTTTACCAGGTTGAAATAGAGATAGGCCCTGACGAACTTCGCTTCCGCGAGGATTCTGTTCTTAAGCTTTGTATCCATCTGTATCGATGGCACATAGGTGAGCAGATAATTAGCCCGGGATATCCCTTCATAGGACCTTTTCCATATTTTTTCAATGGACACATTGTTACGTGAATAGGTAAACTCATCAATGAATTGAATATCACTTTGATCTCCCGCCAGACCTCCTTTGGTTGCATCATCAGAAGCCACATCCCCAAAAACCCAAAGGTTATTCTCTGTGGAAACAAAGGAAATGGTATTATAAACGCCTGCCATGGCGAGCAGGGCGTGCGTTTCGCTTTTGTAGAAAGATGCGCTGGAGTATGTACCCTGCAATGGCTCATCCAGAAAGTCAGCACATGATCCGGCGACGAGGGAAAACAGAATGAATATTATTTTGATGGTGGTTTTCATGGTGCGCCTGTTTTAGAAGGTGAGGTTCACGCCAATGTTGTAAGACTTAGCGAGCGGGTAAGTGCCCCAGTCAAGGCCTGCCGATCCATCTCCCTGGCCGGCAGCATTATTACTCACGGTCATTTCCGGGTCCATTCCCTGATACTTTGTTATCGTGAACAGGTTTGTGCCTGAGAAATAGATGCGGACTGAAGAAAAGCCATAGCGCTCCAGGATATTTTTGGGCAGCGTATACCCAATCTGGAGATTCTTCAAGCGCGTGTACGATCCATCCTCGAGGAACCGGGTCGAGTACCTCGTATTGTTGCCCGAGGCATCCCACGACGCACGAGGAAATTCATTGCTTGTGCCGGGCCCGGTCCAATGATGGTCAAAATACCTTTGCGTCACCGTGAAAGGCCGGTAAAAGCCCTCTATGTCGCGATTCAATACAGAGAATATTTTCTGTCCGTAGGCTCCCTGGAAGAAGATGGATAGGTCCCAGTTTTTGTAGTTCATAGATATATTGAGCCCTGCCGTTACTGTGGGAATGGCACTTCCCGAATGAACGCGGTCCTTTCCATCAATCACACCGTCTCCATTTTGATCTTTGAACATGACATCACCAGGTTGGATCCCGCCACCCTGATAAGCATGGGTAAATATTTCCGATGTATTCTGAAATATTCCTTCCATCTCATAGAGATAAAAGGAACCGATCGAGTATCCCTTTTCAGTCAGCGTCACCCGGTCGGATCCAACCGCTCCATTTGGTATGGGTGGATTTACATCAAGTACCTCGTTGTGAAGTGTCGCGGCATTTGCGTTGATGGTATAGTTGAAATTCCCAATGTGGTTTGTGTAGTTCAGCGCCAATTCAAACCCCTGATTCAGCACCCTTCCGTTATTCGTCCAGACAAAATGAGGAAAGCCGGCTTCGTCTGCACCTGACGAGGAAGCTATGGGCTGCTTGACCAGCAAGTCTGACGTTTCTTTGTGGAAGAAATCCAACGAAGCGGAAAATTTCCCATCCCACATTTCGAGGTCGACTCCTACGTTGACCTGATTGCTGGTTTCCCACTTTAGCTTGCTGTTACCCAGGCTGGTGACCGCGGACCCGGTTGACTTGACATTACCAATAGGGTAGTTGTACCCGGAACCAATGGCATCCGTCCATGCGTAGTCACCAATATCCTGATTTCCGATAGAGCCAAAACCTGTCCGGAGCATCAATCGATCAATCGTTGTATTCTCCATCAGGAAGGATTCTTTGTCGATCCGCCAACCGAGTGAAGCGGCGTAGAATGTCCCCCAACGATTTTCGGTTCCAAATCGGGACGATCCGTCACGACGAACCGTCGCGGAGGCGAGGTACTTTTCCTGCAAATCATAATTGACTTTTGCGAAATACGAAAGCAATGAGCTGCCTGACTTTCCCTCAAACACCGCCCTTTGTCCAAGTCCATTCCCCAGGTAAGTCAGACTGGCAACCTGATCGGCAAAGTCTTTCTCGGTTGCACTAAAGGAATAGTTTTGAACCTTGATGGCTTCAATACCGCCAAGAAATGTAAGGTTATGCCCATTTTTTGAAGTTGCGTAAGTGGCAAAGTTGCTGAACGTCAGTGTTTGATTGCGGCCGTCTACTACAGAGAGCTGGTTGGGATTATTTATCCTGCCATTCGTCCCCCAATGGCGGTCAAACCGCCTCTGATTTGAAGTAGCCAGGTCGATCCCGAAGTTGGAAGTAAACTTGAATCCTTTGAATGCCGTCAGTTCGATGAAGAATTTTCCAAAATAGCGGTTGCTGGTTTTCTTGTTGTTGTTGTAGGCGAGCATCCCCACCGGGCTGTAGCCGTCTCCAAAAAAATCATAACGCACAGGCTTGTCGGTATATTCACCCTTGTCATCATAAATCGGAATGGCTGGCGTACGGAAAAATGCGTAACGGATAACGCTTCCTCCATTACCACCGGCTCCATCCCCCGAACTGCCGATAAGGTTTGTTGTGGCGGTTGATAAATTAAAATTGACACCTGTTCTGAGCCAGGACTTAACTTCCGTGTCAACGTTGATCCGCGCACTGATGCGGTTATAGTCGCTGCCCTGAATGATTCCCTGCTGGTCAAAATAATTTCCAGAAAGAAAATATCGCGTTTTGCCTTCACCTCCCTCAATGGAGAGGCTGTGCGATTGAATGACTCCTTTTCGCATGATCGCGTCAATGTAATCCACATTCACCCGCGTTGAATCTGAAGGTACCTGTCCCTGCTGATACGGTATCTGTGATTCTGTGATGAGGGGACGAAGCAGAATTCCCGGTTTGCCCACGTTATCATTGGTGGCCGCCTCATTATAGATCTTCACATAGTCATCCGTATTGGTCATCGGAATCTTCCGGCCAAGTTCCTGATAGCCCACCTGACTGTTGATTTGAATCTTGGGCGCACCTTTGCCGCCAGACTTGGTAGTTACTATGACTACACCATTTGCTGCGCGCGATCCGTACACGGCTGTGGCGCCCGCATCTTTTAGAACAGTGAGGCTGGCGATATCCTGAGGTGCGATGGTATTGATGTCGGTCGTCGGCACACCATCCACAACATAAAGCGGATTATTGCCGCTATTAATTGATCCCGCCCCGCGGATGCGGACGGCCACGCCTTCTCCGGGAGCTCCGGTATTCTGCGTAACAACAACGCCAGGTGCTCTCCCCTGCAAGGCCATATCAATACTGGGCAAAGGCAACTTGACGAGCAGATCCGGGTTTACCATACTCACTGCACCCGTTATTTTCGTCCGCTCCTGCATGATGTAACCAACTACGACAACTTCAGAAAGCATCTGGAGATCTTCCTCCATGGCGATTTTAAAATCCCGACGGTCCCCAATCGGCAATTCAACCGGTTTGTACCCGATCAATGAAATGATCAAGGGTGAATCTTTCAACGTTTCAGGGACCTCAAACGAAAAGTTCCCATTTACATCAGAGACGGTACCCAAGGTCGTTCCCTTGACGTAGATGTTGGCACCGACAAGCGTTTCACTTCCACTCGATAGCGTACCTTTGATAATTATTTGGCCATACACAGTGCCGAAGCAGCTTACCAGAAAGGCCAGGACGATGTGTTTCTTCATAGCTTGTGCGTGTTGACGTCTACTTCAGATTCAATTGTTTCGTAGCCCACAATCCTGTCCCCTACCCGATAGTGATCTCCCTCCTTAACGATGACGCTTCCTGCCGGCAATACGACGATCAGGCGGGCCGATGTGCCCGGAATCCCGAAACAACCTTCCTTTGACAATTGGTTACTGACATACCCATGCTGCAACGCATCATAGAGATCTACAGCAGTCTCTCCGTTGTTATAGAAGCAAACCGTCTTGCTGCTGTCATATGGATTGTAGTATAGAAAGGTTGGAAAGGAATGTGTTTGATAGAAGTCGGTAGCATTGCAATTCAACTGCAGTATCTGGTCGACGTTGGTTTTCTTGACAATGGCACCAAAAATTCCCACTTGCGCGGAGCTGTAGAGACTGAACATGGAAGTTTCAGGTTGGCCCTTCGTCCACTGCGGGCCATCCCCCAGTGCTACGGGACTAATGCCTTTCAGCGATTCCTTTTTATATGTGTAGTCAACTTTTCGCAAGCCCTCATAAGCGATAACATCTTTTGTAATTTCCTTTCTTTCCGGAAGCCATTGATGCCGATCGTCAATCTCGTACGGATAAAAAAGTCGCGCAGCATTCGTGGCGTTAAGCACCCATTTGCCGATGGCCTGTGCATAACGAGAATCATAGCGCACCATGGGCACCAGCGGCCAAACGAGGTCAAATGAATTCATCAGAAAGGCATACCCGCCCCCATCGGTAATGCTGCCTTGCAGCCCATGAACATCATAATCGCCCCAGCGCTCAGCGATCACTCCCCAGCCGGTCCTTCCGTCCTGGGCTTTACATCCTTCAAATGTCCAATCCAGTATTTTCCTGACATCGTAATGATCTCCGTGCTCGGCATTAAGGCGTGCGGCTACGAGTGCACCAAACGGCATAAGCACTTCGTAAAACCTGCTTTCCTTTTGGTTGACAAAAGCGTCCATGGCAGAACGCGCCCCGTTCAGGTATCGCACATCTCCAAATTTTTCATACGCACACAAGAGAACATAGGCATGGCCCGCTGAAGCATCCTGCTGGTGCGGGATATTGCTGGAGACACCCTTCATGTTGCCGTAATCAAAGAATGAGTAGTTGTAATTCCCTTTTAGGACAGAATCCGCCTTGAAGAACTGCTCGGCAATCAATAGCTGGAGGCTGTCGGCACCCTGCACCTTGGGAAAGAGATCACAAAGACCATAATAAAGAACATTGGGAAAGACGTCATACCACCAGTCTCGGCCATATCCGCCGCCTAGCTGCGCCACCACGGGGCTTGTATTATTCATCATGATGTTCCAGCCACTCGCAGAATTGAAATAGCCCTGCGTCATCTGCACATAGTTCAATCCATTCTGATTGGTCTTGTCGATACCGACGAGGCCTGCACCGAGCAAAGAGCCCATCGTACAAAGTGCTTCATGAAATTCCTTACTGCCTTTGGGACCCTGACGAATGTCGCCGATCACCGTATAGAGCCCGAAGGTGTTGTGCCCCCCATTTCTCTTGGCAGAATCCAACCAGACAAATGGCATGAATTCTCCCTTCAGGTCTGGATTAAAAACATATTGATCGTAATGATGCGCTTTCTCTCGCCAATCCATCATCTTGAAGGGCTGGGGCTGGTTGGGCATCAGCGAGATTCGGGCAATGGCAATCTGATTAACTATACGGGGTGTTTTACTGCAGGCTGACAACAGGAAAGCACAACCCACAACTACCAGGATGGCAGAATTCAGAATCACTCGTAAATCGTTTGGCTTACTGCGCGCGTGTCTCATGATTTGGCAAGTTTTCCGCACTCCCGGATGATGTGTCTGGCCATGGGGATGGAAGCCAGTTGAAGGACACCGATAATGATCAACGCGTATTTTAAAGCAAAACTTTCCGAGACATAGGTATCCAGGTAAATGAAAAGCCCCAAGCCCAGGAATCGGCCGATGTACAAACCGAACTCATGGTTAAAGATGTAGGCAAACTCATTTCGCTTTTCAATCCTCGAGACGATGTCAATTACACGCATCTGGGTGGGAAAGTAGGCGATGTCATGAAGGGGTGCGAACAGCACTTTGCAGAGCACAAATACCATTACGCCCAAGGCAGAGAACAAAATTCCATTCACGAGGGTCCCTGTCAGAAAAATGATCAGCCCGGCTGCGAAAATGTAAATTCTGTCGGCAGGTTTTGTGGTGCGCCCCAGGAGATACAACATAATGGCCGTTGCCACTCCACTCACGCCCTGCACAAGACCCAAGGACCCTTCATTGCCGACAAGCCGCATGATGAGAATAGCAGGAGCAGTAACGAGATAGCCTTGTGCGAGGCCTTTCAACACGGCCAGCACCAGCATTTTTCTCCACAACACGTGGTATTTGAAGAAAAGGAATTCCTTTTGAATGGGGTTTTCAAATTTTCCCATATGGATGACTGCACTTGAAAGTATGGTCAGGAGGAAGACCACACCGGTAACGATTTGGTAAGCCGTGCTGATGTTCCCTCCAAACCATCCCTGGGTGTCCGTGTTAAAAAGGAACCAACCCACCACGAGCGGCACAATGATGTAGGTGATGGTATAGAAAAAAGTCTCCAGACCGTAGTAATAATTTCGGGTCAGGTCGTTCGTATTGTTGAGTGTGAGCAAGTCACGGTTTGCCCAAAAGAACCCAAAAGAACAACCCATGAGCAGGCCGGCAATACCGACACCGCTGGCCGAAAGACTTTGCATACTCATCATCAGCAGCATGGACGCACCGCTGAGCAACATCCCAAAACTGTATAGGTTTGCAATTTTGATACGGCTTAGTAAAAACCCATTCACCAGAAACGTGATGGGTATCCCGGTGTAGACGGCCAATTGGTAAATCGCAACAATCCTGGGATCATTGGAACTTCGCATAATATAGGCGCCGACGAAAATATCGATCACCGGCAGCGCAAAAGCATAGATCATATTGGTCATCAACAATACCCGCATGGTGTGCGGCATGTCCAGAAAATAGCTGTACTCCTGGCCAGGTTTCTTAAGTATAGCTGAGAGGGTCATGCGTGCAGGGAGAGTGTATTAAGGATTTCCTGAATTGAGAATTCAGCGCCGCAGATTACTTCATCGCTGGCGCCGTAGTACAAGCGGACCGTGTCACCATCCACCAGGTGACCATTCGTAAAGACTACATTTCCGAAGAATCCCTTCAACTCATAGTCGGTTGAAGGCTCCATAATGGGTTCTTCACTCCGGGCAAGCACAATTGAAGGATCATTCAAATCAAGGAGTAACGCTCCAAGGCAATAGCGATGATTGTCATTGGCGCCGTGGTAGATTTCAAGCCAACCTTTATCTGTACGGATGGGCGAAGCCCCGGCACCAATCCGCGCACTGTCCCATCGGCCGGGACGAGTAAATGCCAGGCATTTGTGATTGCCCCAATGCAAGAGGTCAGGTGATTCCGCGATCCAGATGAAGTTCCCGCCAAGTTGTGTGCTGCTTGGACGGTGAAGTGCGTAATACGTGTTGTTGATTTTTTCGCTGAAAATGGCGCAGTCCTTGTTATGCGGAGGAAGAATCATGCCCCGTCGTTCATACTCCTTCCAGTCTTTCGTCTGGATCAGGCCCACGCCCACACCCATATGCGACACCATGGTATAGGTTAGGTTATAAGTCCCATCGATTTCAGTAACACGGCAGTCTTCTATGCCGTAAGCCTCGAGCGTGCTGGCCCCAAAGATGGGTTTGTATCCCCTCGGTTCGTAAAAAGATTTGCCGTCCTCACTACAGACAAGCCTGAGGTGAGAAAGTGTAGTGAGATAGTCTTGCCCCTTGTGGCGGACGATACGGGGATCTGTGAAGTCAAGGTCAGGATCTGACTTGTCAAATCGAAGAATCTCAAGCTGCCCGTCCGTATTATATATTGGAAAACTAATTTGTCCCTCCACTTGCCGAGGCCGTTCAGCGACCCGAATCAACATCCATACTTTATTGTCAAATCTAAAAACCCCCGGGTTGAGCAAGCACTCAATGGTCATGTCCTCACGGCTAGGCCGGATGTCTACTGGCTTCAACAGTGGATTCTGCTTAAGACGCCTCGCTATCTCGACAATCGACGTATGCTGCATTGTGCTTCCGCAATCGAAACTTATCTCGATTGCAGGGCAAATCTTGCTAAAGACCTACCGTTGGCCGTCCATCATGAGGTTTAAAAAGTCCACCCTGTTACATATTATCCTCGAATGGAGTACCCAGAGGACACTTAAGGATATAGCGGACAACTTTATCAATTTGTGAGGATGAGATGTTCTAGGTTTACTAACCAAAGCATGGCGTTGGGCTTTGAACTATGAATGCGATTCTGCTCTTGTTTGCCCTCCTTACGGACATAACGGTTGATACCGGGTCGCCATGGCCTTATCAGCATGTGGACAAACAGTCCAAACTCTCTAACAGTGCAATTACATCGGTATACATGGACCAGTACAACCATGTCTGGCTGGGCACGTGGGACGGATTGGATCGGTATGACGGCAGTTCTATTAAAGTATACAAGCCTGATCCCTTTCTGAAGGGCACAATAAGCAATAACGTGATCAGGAATTTCCTGGAAGACGGCTATGGAAACCTTTGGATCATTACACACCAGGGTATCAATAAATACGACAGGACGAATGATTCGTTCAGCACTTACCTCGAAAGCGTAAATGATATCCCCTTCCTCGAGTATAACATTCGCGCGTGCATTGGCGCAGATTCGACGATCTGGACAAGCCTGATTGGGAAAGGAATCAGCAGATATTCTCAGCAAGAGAACGCGTTTCTGCCAATCACTTTCGAAGGACTCAGCTCCCTATGGCTTGCCTCGGTAATAGACCTGGTTGATCACAATGGTTTGCTATACCTTCTGGGAAGCGATGGCAAACTTGTATGCACCCTTGAAAATCGGGTGGTCTTTACTAAAGATCTTAAGGCCTTAACGACTCTCAATTCTCAAAAGTTTGTCGAAATCGGCGGGCGTTATTTTCTGGCCAGAGCGGACATAGATGGAAACGTCATGCTTTATAACCTTGCGGAAATCGAAAAAGATCCGGTGACCCTGAAGCTCGGTAACGTTACCGTGTCTTCGCTGTCGGAAAACCTCGAGAGGTCAGCAATATGGATTGGAACAGAATCTGGAGATATCTTCAAAATAACAACGCAGAATGGAAAATTCAGTCTGCACCAGATGAATGCCTACTTTCCCGCCTTCTCAAAAGCCAAAATAAAAATCCTTACCATCACTGAAACGAGCCAGGACCTCATATGGGTGGGCACGGATGGAGACGGTGTCTACAAATTCATGACCCGTCCAAAAGCTTTCTTCTCCATTCTTTCCGGTTCACCTGAAAACGGTCAGTTGTCACACACCATCATCCGCTCCGTATATGAAGATGAAAAGGGCATCCTCTATATAGGTACCCGGGGCGGCGGCCTGAATATTATTCAACCAGGGAAAGGCATCACCCAGGTGATTAACACAAGAAACGGGCTAAGCAACAATGCTGTACTCGCCCTGAACAAGGATCAACAAGGGAACCTTTGGATCGGCCTGGATGGTGAAGGTATCGACATGATTGAATCCAAAAGCGGAAACATATTTCACTTTCCGCGGGATTTTGAAAACTCCAATGACCTGGCATTCAGTTCTGTCTATTCCATCTGTGTGGATGTCTTCAACGACGTATGGCTTGGCACAAGCGGCTACGGAATGATTCGGATGAAGGTAGGGAAGAAACCGGGAGGTAAATATTATTTACAAGATTACGATCAGTTGCAACACTCAGGCAAAGCCAAACAAATCTCAATCAAAAGCAATGTTGTCTATTCCATTGTCGAAGAACGACCCAATATGCTCTGGTTCGGTACACGGGGTGGAGGAATCTACCGCTATAATGCGCTGACCAAAGAAATAGAAGATCACATACAATCAGACCCGGCAGATAAAAACAGCCTGAGCAATGACGACGTACTGAGTTTGTACATCGATAAACAGGAGCAACTATGGATCGGGACCAGCGGTGGCTTGAACCGGCTGCACCTTCAGACAAAGCCATACCGAATTGAACACTACACGCTCCGTGAAGGTCTGCCGAACAATACAATTCACGGTATACTGGAAGATGAGTCATCCACCATCTGGATATCGACCAACCACGGCCTGGTAAGATTCAATGACACCAAAGGCACTTTCAAGACGTTCGACACAAACGATGGATTGCAAAACAATGAGTTTGCAGACGGCGCAATGTTCAAATCAAGAATCTCCGAGAAACTATATTTTGGAGGAGTAGACGGCTTGGATGTGGTCTACCCTACTCAACTCAGGGTACTTAATTATTTTCCTCGACTTACCGTCACGGATTTCCAGGTTAGGAATGTCGCCGTCACGCCCGGAGATGAGACCCAAATCTTGAAGACCCCTATTGAGTTCACCAACCAGATAACCCTCAATCATGATCAAAACTTCATTAGCTTCTATTTTACAACCCTTGACTATTGGAACAAGCAAAAAAGTGAGTATCGTTATTTTCTCGAAAACTTTGACAAAGGCTGGAATTACATCGGCCAACAACAATCGATAACACTTACAAATATTCCGCCAGGGAGGTATACGCTCAACATCAACGCGACCAACGAAAACGGCGTTTGGAACAGCAAACCCCGTAGCATTGTCATCCTCGTAACGCCGCCTTTCTGGAAGACCTCATGGGCATATGCGTTCTACCTGTTGATCGCTGTGAGCCTGCAGGCAGGAATCGTTTTATACATCCGCTGGCGCTGGCGAGTCAATAAAGAGTCCGCAATCAGCAAGCTAAAAACCGTTCAATTGAAAGAATTGAATGACTACAAGCTCCAGTTCTTCACCAACATCGCACATGAATTTCGAACACCACTGACGCTAATCCTTGGGCCAATAGCTTCCCTGTTAAACAAAAGCAGGGACGATGGTGAGGCCCGACAATTGAAAGGCGTCTACAACAACTCCCTGCGACTTCAGAAACTGATTGAAGAACTCATTCAATTCAGAAAAATTGAGACAGGAAAAGACAGCCTTGAAATCTCCCGTATAGACCTTGTATCATTCACTCACAACATAGTCAATTCATTCAACCAGCATGCCGTTGAGCGTGATGTTCACCTTGAGTTTCACCCGGAGCCCGAGCACATTACTGCTTTTGTCGACCAGAAAAAGATCGAAAAAATACTCATCAACCTGATCTCGAACGCCATAAAGTACAGCAGCAGGGGAGGTATTGTGACCGTTTCCCTAACGGAAGCTGACAACAAAGCGAACTTCGTTATTAAAGATGAAGGAATCGGCATTGCCGAAGAGAACAAGGAAAAGATATTTGAAAGCTTTTATCAGAATCCTGCACAACTGACTGACGCCAACGGCCTGGCCAAGAGTACCGGAATTGGTTTATCCCTTACCAAAAGTCTGGTGCTGCTTCATACGGGTCAGATCCGGGTTTCGAGCCGTCCGGGAAAAGGAAGCCGGTTTATGGTCTCCATCCCCACACAGCAAGAAGGCATCACTGCAAAGAAGTTGGCAAATTCAGAACTAATACCGCTGGACAATCTGACAGAAAAGATTTCATTGGAGTTTCAAACCGATCATTACTTGCTGGATCAACCCGGAAAAACAGTGAACACGGTTCTGGGTAAGCATCCTTATTCCATCCTGGTCGTTGATGACAACGCTCAAATCACGGCCTTGCTTGAGAATATTCTTTCCGACAAATATGTTGTCCATAAAGCACAGAATGGGAAACATGCGCTTGAGCTGCTTGACGAAGAAAGGATCGACCTGGTGATCAGCGATGTACTCATGCCGGATATGGATGGCCTTACACTGTGCCGAAAGCTCAAGGAGAACATTCAAACCAGTCATATCCCCGTTATCTTGCTGACCGCCAAGGCGGAAATTGAAAACCGTATCGAGGGACTGCAAGTTGGGGCGGATTCGTACATCCCAAAACCATTTCACCCTGAGCATCTCTTTGTCCGCATCGAAAAGTTGATTGAACGTATGGAGCTCACGCGAAGAAACTTTCAGAACATTGCCGAGCTCGACCCCTATCAGATTAAAACCGGGATCAGCGAAAGAGACGACATTTTCTTTACCAAGATAACTCAGTGTATTATCGCCCACCTAAACGAACATGACTTCAATGCAGACACCGTAGCCGAAGAAGTGGGAATGAGTAAGGCCTCCTTGTATAAAAAAGTGAAGACGGTCACGGGACTCACCCCCCACGGCTTGATCAAGCAACACCGTCTGCACAAAGCCGCCCACCTACTGAAGCACTCAGGCATGAGCGTGTCTGAAGTCATCGACGAAATCGGCTTCAACAGTCGCTCCTATTTCTACAAATCGTTTAATGAGATGTATCACTGTCATCCGAAGGACTTTGTAGGCTCAACAACCTAAAGTGAATCTGCGTCCCTGCCATCCTGCGGGAACTGTGTCCCTATTCGACCCCCATCTGGAAAATTAACTCACCTTCTCCACCTGAATGTCCTTTTGATTAAATCGGAATGTATCCCCCCCACTCAACCCCTTCAGGCTCGCACCCATTGGCGATGCCGGAGAGATGACATAAAAGATTACACCATAAACCTCAAACTGGCCTCCTGCGATCGCAATAAAGTAATTTGCCTGATTCGTGTAAACCAGGCTTCCCGATTGGACAACCAGTGAGTCCGCCTTGAACGACACGCGTTCAAGCGCCTGCTTCATTTTGTTTGCTTCGGAGAGTTGAACACTCCCCTTTTCAATTTCCAACTGTGCCATAGCCCTGCCCGTCTCGTACTTATCACCAGCACTGCTCTTACCTTCTTCGTTCGCAGAAGCCTGTGCCATACGGATCGCTTGCTCAGCTGCTTCAATACGCATCTCAACAAAATTCCGGCATTGGGCGAGAAGGGCTTGTTTGATAGAAACGGAGTTGGGCAAGAGGTTTAAGGTTTAAGGTTCAACAGTTCAAGGCTTGCCCCGACGTGGGAATTGCCGGAAGTGAAATCGTCTGGGTCGGCAGGTGTTCAACTTGGGAAGTGAAAGAGTTATGCATTTTTGTCGGGGTTCAAGGTTCAATAAAAACAAAGGGACCAAGTTACCTCAACTTGATCCCTTTGGGAATAATGTTGATGAATATTGATTACTTCGGCGCTGCAGGTAAGGGGTCTGGCTGATTCGCCAAATAAGTGGGCAATCCATTAAAGATATATGCAGCGATGCGAATCTTGCCATCCGACACCAGGAAGTTTGCGTTGCTTGTCCACGATGCACTCTTGCCATTGGCAAGCGTACCTTCCCAAAGACCCCAACGGTGCACCCAGCGGTCACCATCATCAGTTTCGATCATTTCATAAACCTCATTACTTAACTTCAGTGCTGTCATGCCTGCACGTGACGCGGTGAACCGTGCCGTCAGGGTGTCAGCGGAAATGCCCGGCTCTGACCAGGGGACATTGACCCATATCTTTGCTGTATCAGCAAACGAACTGCGAAATGTGGCCCAATCGCTTCCGGCAAAGGAGGCATCCAGTTTCTTAACAAGATCAATTTCCGGCGAAGTGGAAAACCATTGCTTCTTCTGCGTTTGACAGGAAGCAAATAGCACGGCCACGAGAAGAATCCCGACTAATTTTTTCATAAGGGTTTTGGGTTAGGTTAAGGATTTTAAGCCGCCCTGCCCTGATTTAGGGTATAGGAAGAAGGCGGATGGGCAATTCCCAAATGAAGATAGAATAATTTCCGACAATTCCTCGTAGCGTGGAGAGTGGATAGTAGCTGAGATCTTGTGCACCTGGCACATAGCACCTAGTTCCCAGTTCCGAGTTCTAAGCGTTACTTGACAACTTTGCGATCACGGCTTCACGGGCTTCGCGGTGCTTGCAATAGCTGCAGCGGTAGTGCTTAACCAAAAGTCCTTCCTCAGAAAGCGTGGGCTTCCTCGTTATTTCTTCGGAATGAATTTTCATGGTATAGAACCCGCACTCACCGCATTTTTCTGCATGCTGGTATCCCATATATTTCTCAACCAACTTAAATCCGGTCTTCTCATCTACCCACACGTCGTATTCGGCGGAGTGTAGTGTACTGGCTTGCTCATCGATTTCACTTTTTTCGAGGTGAACGGATTCTTCTTCTTCTCTTAGTTTCCTCATCACATTACCAGTCGGAGAAATACGCGGGGTATTGCGAATGCGTTTCAGTCGGCGCTCAATCACCTGCGGGTATAATAGCCTGACGAGACTCGCCAGCACCAAATAGGCAACAACAGAAAATCCCGCCAGAAAGAACAACCTGACAAATGGAAGAACTGATTCAGCAACGGGGATTTTGGGGCCCACAATTTTGTTGAGGTATAAGGCAGCCGCCGCGATAAGGGCAATGACGGCATACCAGAAATATCTGATCTCATGGGTGTTCACATAATCATATCGGTCTTTCGAGTTTTTTACCATGAAAGTGCGGATCTCATGATAAACTAGAATTAGAATGGCTACCGCAAGGCAAACGATGGCTCCGATGCCTAACAGCGAATCGGTGGTTCCGGTTACATTTTCCATACGAATATTGTTTTTGTGAACTACTTATCGACTAACGAATCTTCACAATAATTCACTCGTAAAATATGACAATGGTCAGTTGATCCATTTTCCATTCAAAAACCGCGTCCAGACGCAAAAATTCGCCTTAAATAATGTCAGCTTACTTCTATCCTTCCCACGATTATTCGTCCTTTCCCCGCGCGCACCCAGGAAAGTATTGGCACTGGCTTGAAGATTTCATTACTTTGAAACCAACAATTGACAATTAAGATTATGAATACAGAAGTTATTCTCAGGTACGTACACTTCATCAGCATTTTTGGAATTGTGGCCACCTTGGCCGCCGAGTACGTGCTCTTAAGGCCTGCGTTGACCCGCAAGGAGATCGGGCACATAGCGAGGATCGATGGTTTGTATGGACTGTCTGCACTGATCTTGCTTGGCGCAGGACTTACGCTTTGGTTGGGGAGCATCGGCAAACCAGCCGTTTATTATACGCAAAACTGGCTCTTCCTCACCAAGATCGGCTGCTTCGCGACTATTGGTTTGCTTTCTATCTACCCTACAGTATTCTTCCTCCGCAAAAGAAAGGGCGATCCGGCAGAAATCATCAGCATCCCTCCTGCTATATTTTGGATGCTGCGCTTCGAACTTCTCTTACTCTTTATTATTCCCTTGCTCGCCGGATTGATGGCGCGAGGCGTTGGATTCTTCGGACTGTATATTTGAATTTAAAAATAATTCAGGCGCTTTCTCAAGCAGCTTTTCTCACGACCGGGATGTGCCCTTTCATCCCATAGAAAGCGATGTACATGTAACATAGAACAGGCAGGATAAAGGCATGATGGATGCCGATACTATCGGCAAACATGCCCTGGATCACCGGAATAATCGCGCCGCCCACAATGGCTGTGCAAAGAATCCCAGAACCTTGTCCTGTGTGTTTGCCTAACCCATCAATGGCCAACGTAAAAATAGTGGGAAACATAATTGAGTTGAATAGCCCGACGCATAGTATACTCCACATCGCCACCTGTCCATTGGTTAGCATGGAGATAATAACCAGGGAGCCTGCGCAAAAAGCAAGAATGGCAAGCGTCCGGCCCGGCTTCTGTTTTCCCAAATTGAAGGCGATGAAATTTAACCCGACCAAGGCAATAAACATAAGCGTCTTGCTGAAACCATCAAATGAAAAGGACGACAGGTTTTTGTATTCTTTGGTGATATACAGGGCAAGCACCAAGGCCAGCACAAATACGCCAACGATATAGATCATCTTCTTTCTGGTGTCCGTCATTCCTGACAAGGTGATAGAACCAAAGAATCTCCCGATCATCGCCCCTCCCCAATACAACGCCACATAAGTTCCGGCTTCTGCCTCAGGCATATTTACCAACTCTTTAAAATAGTTTACCAAAAAACTGCCGATGGAGACCTCGCCACCCACGTACACAAAAATTGCAACCGCCCCCAATACCAGGTGGCGATACCCCCAGGCGCTCGCATGCTGCTGCTCAAATCTACCTTCGCTTGCGGAAGGAGATGATGGCGTGGAACTTTCAATTTTCGGTAGTTTGAACATGGCAATGACAATGGCGATCAGCACCAGCATTCCGGTAAGAATCAAATACGGCGACTGCACCGCGCTGGCTTCTGTAAGCTTGTATGCCTCCTGTTCTGTGAAGCTTAGCTTCGCCAGTTCATCAGCTCCCTTCACGGCAAGAGAGAGTATCAGAATGGAGCCAAAAATGGGCGCCACAGTTGTTCCCAGTGCATTGAATGCCTGCGAGAGGTTAAGCCGGCTGGAGGCGGTCTCAGGTTTTCCAAGGATCGCCACATATGGATTTGCGGCAACCTGCAACAGTGTGATTCCCGCTGCCAAAACGAAAAAACCCAAAAGAAATAATTCAAAGGAGCGGTACCCGGCAGCCGGATAGAACAGCGCGGTTCCAATGGCCGCTGTCAGCAGGCCTGCAATTATTCCCATCTTATAGCCGATCCTCTCCACGAGCATTCCGGATGGAAGGGAAACGATCGCATAAGCGGTAAAGAAAGTAAACTGCACAAACATGACTTGCGTATAGGTCAGGTCGAAGATGGTCTTCAAATGTGGAATGAGAATATCGTTAAGGCAGGTGATGAATCCCCACATGAAGAAAAGTGAAGTGAGTACCAACAGGGCCGGGCCGTAGTTGGCATTCCCATTGTTTGACAGTGTACTAGTTGAGTTGGAGGGAGCGGAGAAGGCCATGAGTAGGTTACGGGTTACGGGTTACAGGTCGCAGGTCGCAAGTTTCAGGTTGCAGGCGTTAAGATGGGCAAAATCTGTGATAATCTGTGGAATCTGTGGCAAGACTTTTCCGACAATTGATGACTATATTTATTCCAAACTTCTACCCCATGACCACTCAACAGATTGTGCTTACATCAAGACCAACAGGAACCCCGACCCTTGATAATTTTAGATTTGAAAATATTGCGGTTCCCCAGATACAAGCAGAAGAAGTGCTGTTGGAGGGATTGTATTATACCGTCGACCCCTACATGCGGGGCAGAATGAACGACGCAAAATCCTATGCAGTCCCATTTCAGGTGAACGAAGCGATAGAAGGCGGTGTGGTCGCTCGGGTAACAGAGAGTAAATCAACTCATTTCAAGAAGGGCGACGTTGTATTTGGAATGCTGCCCTGGCGTCAACAAATTGTTGCGAACGAAAAAGCATTGCGGGCCATCGATGCTACCCTGGCGCCGCCAAGCTATTATCTCGGTGTACTGGGTATGCCAGGACTGACTGCCTACTTTGGATTGATGCACATCGGCAAGCCAAAAGCAGGAGAAACCGTTGTGGTTTCGGGTGCAGCGGGAGCCGTAGGATTAGTAGTGGGCCAGATGGCGAAGATACAGGGTTGCCGCGTCGTGGGAATTGCCGGCACGGACGAAAAGGTAAACTTGCTAAAGAAAGAGTTTGGTTTTGATGAGGCCATCAACTACAAGACAACATCCAACTTGAAAAAATCTATTGCCGCGGCCTGCCCCAACGGTGTGGATATCTATTTCGACAACGTGGGCGGCGAGATATCTGATGCTGTGATATCGAATATGAATTTTCATGCTCGCATTCCATTGTGCGGGCAGATATCCCTATACAATGAGACTGCAATGCCGATGGGGCCCCGCTTGCAGCCCATGTTGCTAACCCGGAGCATTTTGATGCAAGGTTTCATTGTGAGCAATTATCAAAGTTTGTTCTCTGAAGGCATCCAACACCTTGCTCCCTGGGTGAAATCCGGTAAGATAAAATTCACTGAGACGATTGTCAACGGCTTCGATCAGTTGCCCACTGCCCTGCTTGGATTGTTCAAAGGCGAGAATACAGGGAAGATGGTTGTTAAGGCATAGATACGCGCAAGCTATAGGTCGTACCAAATCCGTAATGCATTTAAACGCAAAGGCCGCGGAAGAATGCACACAAAGTGTGCGGGCTAAACTCGCTCAACAGGATTGCAGATCAAGCGGCATTTGCCTGATACTTCGAGATCATGCTCAACTCCTTTGCCCTGTTCCGTTTCTCTTCCTCCAGGTCATAGTCATCCTGCAGGCCCAGCCAGAATTTCGGGGAGTTCCCAAAGTATTTTGAAAGTCGAAGTGCAGTGTCGGCCGTGATCCGGCGGTTTCCTTTGAGAATCTCAGACACTCTAGTCTGAGGTATCCCAATATCTCGTGATAATCGATACGCAGTCAATTCCAAGGGCAGCAGGAACTCTTCCTGAAGCACCTCTCCTGGGTGAATATTCTTGAGTTTAGCCATATCAAATAAGTCAATTAGTGATAGTCAATAAGTTCAACATCAAATGCACTCCCCCGCTCCCACCGGAAGATGAGTCTCCATTGGTCGTCCACCCGTATAGAATAAAACCCGCTCAACCTTCCTTTCAATTTCTCCAGCCTGTTCGCCGGCGGAATCTGAAGATCAACCATCGACTGGGAATTGTTTAACATACGCATCTTTCTCCTGGCCGCCTGTTGTAAATCAAGCGAATAGCGCCCAACGCGCTCACCCTCCCAAATCCGGTGTGTCTCTTTCGATCCAAAGGTAACGATCATAGTACCGTTATACGTTACTAACGCCAAACGTAAGTATTTAGTTTCACCTGAGCAAGCTACTGACTGCATTTGCAATATAGGTCGGTCCCTTGCGAGAAAATCACATTTTCCAGATGAAATAGAGAAGGTCACGATCTCGCGCTTTGATCTTAAACGCAAAGGAGGAATGCACACAAAGTGTGCAGGCAATTGGACCCCATTTTCTTATCTTGACTCCCCGTGTCACCTCCTCCCCGCCACATCCTCTCCAAATCCACGTTCATCAGGGGATGTCAATGCGAAAAGGCATTGTACCTGAACAAGCACCAGCCTAAACTCAAAGATCAAACCTCGGCCGGACAGCAGGCTTTGTTTGACCGCGGGACCAGCATTGGTGAATTGGCACGTCAGTTGTTTCCCGGTGGTGTTGATGCCAGCCCGGAGAACTATTACGAGTTCCAACAATCGGTAGCATACACACAGCGCCTGATCCATGACGGCGAGTCTGTGATCTATGAGGCCGCTTTTCAACATGAAGGCGTACTGGCCGCCATCGATATCCTCGTGAAGACAAATGGTAAATGGAGAGCCTATGAAGTGAAAAGCAGCACCTCTATTAAGGATACGTTTGTGTTGGATGCTGCTCTGCAATATCAGGTGATCACCGGTGCCGGCCTGGCGCTGGCTGACCTCTCGATTATTTATATCAATAACCAGTATGTCCGTATGGGCGAACTGGAGATCAAGAAACTGTTTGCAACAGAATCCATTCTCGAAGGCATCCTTGAGCAGCAGCCCTTTGTTATTTCGCAGATCGCTCGTTTGAAAGATGTCTTGCAGTTAAAGGAGGTCCCGACAGTAGACATCGGTGAGCACTGCAGTATACCGTATGGTTGTGATTTTATGGGCCACTGCTGGCAGCACATTCCGCAGCCATCCGTCTTCGATCTTGCCAACCTGCGCGAAAAGAGGAAGTTCGAATTATATCGAAAAGGGGTCATCCGGTTTGAGGACATCACACCAGACGTTGAACTCAATAATCACCAGCGCTTGCAAGTGGATGCTCACCTCAACAACCGGGAGCACATCGACGCGGTCGGCATTCGTGAGTTTTTGAGCACCCTCAGCTATCCGATGTACTATCTGGATTTTGAAACATTCAACCCCGCAGTGCCGCTTTACGATCGCTCATGGCCCTATCAGCAAATTCCATTTCAATATTCCATTCATTACAAGAAGGAACGCCATGGGGACCTGCGCCACACGGAATTTCTGGCCCAGGGCACCGGCGACCCCCGACGCGCGTTCATCGAGAATCTCCTGTCAAAAACCCGCTTGCCCGGAACGATACTTACTTACAACCAGGGCTTTGAAAAAGGCATTTTGAAAGGGTTGGCAACTGCCTTCCCGGAATATGCAGAAGCCCTGGAAGATCGAGTCATGCGAATCAAGGACATCATGCACCCCTTTCAGCAGCGCCTGTATTATACGCCGGCCATGCAGGGATCCTACTCCATCAAAGAAGTTCTTCCCGCCCTGGTGCCAGCGCTGGGCTACGATGAACTACTGATCGATAACGGCAGTGACGCAAGCTTATATTTCGAGCAATTGATCTATGACCTCACTGCGGACAAAGAGGAAATCCGCAAAAATCTTCTCGCCTATTGCAAAATGGATACCCTGGCGATGGTGAGAATTTTGGAAAAGCTGGAAGGAATAGCCGGCGGGTCAATCGAAGAGCCGTAGGATCGCAATACTACATACTAGCTGCTTTGAGTCAAGAGCCATAGGCTCGGCGCATGCTAACCAATGAAAAGAAGAATCACCGAACCAACTTCCCCGGAATCTTCTGCCCTCCCTGATAGAGTACAAGATCAAACTTCCCATTTGCATTCGGTGTAAACTCCACCTGCGCGTCGACCACCTTGAGGAAGAACTTCGTCGGAGACTCCGCGAAAAGTTCGAACTTGGCCTGGCCGGTAGCCTGCGACATGAGGTGGCCGTCTTCTACGGTCATCACGAGGTTAAATCCGGGCTGGATCTCATAGGAACCCACATATTGCTGGAGGACGGCCGGATCTACGGGTACCTCCATGCGGATAGGGATCGGCTTGTTGGTCTTCACGCCTTTGGTGATCGACCCCCGGTTTTTCACGGCAGCCTCTTTTACTTCACCGTTGACAATTGTGACATGGAGCGTGGAGAAGCCACTCTCAAAGACAAAGTTGGTCTTGTCCTGCGGGAAGATCTTGAATTTATTGCTACCGGTCCGCTGGCTATAGAGCTGGTCGCCATCGAGAGTGATGTAGCGCGTGGTGCTATCTTCAAAGTCGTAGACGCCGGTGAGGGTTTTGGCATAGGCCGGGTCGAGCTTGACTTTCGCTACCGGGTCGGCGTATGGCTTGCCGATAGCTTTAGCCGCCATGCGGGTTGAAACATCAGTTGGTTCACTACAGTCGCAGTTGGCGAAGACTGCCACAAAAACATCTTCCTTAGGGAGGTAAATTGCGTTGGTAACAAAGCCAAAGATTCCACCAGAGTGCTCCGTCGTAGGGCTACCGTTGATGTCACCGATGCCCCAGCCGTACCCATACTCCTGAACTTTCCCGCTATTCAGTTTGACCGGTGTGTGGGCGAGCTGGATGGTCTCCTTCTTCACGAGTTTATTGGCGTTGACGGCCATTTGCCAGGTGAGCAGATCATCGACAGTAGACATGATGGAACCCGCAGAATAAGGTTGAGTGAGGCTGAGGTACTCTGCATTCACGTATTCCGTTTGTTTCTGATAACCCTGCGCACGGTTCTTAATAAGCTTCGACTGGCTGCCGTAGTAACTGCTTTTCATGCCCAACGGGGTGAAGATGTTTTTCTCGAGGAACTCCGGGTAGGGTGTACCCGATGCTTTCTCAATAATATAGCCTAGCATGAAGTACGCCGAGTTGTTATAGTTCCATTTCTCCCCTGGAGTAAATTCCATGGGTTCGTTCTTAAACAGGTCGATCATCTCCATTGGCTTCATGTCCTGACGCCAAAGTTTGGTCCACTTCTCCATTCCCGTGTAACTCTTGATCCCCGACGTATGGGTGAGCAAATGATGGATGGTGATGGTATGTCCGTGCATGGGGTACTCGGGGATGAACTTTGTCACCGGGTCATCGAGTTTCAGTTTGCCCTGCTCCATGAGCATAAGGATTGACACGGCCGTGAACTGCTTGGTGATTGACCCGATTTCAAAGACGTGCTCCGGCCTCATGGCTATGTTGTTCTCCATATCTGCCATCCCAAACGCCTGGCGGTAGATCGGCTTCCCTCCTTTCGCAACCAAAGCCACAGCCCCGGGTTCGCCTGCCTTGTACTTCGCCTTCATCATCGCGTCGAGTTCAGCGGTGAGGTTTTGGGTGAAGGCGGGGATAGAAATGATTACAAGAGAAAGGAGCAGTAGTTTTTTCATAATTGAGGGGTCTTGCGTGCTAATATACGGGGAAAAGGAGGAAGAGTTTAAGTGCATAGAATTTAGCCAACTATGGAACACGTTTGCAGCGCGCGCCCGTTGTGAACGATAATCAAAGGCGCGAATTGAATCGGTTAAAATAGATAATCATCTACCATCTTTGGTGGTAGCCCTCGTGGATAAAAAGGTTGAATGCACTTAACCGCAAAATTCGCCAAGAAATACACGCAAAGGACAGAAAGCGGAAAGTTAATCAGGTTGGGTGAAGCCCGAATCAACTGATCCAGCCTCTCCTTGTCACATCACGGGAGTACCAGACCAGGTATGCTCCCAAGCCCAGTATAACAATCGGCATGATCATCCCGCCCGGGCCATACACCGCAATGGAGTTGCTCATGAAGAAGTTGTAGAACATCTGCACCACGATACCCACAAGAGAAACGATGAACACCGGGTTTGCTATCTTCTTGCGAAGCAACAACAAAATACATCCCAGCAATCCACCCCAAACAGCAAAGGCAAAGGCCGCCGTTACCCAGGCAGGTACTGACGTAATAAGGGTTTGTTGATCTTCCGGCAACGCCAGAAGCGCTTCGGGACTCATCGTTACCTGTGCGATATAGGCTTCTGCGCCCATCGCATTCCAGACCAGCGCCAAGGTGCTGACAATCCAAAATGAGGTTGCGGGTTTGTTTTCTGTATCTGCCATGTGTTTTTTTGGTTAATTGTTATTCAACTTAAGAAAATAATTTGAGAATAATACCCAGTTCAGGGTTCAGGGTTCAGGGTTCAGAGTTCAGAGTTCAGAGTTCAGGGTTCAGAGTTCAGAGTTCAGAGTTCAGAGTTCCTGTTTAAATTCGAATTATGGAACACGACATCCTCATCATCGGCAAAGGCCTCATCGGTTCCGCTACGGCCAAACACCTCAGCCTGACGCAAAAGAACATCGCCATCATCGGCCCTGATGAACCTGAGGATGCCGAGCGTGCCCACGTGTTTGCCAGTCACTACGACAGCGGCCGGGTGCAGCGGCTGCTTGGGCGCAATGATGCGATGACCAAATTGAACCTCCTTTCGGTGAGGCATTATCCATGGCTGGAAAAAGAAAGTGGAATTCATTTTCATCAAGACGAAGGCAGTCTCTATGTCAATCCCCGGGGAACTGATGATTACCTGTCTCAGGCTCCCGCAAAAGCAAAAGAATTTGGTATCACAGCAACCTTCTATCCAACCCAGCAAGCGTTGGCCGAAGCATTCCCTGATTTCCAGTTTCCAAAGACCGCCCAAGGCATGTTCGAAGCTTCTCCAGCCGGACATATCAATCCGCTCCGGTTGATCCAGGCACAACTCAAAGTCTTTGAGAAGAACGGTGGCCAGGTCTTTCGCGACACCGTATCAGGGATACGCTATACTTCCTCCGGCGCCGAAGTAACGACACACGAGGGCAACACCTATTATGCGAAAAAGATTATTCTTGCCGCCGGCGCATTTTCCAATTTCTCCAATCTTCTGGAACAGCGATTGGACCTCATCATCAAAAGTGAAACCGTGATCCTGGCCGAGGTCAGCGCTGCTGAAGCTTCCAGGCTTTCAGCATTGCCTACTCTTCTTTATGAGATTGATGTCCCCGAAATGGAAGGCATTTATTCCATCCAGCCTATCCAATATCCTGATGGCCACTACTACCTCAAGTTGGGATGCAATCTTCCCGAAGACATCTATTTTGAAGAAGATTTACAGGAAGTTCAACGGTGGTTCAGAAATGGAGATAGTGATGCACACATTCCTAAAATGCTCAGCGCACTGAAGTCCCTCATGCCGAATCTCAAGATAGAGCGCTGCATCTCGAAGCGCTGCCTCCTGCCCCGGCCGCAGCACCATGAAAACCCCTACATCGGTAAAGTGCATGATCGCCTTTTTGTCACCGTTGGCAATGGCTCCTCGGCCATGTGTTCGGATGGCGTTGGGAATTTAATGGCTTGTCTGGTGGTAGATGGAAAACTTCCTGCAAGGCTTTATGCGAAGGAGTATGAGATAGACCCTGGTTTAAGTTATTAGGTTAGGCCTGATTCCTCGTTACCCTACAACTCCCGGTTTCAACCACTCTAAACGTAGTTTTTTAGAGCCTTTCCGCCATTAAAACTTTTTGGTCAGAATGCTTATGGAATCTGACGATTGGCCGCATCCTACAATAAACTTTAAACAACTATTGTATGAAAACCGAAAACATCATCAGCCTTCGCTTTTTACGTGTTGCTATTGTCCTGCTGGGCATTACCCTCGTATCTGGGTTCCGATCCATTCAGTCCATTGAATCATCGCCTGAAAAAACCAGCGCAAAGGACCAGCAAATCATGCTTGCCTTGCTATTGGATACAAGCAACAGCATGGATGGCCTTATCAATCAGGCGAAATCACAACTGTGGAAAATTGTAAACGAACTGGCAGCAGCAAAATGCGGAGATGGCTCGCGGCCCCGAATCAAAATTGCGCTGTATGAATACGGAAATGATGGTCTGCCATCGACCGAAGGATACATTCGCCAGGTGATCGGCTTAACGGATGACCTGGATCTGATCTCTGAAAAATTGTTTGCGCTTACCACCAATGGAGGAAATGAGTTTTGTGGTCACGTCATCAAGACCTCACTTAACCAGCTGGGCTGGTCAACTTCAAATGCGGACTTGAAAATGATCTTTATTGCGGGCAATGAGCCGTTCACTCAAGGATCTGTCTCCTATCGAATCGCTTGCTCGGCTGCCAAAGAAAAGGGTGTAGTCGTGAACACGATATTCTGCGGAGGCTTTGATGAAGGCCTAAATACCAACTGGAAAGATGGAGCAGATATCGCCGGTGGAAGCTATATGAGCATCGAACAAAATCGTAAAACAGTGTATATCACCACGCCGTATGATTCGAAGATCGATGCGTGCAATGAGCGACTCAACAAAACGTATATCTACTATGGCACCGCTGGCGAGCACAAGAAAGCCGCACAGGCTACCCAGGACATGAATGCTGAGAGCTATGGCATGGGTAATAAAGTAGAACGGGCCGTCTCAAAAAGTACGCATGCCTATAAGAATTCATCGTGGGACCTTGTAGATGCCGCGAAGGAAGATGAAAGCGTAATTTCTGCCGCCCCGGCCGAACAACTGCCCGCAGAAATGCAGGGAATGTCGGCTGAGCAGAGGAAAGGATATGTGATCCAAAAAGCCAATGAACGTAGTGCTATTCAGAATGAAATTCAGGAACTGAACAAGAAACGTCAGGAGTACATCGCTTCTCACAGCCAACAAGCGAATGAAGATACCCTGCTGGATGCGGCCCTGATCAAAGCCATCCGGGATAAAGCGAAGACAAAGAATCTGGTTTGGAATAATTAGGCGCAGAGGAAAAATTAACCGCGAAGACGCGAAGGCGCGAAGGAAAAGTAAACCGAATAGCAGAGAAAACATTAACTGCAAAGACACGAAGGAAGGGTGCTCATTTTGAGCACTTTTTCTTTTTGCCGCAATCCTTAGCCATGTGCCTCCTCAC
>JAYVBH010000048.1:0-147397 GCA_043750575.1 Cyclobacteriaceae bacterium
TGTCATCGCAACACAAGTTTAAGCAACGGTCAATTGAAAGGGGGAGCAATCCTCCTTTCTCTTTGCCGCTTGTGTTGCACTTATTAGTTGAACTTAGAAATATTGAATAATGAATGTTGAATATTGAAGTGTAAAGAAAAGGCCATGGCACAATTTCATCTATATGACCTACGCGTTGAAACCATAGAAGGCGAGAAGCCCTTTGTATGCAGTCACCAGGTAGGAGAGTCTTTTGAATTGCGGGGTGAAAACCTGTACTTCAAAACCGACAAACCATTTTCGCTCTACGCACTAGCAGCCTTGCTGCCCTTGCTGCCGGCAAAGCAACGACCCTTAAATCAGTTTGACTGGATGGCGACGGACCACATCATCGCTTGCCCGGATCCGCATTGCGGCGCGCGCTTCCGGATCAGCCGCATTGGCAAACAAACATTCAACCGCGCGGATACCACGGTAGTGCCCCTTCCGGAGAATAACCCGTGGGCCGAAAAAGCATGAGTGTCGAGCGCATCGAGCTCGCACCGGGCTTTTCCATTTCCAGGATCATCAAAGGCGGATGGCAATTGTCGGCCGGACACAGTCAGGGAACTGGCGCGGACCCCATTGAAGACATGTTCGCATTTGCGGATGCTGGCGTGACCACCTTCGACTGTGCCGATATTTACACCGGCGTCGAAGAGGTCATTGGAAAATTTCTGGCCGCTCGAAAGGAACGCTTCGGATCACACGCAGATATCCAGGTGCTGACCAAGTTCGTTCCCGACTACGATGCGCTGGCAACACTCAACAAAGCCTATGTCGAACGCATCATCGACAGGTCTTTGAAACGGCTCGGCGTGGAGCGATTGGATATGGTCCAGTTCAGCTGGTGGGCGTATTCCATTCCCGGTTGGGTGGAGACTGCGCACTGGTTGAAAGAATTGCAACAGGCCGGAAAAATCCATTTGATATCCGGAACGAACTTCAATACCACCAGCACGCTGGAGATTGTTGAGTCCGGTGTGCCGCTGTCTTCTCTTCAGGTCCAATATTCACTCCTGGACAACCGACCCGAGAAGGGACTTGTTGAGCTTTGCGCGAAACATAATATTCAACTGTTATGTTACGGCACCGTAGCCGGCGGATTTCTAAACGAGCAATGGCTGGACGAAGCCGTACCGCTGCCTCCATTTGACAACCGGTCACAGGTGAAATACAAATTGATGATTGAAGAATTTGGCTCATGGTCGCTGTTTCAGGAATTGCTGCGCCAATTGAAAGGCATCGCCGACAAGTATCACACGAGCATTTCAAATGTGGCCTCGCGGTACATCATTGAACGAAAGCAGGTTGGGGCTGCCATCATCGGCGCACGCACGGCAGTACACCTCAACGAAAATCTCCGTGTTTTTGATTTTTCACTTGACGCGGAAGACATCGCGCGCATCCACGCAGTTACCACCCGACGCACGGGCCCGGCAGGAGATGTGTTTGACGTGGAGCGGATAAAGGATGGCCCTCACGGATCCATCATGCGCTATAACCTCAATCAATTGTCGTAATTCGCAGCGATGGCAGAGCAAAAACCCACGACCGGCTGGTCTTCTAACTATTTATTCATTCTGGCTTCCATCGGCAGCGCCGTGGGGCTTTCCAATATCTGGAAGTTTACCTACCTGGCCGGCGAGAATGGAGGCGGAACATTTGTGCTGGTCTACCTCATTTCGTTGCTCGTCATGGGCATCCCAATTCTGGGCGCCGAGTTGTTGATTGGCCGAAGAGGAGGGAAGAGCATGGTCGGCTCGCTGGAAGTACTAATCAAAAAAGACGGCCTTCATCCGCGCTGGACCATCTTCGGCTGGGTCTCGATGATTGGTGTATTTCTGATTCTGAGTTTCTATTGCGTCATCGCCGGCTGGACCCTGGACTATACGGTAACTTCTTTTGCGGGCATGCTCGATAACCTTGATGCCGTTTCCGCAGTGAGTTTTTACAACACACTTCTTGACAGTCCTGTGCGGATGATGATCGGACAGGGGGTATTTGTGATTGCGACAGTGTGGATTGTGGCGCTTGGCATACAAGGCGGGTTGGAGCGGTCACTTTCATGGATGATGCCGGCATTGTTTCTGATCCTGGCAGCCCTCGTCGTCTACGCGATGTTCACAGGCGAATTTCTGCAGGCCGTCAATTTCATGTTCGCACCAGATTTTTCAAAGTTCACCGCGAAGACAGTGCTCGCGGCTTTTGGTCAGGCATTCTTTTCATTGGGGATCGGCGTAGGGGTTATGCTGACGTACGGTGCCTATATGCCACGCACGACGCATATTTTAAAGTCTGCGGCCATCATCGCCTTCTCCGACGGACTTGCCTCGATGCTGGCGGGCCTTGCGATTTTTCCAATTGTTTTTCAATACGGACTATCACCGGCGGAAGGGCCGGGGCTGATCTTCATGACGCTGCCCATTGCATTTGGCGATATGCCCGGTGGTGGATTTGTGGGGGCTTTATTTTTTCTGTTACTCGTGGTGGCAGCGTTGACCTCTTCCATTTCCTTGCTCGAGTCGGTGGTAGCCCACCTTGAAGCGACGACCCGCTTCACACGCAAGCAGATTTCCATTGTGGCCGGAGTGCTGTTGTGGGTGATTGGTTTAGGTACGGTTTTTTCTTTCAACGTATGGAAGGATTTCACACCCTTTGGATTTGGCCCATTGGAAGGCAAGACCTTCTTTGGTCTGTTGGACTATTTCGGCTCCAACCTCCTCATGCCGATGGGTGGTATTCTCATGGCGGTAATTGCCGGCTGGCTGATCACGCGCCAGGTCTGCGAAGAGGAATTGTTGCAACCGAAGCCAGTTCACATGATCGTCTGGCGATTTCTGATTCGCTACGTTGCGCCGGCGGCAGTGGCGATGATATTTGTGGCCAACCTTGGCTAGTCAACCATGAAATTGTAATGAAAACCTTCAGGGCGAAAGTGCAAGAACTCTGCACTCTTCCGAATCTTTGAAGTGCACTCCGAGCTAGAACCGCATTCCTGCATTTTCCCCTCCAGGAAGGAGGAGTGGCCGACTGGCCGGGGTGGTATTTTCATGAAAAACCAAATCCACAATCGAAGGCACCTCAAGCCATACCGCAAAAAACTTCGCAACAACCTCACCACAGCCGAAGCAACCCTTTGGAAGTCATTGCAGAAAAGCCAATTGGAAGGCCGTAAATTCAGAAGGCAACATAGCGTTGGATCCTACATATTGGATTTCTATTGCCCATCCGAAAGGCTATGTGTTGAGCTTGACGGAGCACACCACTTTACGCCCGAAGGCCTTGTGAATGATCAGCGGCGAACGGCGTTCCTGAACAGCGTGAATATCCGGGTGGTCCGGTTTGAGAATTGCAGGGTGTTTGAGGACTTGGCAGGTCTATTGGAGGGGATTAAGAGGAATTTTACCACCACTGACCCCTCCTGAAGACAGGAGGGGAAAACCCAAGAGCCAGCTGGCGATTCGAGATCTTGGAAAAAAGCTTACTATGCAACCGAAGTCCTGCATTTTCCCCTCCCGAAAGGAGGGGTGGCCGACAGGCCGGGGTGGTGCTTTCAACCACCCGACAATGGGACAAATGGACAGTAATTCACCGATTTAACCATTCTAGGATACCTTTTTGGTCTTTTCCCCCCGAAACCCTTAATATTGCACTCCTTTTCAACCAGAAAAGGATTTAAACACTCCTCCTTAGCTCAGCTGGTTAGAGCATCTGACTGTTAATCAGAGGGTCCTTGGTTCAAGTCCAAGAGGAGGAGCATCTTACCACTGGCCTGAATTAGGCTTTGAAACTAGTTCAAGCCTGCCCCGACGTAGGTCTCCGCAGTCGGGGTCCAAGAGGAGGAGCATCAAATTAAGGCAGTTACCTAATCGTGGCTGCCTTTTTCAGTTTTAAGCTTTCCTTGTGGTTACATCCGGCGATACGTAAGGCCTGGGACTGGGTACTAGTCCACAAGAACAAGTTCCAGGTGACTGAAATACATCATATAATGTTTCAATTCTTTTTCTGGAAAAAGACGAATAGTAGCCACACCCGCTTCTTTGATTTCCAGCACACCGGCTTCTTCTGACTTATATTCATACCATCCATTTGTCGGGATGACGGGACCACGAATTTTTTTACTTCCGTTGCTGATTACATACGCTCCATCCTCCCAACCTGGTATGGCGGTATAAGTGATAATGATCTTATAAGTCCCAGGAGTCTGAAAATCTGCTTTCCATTCAATCCAGTCTTCCGGCCCTTCCATCCTGGAGATATGAAACTGCTGTTCCTCGCCTTTGCGGTTTGCTCTTTTCTGCGCCCGGCCGTTTGTAGATGCAGTGTTGTAGTCGAGCTGGATGTTTTGCCTGCCGGCCTGATGGACTATGAATGGCTCCACGTCGGGTTCTCCAACGATTTCCAGAACAACCACCGTATTGATGGAATCGGGCGGACTGACCGGAACATTGACCGTCACTTCTTCTGGTTTGCTTCGCGAGAACGACAGACTTGTCGCTTTGTCTTTTAACAAATAGGCTTTGTGAATCTCGTTATTCAGTCCCGAGATTTCTAAGGATCCATCCTTTGGCCACTCAAAAACATGCAGATAAATCATCTGACCTTTCCGCGTGCAATACCCCCATGGAAGTTCTCCAGAAAAAGGTGAGGGGCCAGTACCATAAATGCTCTCTCCATAGCGCGCTGTCCAACTTCCGACACGGTTGAGAATATCAACGGATGGCGCAGGGATTACACCCATGCCATCGGGCCCGACGTTTAGTAGGTAGTTGCCTCCCTTGCTGACCACCGTCACCAGTCTCCGGATAATTTCTTCCGGCTTCTTCCAGTGTTGATCAAATTTGCTGTACCCCCAGGTATCGTTCAGGGTTTGGGGAGTCTCCCAATATTCTTCAATCCCACCGGCCGGCATACCATTGTCGGTCATGCTCTGGTAATCACCCAGCAATTCTTTGTCATAATGGCCAACGCGTCCGTTGACGAGGCAACCCGGTTGAAGGGCGTGTACCATATCGGTAAATTCTTTTCCTTGCGCCTGTGTATACATGCCCCGGTCAAACCATACAATGGAAATGGGACCATAATCGGTCAGCAATTCTTTGAGCTGCGGCTTGGCTTTTTCTTCCAGATACTTTCTAAAGAGCTCAGGATGATCCATCGAATCCAGGTTGGTTTGTGATGAATCATAGTCCCAGGTATTGCCATAGGCATACGGATGGTCCCAGTCCTCACGGTGTGAATAGTACACGCCAAACCGAATTCCCTCCCGGGCACAGGCGTCTGCCAGTTCCTTAATCGGATCTCTTCCAAACGGGGTGTAGTCTGTAATGTTGTACTTGCTGACCTGTGAATGAAACATGGCAAAACCATCATGATGTTTGGCGGTGATGATGATGTACTTCATCCCGGTCTTTTTGGCAAGTAAGGCCAACTCCCGGGCATTGAAACTGACAGGATTAAACGATGCGGCCACCTTCCGGTAATCCTGAACATGAATTTTGAATCGCTCCATGATCCATTCTGCAATGTCTCCCTGCGCAATCCGCTGTCCGTTCCATTCCCCGCCCAGCACCGAGTAAGGCCCCCAGTGAATAAACATTCCGAATTTCGCATCAGCGAACCAGTTGGGTGTCTTAATTTCTTCTGCTTTTCTTTCTGGGGAACAACTGGATATCAGGAGTCCGGCGAGTGCAATAAGAAAGATATTTAATCTCATAGTCGATGTAGGTTCAAGGTATGGCAAAAGTCACAGTTTTCAGGCCGCTTCGAGAAAAAAGTGAATTTCTTCGGAGGTGCTTCGGGAAATGAAGGTGGTTTCTTCGAGAACCCTTCAGAGAAAAAGTACATTTCCTCGAAGCCGCTTTCAGAAATCAATACGGTTCTTCGAGCAGGGCTTCGAGAAACAGGTGCATTTTCTCGAAGACGCTTCGAGTCGGCAACGCATTTCTTCGAGGCCGCTTCGAGGCGGCTTTCAGAAAAAGATCCCTTTCTTCGAGGGCGCTTCGAGGGCGCTTCGAGAGACCTTCGAGGCGGCTTCGAGAGGTGTTCGAGGGGCCTTCGAGGGATGTTCGAGAGACCTTCGAGGATTCATCTTTGGGTCATCCCCCGTTTCATGCCGTCCGTGGGAGCGAATTGATAAATTTAGATATGGTTTTATTTGGGAACCCTGTGGGTTGTTGGTGACCCGATGAGACATCGGAACACCAACGGCTTGGGTTGGCATCCTCCCCAGCCCCTTGGGATTGATTTAATCTCCCTTTGTGTGCTTAAAGCCAATCTTTCGCATGGATTTTGTTTTGGGATTGAGCAATTCTTTCAGGTATTTGAAGATCAATGTGATGTCTCCATCCTGATAAGTAACTTTTCGTTCCAGTTCTTCAAGCTTCAGCAAAATGTCTTTGTGAGTCAAAATCATTTCTCGTAGCCTCGTGAAGATTCTTATAATCTGAATATTTACGAAAATGGCCCTTTTACTGTTTAAGACACTTGACAACATGGCTACTCCTTGCTCTGTAAATGCCATTGGGACATAGCGAACCCCACCCGAACTTGAGGTGCCAAATTGGCTCCTCAAGTTTTTAAATTCCTGATCATTCAGCTCGAACATAAAATCATCCGGAAAACGATCGAGGTTTCTTTTGACTGCTCGTTTTAGTTGCTTTGTCTCTACGCCATACAGTTCGGCCAAATCCATATCCAGCATTACCTTTTTACTTCTGATCAGGTAGATCTTATTCGTAACTACTTCATCCGGTATACCTACACTTTTTGTCATACTAAGCCTTCCGGATTGCATAATTTCTCCTATCTGACATGTTCCCAATTTCAGCAACCGGATTGATATCACCATTTGAATCAAATTGGGAAATCCTGACAGAATTTGGAATGTATTTCCGCTATGGATGAAGGCATTTTCCCTGGCGTTCTTTTTAACTATTTTTATCCAACAAATAGCCGACTTGAACTCACGTAGGGCTATTTAGAAATCAAGAAAAATCTGACACCTCAACTATTAAGTTGATTCAACCCCAGAGCCCATGATGCCCGTTCACATACGCATTGCCACCCGCGCCATCGCCCTCGCCGTCTTCCTCACGTTCGCCACAGCATTCACCCAATCACCATCCGTCGACTGGGCCATGGTCGCCCGCATCCGCGAGGAAGGTCTTCAGCGGTCGAAGGTGATGGAGTACGAATCCTACATCGTCGACGTGCTCGGCGCACGCCTCACGATGTCGCGCGACATGCAACGCGCGCAGACCTGGGCGTTGGACGAGATGAAGCGGATGGGACTCGCAAACGTCACGAGCGAACCCTATATGGACTACGGCGTGACCTGGGACAACGAATATGTCTCAGCTCACATGATCGAGCCAGACTATACGCCGCTTACTGCCTATCCCGTCGCACACACGGCCGGCACCGATGGCAAGGTCACCGCAGAGGCGATGATCGTGGACTTGCAGACGCGTGAAGATCTCGAAGCACTACGTGGCAAGCTGCGCGGGAAGGCGGTACTCATTTCCAATCCTGCGATCATCGACCTCGCAACGCTCACAAACGGTGTGTCGCGTTACACCGCCGAGGAGCTCGCGGCGCTCGAGAAGATAACGATCGTCCCGCCGCGCCCCACACCGCGTAAGATCACGAACCCGGCGCTGGTCACGGCGACCGAGCGCATGACATTCTTCAAGAGCGAAGGGGTCGCCGTCGTGTTGCAGACCGACGGTAACCGCATTGCCATCGTCCCTGGCTACTCGCGCCCCGGCTCGCGAGAGGATGGATGGAGTGCCGAGGGCATGCGCAACTCACCAGCGATTCTCGCGGTGACGCCCGAGCACTACAACCGGATGCACCGCATCCTCAAGCGCGGAATTGTCGTGAAAGTGGAGGTGGAAATCCGCAATCGCATCGGCGACCGCGTGGAAAAAGCGCTGAACCTCGTCGGCGAGATCCCCGGCACAGATCCGAAGGCCGGCGTCGTGATGGTCGGCGCACACTTCGACACCTGGCACGGCAGTCCCAACGCCAGCGACAACTCATCAGGCACTGCCGTCGCACTTGAGGCCGTGCGTATCCTCAAGGCACTTGGCGTCAAGCCGCGGCGCACCATCCGCATCGCACTCTGGTCGGGTGAGGAGCAGGGGCTCTTTGGGTCGCGTGCTTATGTGCGGCAGCACTTCGGCGACCCGCTCGACCCGAAGGTCGGCGTGAAGCCAGACTACGAACTGTTGTCTGCGTACTTTAATCAAGACTATGGAGCAGGGCAGTACCGCGGTATATATCTTCAGGGGAACGAAGCCGCGCGCACGATGCTTACTGCCTGGATGGAACCGTTCCGCGACCTCGGCATGACGATGGTCTCCAACCAGAGCCTCGGCAGCACCGACCATGTCGCGTTTGACGACGTGGGCCTCCCGGGCTTTCAGTTCTTACAGGATCGTACGCCCGGCACGGCGGGGCACACGAACCTCGACTTTCTCGAGGGAATCCAGCCAGAGGACCTCATGAAGAACGCGACGATCATGGCGTCGTACGTCTATCACGCGGCGATGGCTGCGGAGCGTGTGCCGCGAAAGGCGCCGCCGGTCCGCTAAGCGGGTTTCTTGCTATGGCTGAATCCTGCAATTATGCGTAAATTGAATTTCAACCATGGCCAGAAGCAATCCCACAATCTCAGCAATCATCCTGATCCTGGCTTGCGCTTGTGGCGAACATGAAATAGCTCAGCCTCAGGAAGAGCTTTCTCATTTGGGCAAGTGGAAGTTTGCCTCCCATATATTGACCGGCTGCGATATGGTGGGGGATAACCTCGAGAACATTTGCTCTGGTTCTGCGGGGGAATGCGGTGTTCTTACTTTCTCGGAAGGGGAATGGTCATGGGAGCAGGCGCGTCGGGGTGCATCGGTGTCAAAAGAGAACGGCGCTTACTACCTGAGCGGCAACTCCATCTTTTTGTCGGGGGCAGGGAGCCCTGGTCCTCACGGGTACTCTATCTCAGGCTCCAACATTTTGTTCACCAAGACCACACTGACCTTTACGAACTATGGGATTTCGGATGGGTGCACGTACACGGATACATACTTTAGGTACAATCAGACGTCGGTGCCAGGGAAGTGATGTTGAAACACGCAGCGCAAACGGTATGCCGCTACGAATTTTCGTTCTTCTTGTAGTATTGCTTGATGACGACTTTTTGCAATACACGCTTGATGATGAGTTCTGCGATAACCTCAAGGTGATTTTCATTCGGGCGCTTATTTAAATACCGCTGCAATTGAGCTTCACTAATATCAATTCGGTACAGCAAGGGCATTAAACCGGAATCGGTCTTTTTTTCATTGCGCTGCAGTTCAAACACAATTGTTTTACGGATGCCAAGATAATCTGGCTCAAGCGTCGCCACAAAATCAGCAGAAAAATTCCCCGTTTCAAAATCCCTTGCCAATTGGATCTTGAAGGCATCAAACAAATCCTTGCTGCTTAACTGATTTTCTATGTTTGTTAGGGTTAGCATAATTATTTATCCTATACCACGGTGCGATAATTCCGAGCGCAACGAGGAATCCCAATGTAGGGATTATTCTTAACCACCGCCAACTACCCCGGGGTTTCCTTGGGGAATCCGTGTATCAAGACCGCGCTGAGAAGCGAAGCATTAGTTCTGCCACATTGCCCCGTCATTCCGAGCGTAGCGAGGAATCTCCTCGCCAACTCCCTTCGAAGTCCCTGGGGAATCCGTGTATGGAGACCGCACGGCTGAACAAGCGTAGGCTTGTTGGTGGAGAACACACAACAAGGGCGTGATGGGTGCCACAGGTGGAGTGTTGTATTGAATTGGAACACCAACAATGAGTCGTTGTAACGTACGAGAAAAACCCCAGTCACGCTGGGTCTTTGAGTTACTGACTCTTTAACAGATCAAACAACTTGGTATTGATGTAGAGTGTTTCCTTCCATACCTGAATGGACTTGAGAACGCCAATGGATTCAAGCAGCCTAAGGTATTTGGATGCGGTGATACGGGATATCTTGAGGCGATTGGTCAGAATTTCTATTTTGCAGTAAGGATGCTCAAATAGAATCTCCAACAATTCCTTGTTGTACGCTTTAGGAGCTCCTTCCTTTATCTTTTCCTGGGTACTTAGGAACAGCTTGTGAATGGCCTTTATCTGGGTATTGGTTTCAAGCGCTGTTTCTTCAACGCCTTTCAGCATGAAGAGAATCCAATCCTCCCAGGCGTTTTTGGTCCGTACTTCTTGTAAGAGCTGGTAATAATCCTTTTTATTGCGGATTATGTAATTGCTCAGATAAAGAATGGGACTTTCCAGCAAGTCATTCAAAACAAGATGAAGAATATTGATGATTCTGCCCGTCCTTCCATTGCCATCATAAAAAGGATGGATGCTTTCAAACTGATAGTGCTGAACGGCCATTCTTATTAATGGGGAGATATCATCTTGCTCATTCAGATAGTTCTCCAAATTCCGCATCAGTTTTAGAATGCTTTCATGCGTATCGGGCGGTGTGTAAATGACTTTGTTGGTAGCCGCATTGCGCAGTGCGGTGCCTGGTAGCTTACGGATACCTGCATGGCTTGCTTCTAGTATTTTTTGAATCTCCAAAATAGTGTTTGTGCTCAGAAAGCCTTTTTGCTTAATGAAGTTAAAGCCGAACAAAGCGGCTTCCCGATAGCGTAATACCTCCTTCGTGGCAGGATCTGACTCAATGCCCTTTGCGGAAAGTGCTTGATATAATTTGTCCTGCGTAGTAATTACGTTTTCAATTTCTGAACTAGCCCTTGCCTCTTTTAGGATAACTGCATTCAGGAGGATCGATTGATTGGGCAATGTCATTGCCAAACCCTTCAACTCAGCCAGGGCGACGGACGATTTAACCAATTGGCGAAGGACCTTAACCGTTTCAATTTTCTCCCGTGGTGGGGGCAACAGGGGTAATTGATTGTATGGTTTTTCAGGAGACATCGTCGTGTATAGCCAGTATCCGTGAACCGGCCTTCATGCAAAGATAATGATAATATCTATACATGATAAGATCCTCATGCAAAGAAAGTATACTTGAATCCCCACCGTTTCACCCTTTTCTCCATACCACCAAATAAATCACTCTTTACCATCCTTCACCACCACTCCTCCCTTCATCACAAAATCAGGATGTGCCAACAGCGTAATGTCCATGAGTGGATTGCCGGGCACCGCAACCATGTCGGCAAGCTTTCCGGCTGCCAGGGTGCCGAGATCTTTTTCCACACCGAGTAGTTTAGCCGTATTCAATGTACCGATCGTGATGGCCTCCATCGGTGTTGCGCCCAGGATTTCCACCATGTACCTGAATTCTTCGCCATTGCGACCGTGGATATTACTTGTGGCATCGGTGCCCAACGCAAATAGAACGCCGGCCTGATACGCCGCACGCAATCGCACACGTCGCTCGACGGCGATGGCTTTTGCTTTGACCATCGCATAGGCGGGCACCCCGCGCTTCTCGCCGTCGCGCACGATCTCTTCGAGAATAATCAGCGTGGGAACCAGGAAGGTACCGCGCTGTTTCATTTCGGCGATGGCCTCGTCGCTGACCAGGCTCCCATGATCAATCGAGGCAACGCCGGCTTTCACAGCCGCCAGCAATCCCTCCCCGGCGTGGGCATGGGCCATTACCTTACGGTCAAGACGCTTCGCCTCACTTACTGCTGCTGTCAATTCTTCAATCGTCATCTGCGGCGCACCCACCGCATCACCAACGGAGAGGATCCCGCCTGTGGCAACAATCTTGATTTGGTCAACTCCGTATTTCACATTCAAGCGAACCTGTTTCCTAAACTCGTCGGCACCATTAACAATCGCACCTGTCCCGGGCAGGTCGAGCATCGGACTCCAACCGTTTACATCGGCATGTCCGCCGGTAGTTCCCAACGCAGGCCCCGAAGCATGAATGCGTGGGCCGGGAGTAAGTCCGCGGTTGATGATATCACGTAGCGCCACGTCTACATAGCCCAGCGAGCCAGCTTCACGAACGGTCGTGAAGCCCGCCTCTAGGGTCTTGCGTGCATTGATGGCGCCATAGATGCCGCCGTGTGCAGGAGTTTCTTTCAGTGCGGCCAAATCTCCGCCGTCATCATCAATGGAGGCCAGATGCGTGTGCGCATCCATGAACCCTGGCATGAGGGTGTGGCCCTTCAAGTCGATGATTTTGGCGCCCGCAGGAATGCGGATTTCCGAAGCCTTTCCCACCGCAGTAATTCGGTCGCCGGTAAGCAAGACCACAGCAGACAGGATTTCCTTGCCGTCACCGGTGATGATCCGGTCGGCCTTGATGGCAATGACGGTGTTGCCAGGGGTTTGTGCCAGGGATAGGATTGGGAGCAACAGTAAAAAAGAAAGGAGGGAGGAGATTAATTTTTTCATAGGGATTCAATATATAGTTTTTTACCCGAAAAATTGTCGGCATTGATTTGATGGGAGAGAGAATCAAGGCGGATGCATTCCTGTCAAAAATCATTGGTCAATCTTGCCCGTCCTTTTAGTTTTACGTTAACTAACAAGTCTAATCATATGAAACAGGTCATTGTCCTCCTTCTATTTCTCAGCTCTTTCACGCTCTTCGCTCAGCGGAAAAAGTATACAACCACCGGCGGAGAGATCATCTTTTCATGGGCCAGTGCGAGCAACAACGGCGTCAACCTGCCCACTACTGTCCGGTTTTCTCCCGTCTTCAATCTGCAAACACAGTTACACCACGACCTGAGTGATAAGTTTGGGATATTGACCGGCTTTAACATCCGCAACGTAGGCTTTATTTATGACGACCCCGCCACCCCGGGCACCTACTACAAGACACGTAACTATACCATCGGATTACCGATTGGCATCAAGGTCGGAAATATGAACGATCGCTTTTTGTTTGCCGGGTATGAGCTTGAGCTGCCCTTTGCCTACAAGGAGAAGAAGTTCGTAAACGATGAGCGGGTGGATGAGTATGACGAGTGGTTTAGCAAGCGCACGCCTACCTTATATCATTCATTGTTCTTAGGCATAGGCCTCGTCGAAGGAACGCAATTGAAGTTCAAGTATTACCTCACGAACTGGTTCAATAAGGACTATACAGATGGAGCTGGCTTAAAACCGTTTGCTGATTTTAATGCCAACGTGTTTTACGTGGCCTTGACTTTTCAAGTATTTCGTGGTACAAAATTCTATTACAAGGACACGCAATAGCGTGGGCTTTTGCCACGGATGCCACGGATAAGCACGGATGCGCTGAAAGACGAAGACGAAAGTTTAGAACGACTTCCAGGAAGGAACGAATGATGCCGTGTTGATTGTCGCACCCAACTCATTGAGAATGCTGTACAGCCCAAAGTAGGTGCGGTTGATGTACAAGGCGTGCTTGAGGCCACGGGCTTTTTTAGAATCACGCAGTTCCTTCATATTTGAAATCTTTTCACCCACACGGTAGAGGGTCTCGAAATAGGATGGGTCTGCGAAGTCGAATGTGGGTGTGTGAAAGGGTCTGCCCAGCAACTCCAATAACTCAAGAAAGACGGCCTTAAAGAATTTCTTTTCCTGGGGGCTGTCCTCTTTATAGATGAAGCGCATGGCATAGAATATCTTTTCCAACCTTTCATTGTCGTCCAGGATGTCCTTATGATGCAGCTGAAAATAGAGTTGATAGAAGTCCTCCGGAATTTCCTTGATGCATCCAAAGTCAATGACGCCCAACTTGTTGTCGGAGGTAATAATGAAGTTTCCCGGATGAGGATCCGCGTGAACGGTCTTCAACTGATGAAACTGGAAGTGGTAGAAATTCCACATCGCCTGACCAATCTTGTTGGCCACCTGCTGCGATGGTCTTCCTTTCTTCACAAACTCACCGAGTAGTTGCCCATCCAACCAATCCATGGTGAGGATTTTTGGAGCCGACATCTCCGGATAATAGGTAGGAAACACCAGGTTTTCCATGGATCTGCTTTTCTCCGACATCTCCATCGACCGGCGAAGTTCCAGTTGATAGTCCGCTTCCTCGAGCAGCCGTGACTCTACCTCGCCGATGAATTCTTCGTACTCCACCGGGTTTAGCTTGAACATACTCAGCGCAATCGGCCTGACCATGGCCAGGTCACTCTTGACGCTATCGGATACCCCGGGGTATTGAATTTTTACAGCAAGGGTTTTTCCTTTGAGTGTAGCGCGGTGCACTTGCCCCATGGAAGCGGCGTTGATCGCCTGATGGGAAAAGGTATCGAATATTTGTCCGGGGGCTTTCCCGAAATAGGTTTGAAATGTTTTTGCCACCAGCGGGTACGACAGGGGGGGTGCGCTGTATTGTGCCATGGAAAACTGTTGCTGATAGGCTTTGGGAAGAAGGTTCTTGTCCATGCTCAACATCTGGGCTACTTTCAGCGCACTGCCTTTCAGTTTGCTCAGGCTGTCATAGATATCCGTTGCGTTGTCTTCATGCAACTGATCCCGCGTTGTTGAAGGATCTACAAGCTTCTTGCCGTAATGTTTGAGATAATTGCGGCCAATCTTCGCCCCGGTAGTTAGAAACTTAGTTGCCCGCTGAACTTTCGTTGTAGGAATATTTTTTTGCTCTTTCATGGATGGGGCAGGGCTTTAGATTAAGCCTTGGCGCTTTGGTACAGGAACTTTCCAAAATCAAGCGCGTTGTCGAGTATGCCCTTTCCGACAAGGTCGAACGCTAGGTTGACAGACTTCTCAATCGCTACATCGGTCTGTTCAAATCCGGGGCTGTCGTCCTTTGCCCAGAATTGCAGGATGAAGACCAGGTGTAACCAGAAGAGACTGGCATACCGGGTGTCCAGGATTGGGCGTTGGGCTATTTCACCACTTTGCTTTCCTTCATTTAAAACAGGATTAATCCATAACTCGAAGTCGGTTTTGAATGCTTTGAGAAAAGGGGGTGGAGTTGCCGGGTTCTTACACCCTTTTAGACCGTACAATACAAAGCTCCTGTCAGCACGCAGGACTTCAGCGAGTGTGAAATAGAATGCGAGTATCTTTTCCCGAACTGAAAATGAAGGGTAGTTGACATCCTCCATGAGCCTGCCCGCGACTGTCTGTAAATACGTTTTCCAAATTTCTTTATCGATGGCGTCAAAAGAGCCGTATTGTTTGTAGAACTCATCTTCAGTCATACCGATCGACTGGCAAAAGGTGAATACCGAAGACGGCTGCTTGCCTTCCGTCAATAGGGCCTGACGATAGGCCTGGGCGATTTTGTCTTTTCCGGCACTTTTCGCCTTGCGGGAGGATTTTTTCTTGGTTTCCATATACGTATTAACAACGCAACGCAATGCTTGTTTTAAGTTAGACCCAATAAATGAATGGCCAGGAACCGCTAAGGATAGCGCTGCGCCTCAGCGGGTTAGTTGCAATAATGCTAAATCAATGCGTCTCGGTGTGCCGTTCACTGCTCCGTTCAAGAAACGAACCCAACATCATCACCAATGCCGTCATGATGATGACTTGGGTAATCAGTGAGTTGTTTACCAAGGGTATGGAATTTCCTGGGTTGATGGAGAGGAATAGCAGAATGGTAATGAGTCCGCGGGGTGCGATGAAGAAAAGGGTATTGAGGGGCATACGGGAGAGCGTCAGCTGCAAAGCACGCACACCATAAATAAGCCCAACCGTGACACCCGACCAGAGGATAGTCTCCGTATTCAAAATGTCTGCCGTCTTCAAGAGAAAACCAAACACCAGAAAGAAAAGCGACCGGATCAGGAAGGTCGCTTCTGCAACTAATTCTTTTAACTTGGTCACTTCCTTTCCCAGTTCCTCTGGGCGGAATCGATGAATCCATGGAACATGGTTTAGCTCATCGATGTTACCGATAAACAACCCAAACAGGAGTATGAAGAATAGTGCAGGTAGGTGATAAAGTTTGCACAGTGTGTAAACAAGCATCATAATGAGAAGGATAGGCACAAACTTAACGTGGCTCCGGATGCGGCTAAGCAAGTAAGCCAGTCCGAGTGTGGCGACGAAGGATACAATTGCCATCACGATCAATTGAAATCCAAACGTAAGAAAGGAAAGTCCATTAAATACTTCGTTCAACGCCACAAAATTAAAAAGTACCACACCAAGGATGTCGGATATGCTGCTTTCGTAAATCACAAATTCTCGGTCTTTGGCCGACAGGTGTTGTGCACTGGGAATGGCAATGGCACTGCTAATAACACAGAGCGGGATCACATTGGTCAAGCTGTCTTTAAAAGGGTAGGGCCCAACCAGGCTAAATACACAGGCAAGCGCGACACCAAGTATCAGGATAGAAAATCCGGCGCCAAAAAGCGCTTTGCGGAGGGTTGCCATTTTAGATCGGTTGAATTCCAGTTCCAAAGAACCCTCAAACACAATCAGTATCAATCCGACCGTTCCAAGGATGGGAAGTATGGGCGTAAGGTCAGTAACCTGAATTTTGAAAAGGGCAGTACCCTGTTGAAGCGACCATCCCAGTAACAGGAGAAGGACAACAGACGGAATCTTTGTCTTTTTGGAAGTCAGGTCGAAGGCATAGGCCAGCAAGAGCAGGATACAAAGGGTTATGATGATGGCCACGGTCATATACGTTCAATATACTGATCAAATTTGATGGTTCCGAACTCTCCGGGTGTATGGAATCTCTATTGTCATCCGGCTGACAGGAGGTAAACCGTAATTGACCTATCTTTCTGCCCATGAAAATGCGTAACGTGACCTCGAGTATCCTGATCCTGCTCGCCTTGATGTGCAGCATGTCCTGTTTTGCACAAGTTGTGAAGCCGTCTCCAGAGAGATCATCGGTACAGTTCAAGATCAAGAATTTTGGCAGTACGGTCAATGGCTCATTCAAAGGATTGGAGGGATCCATTGATTTTGATCCGTTGTATCCGGATCGGGCAAGATTTGATGTATCCGTTGATGCTAATTCGGTGGACACCAACATTGGCCTTCGTGACAAGCACCTCCGGAATGAAGAGTATTTTGATGTGAAAACGTATCCCCGCCTTCGTTTCGTCTCGACGTCCGTAGCCTCCTCTACCAAAAGCGGTGAGTTTATGATCAAAGGCAACCTTACCATCAAGGCAACTACCCGGGAGATCACCTTTCCGTTTGTCTATTCCCAGGTCAATGGCACTTCCGTCTTTAAAGGAGAATTTCAGGTGAATCGGCGTGATTTCAATGTAGGCGGCAACAGTTTCAGCCTGGCAGACACACTCATAGTCATGCTCAGCGTTGCCATCGACAAATAGTTCTTATTATTAACCATTAGCGACCACTCCCAGCCATCCACTATCCACTGACCACTTACTTCTTACTATCTCATTTCTGACTCCTTGCCCCTTACTACAACTTATACTTCACTCCAACTGAAATCACCTGCGTTTCATAGTAATTATTGGCGCTGTATTTAAAATTGGTTCCGGTAACCTCTTTTCGGATTTGAAACGTGTTCGTCAGATCTGTCCCGGATATCCTCCATTCAACTCGGCCGTTTTTAGAGGTCTTCTTTAATCCGAAGTCCAGGGCGTAGCGCTCCATCACCCTTCCCTGTGGCACAATGTCGGGGGCGTAGTAGACATTAGACAACTGGAACTCCAGATTCCCCTTCAGCTTCCACAGCAACACCAACTTTGCGTTTCCTGTTGTGACCTGGCTCGCGGCTGAAGTAAATGGCTGCGGCGTTGGGTAATAGCTGGTGCCACTGAAGACGTCTATCTTATTCTGATAGGCCGTAATGCTTCCGTTCACTTTCAGCGTTTTTGAAACGGTCTGCTGGTAGGCGATTTCGGTACCGAGAATTGAGCCATCACCCAGATTGGCTGGAATCGTATTGATGATGGTGTATGTTGATGAAGGATCCTGAGTATAGATTCTGGAAAAGATCGACGTAATGCTGCGATAGTATGCCGATAAAAAAAGTGAACCAGTATCCCAATACTTCTTATAGGCCGCCTCATACGAACTGGTAAACTGTGGACGCAGGTTTGGGTTTCCTGTTTTTAGAATTTCAGGGTCATCGTATTTGGGGAACGGCCGCACATCAAACTCTCCTGGCCGATCAACGCGACGGTTGTGAAAGAGCGAAAGCGTGTTTTGATCGTTGATTTTGTAGGTGAGCCGTATGGCCGGAAACAAGGGAGCGTATTGGTAGCTGTTGTTTTGGTAATAAATATTGGCAGGATCAATTACAAAGTTCACCCATGTTGGTTCAAATCGCAGCCCGGCTTCAATATCGAGGTGGGTTGATTCCCGCACATAGTTCAGATAAGTCGCATAAACATTCTCCTGGTATTTCGACCACGCCCCGAGGTTAGGATCCAGAATGGAGTTTTGTCCCGGAGTTAGGGTGTAGGTAACCGGGATATTGCGTAAGCTGACGCGTGAACCCAATTCCAACCTTCCGGCGCGGAGTGGTTTAACATAGTCAACCGTCATCGCGTGGACATATTCAAAGACCGTGAGAAACGTAGCGTCATCTCCAATGCGCACGCTGCTGCTGTCGGTAAATGGAAAATATTCATCTTCGCCGCCCCCCGTGTATTGATAGCCTGCTTTGAGTTCATGGCCGGGCTGAAGAAACTTGTGTTGAAAGTTTGCTGCATAGTTGATGAACCGGGTCCGTTCATCCTCCCGCCAAGTCCACAACCGAAGCCGTTGACTGGTTTCGAGATTGTCGTACGGAACATCCCCCAGATCGATGTGGTACTCATCCTGCCACAGGCTGAATAACGTAAGGGTGTTTTGATCATCCAGGTACCAATCGAGGCCTCCCTTAAGGTTGTAGAGTTTTTGGGTACGGTTTTCCAGGAATTGAGACCGCACATCGGTTGTTCCGTCACTGTAGTCGCGGGTAGAAAACTCGTTGGCATTTACTCTTCGCCGGATGATACCGTCGCCTTGAAAAAAGAGGTTCACTTTTTTCGTTCGGTAGTTAACGTTGACACTTGGGTTAAGCTTTGGCGTTTGTGAATACTTTGGCGTTATGCGGGGCAGGTTCGGCTGTCGTTCCCACAGCTCTCCGATACCGGCATTGAGCGCCACCTCTCCGTTGAATCCGGTTTCCGTCTCTTTTTTGTAGATGATGTTTACGATACCTGCCATGCCCGAGGCGTTGTAGCGGGAGCTGGGGTTGTTGATGATTTCGATCTTTTCAATGTTGGAGGCCGGTAAGTTGTCCAGTCCTTTTTGATTTGAAAAGCCCGTAAGGCTGCTCTGCTTCCCATCGATCAACACCGCCACCTGGTCACTGCCGCGGAGAAGAACCTTCCCGTCAGAGGAGACGGTGACGCCGGGTAGATTGCGCAGCGCATCAAGAACACTGCCTCCTTGCTGCGAGGTATTCTCTGCCAGATCAAATACCTTTTTATCCAGGCCAGCAGAAACTACCTCCTTTTCGGCCAAGATAGTCACCGCGTCCAACTGCTGGCGATCCGGGGCAAGGATAATCTTCCCCATGTCAAAAATTCTGTTGAGGTCACCAACCAGGAGCGGTAGCGTCTGTGTTTGGTACCCGACAAAGGAGAATACCAGAACATAAATGCCTTTCGGAATAGCTGAAATCGTGAATCGCCCTTCGTCATTTGAAACGGACCCTGCGAAAAGGCTACTATCGGCTTTCAGTCGTACCGCGATGGTTACAAACGGTACAGGGCTGAGGGCCTGCTGGTCTATCACCTGACCGGAGACAACAGCAAGGCCCTGTGCGGAGAGTGAGCTAGTGATAAAAAAGAGAATACCAAGCAGGGCCAGACGTTTCACCATAGCCAAAGATAGCAGTGGGACGGCTCAACGAAAGACCGTTCATAGAAAGGGGCAGTCTCGCCTTACTTCTTATTTTTCTCAACGGGTGCCGGGGCTTCCTTCTTCAGCACCTTCCCTTCTGCAGAGACTTGCAACTCATAGATTTCCTTACCTTTTGAAATTTTCATTTCAAAGAAGTTCCCCCGATCCGACGTCTCAACGGATTCAACTTCTTTAGCCTGGAAGCCTTTGAATTCATTCTGCAACGTTCCGAGAACAGCCTCAGGGAGGCTCTTCATTGATATGGGCTTTTCTGTCTCAAGCCATCGGCCTTCCAAGTCAAACCCGGAGGAATAAGATTCCTTGTTCATCTTGAAACTTGCCTCAAACCCAGTTGTGCCCTCCTTTTCCCACTTCGTGCCACTCGCTTGCGGGAAACGGGTCTTAAACGCGTTCAATATGATGGACGGAACCTCCGAGGAGGAGACCTTCTGAGCAACCAGCGGCAAACTCAGCGCGCAGGCCAAAGCGACAACAATGATCTTTTTCATACAGATTCTAATTTGGTAGAGAAAAGCGGTCGGCGAATCCGACTTAAACAAAGATACAAAATTGCCCGGCAGAATTCACATTACAACACCTCTCACTTCTCACCATTCACCTCTTACCTCTCACCATCGACCACTCACCCATCTTTCATTTCCTTCCTTCGTTTAATTGCCTATCTTTTCTTCCATCTAACCTCCACCTATGAAAAATATTTCCCTCATCTCCGCGTTCATTCTTTCTGTTGCCCTACAGGGGTGGTCGCAATCCCAACCAGCAGCACAAACAACTGATCCAAAGTACTTTGATAAGCTGCGATGGCGCAACATCGGCCCGCAGCGTGGTGGTCGCTCCCTGGGTGCGACGGGAAGTCCTGGAAGACCTAACGAATACTACTTTGGGGCGACAGGCGGTGGGCTTTGGAAAACAACAGACGGAGGGCAGGAGTGGGCGTCGGTCACCGATGGGCAAATCTCCAGCTCCTCAATTGGCGCTGTTGCGGTGGCAGAGACGAATCCTGACATTGTATATATAGGGGGCGGTGAAACCCAGCTACGAGGAAGCATCACGCAGGGTGACGGCGTTTACAAATCTGTCGATGCCGGAAAAACCTGGCGCCATCTGGGTCTGAAGGAAACGCAGGCGATCTCCCGCATCCGCATTCATCCAACCAACCCGGATATCGTTTATGTGGCAGCACTTGGACATCCTTACGGGGATAATGAAGAGCGCGGTGTGTTTCGGTCATTGGATGGCGGTAATACCTGGAAGAAAGTTTTATATGTGAGCCCGAAAGCTGGAGCAGCAGACCTTATTATAGACAGGACAAACCCAAAAATCATTTACGCCTCTACCTGGCAGGTTTATCGCAGAACCTGGAAGATGTGGGGTGGTGGCCCTGACTGCAAACTTTGGAAATCTGAAAATGGCGGCGACACCTGGATCGATCTGACTCAAAATCCCGGTATGCCTGCAGCCCCTATTGGAAAAATTGGAATCACGGTGTCTCCTGCCGACAACAAACGCCTTTGGGCCATTGTCGAAGCAAACGACGGCGGGGTCTATCGCTCCGACGATGCGGGCGCCACCTGGAAGAAAACCAACGACGAGCGAAAACTGCGCCAGCGTGCATTTTATTACTCGCGGATTTATGCAGACCCGTTTGACCGCGAGACGGTATATTGTCTCAATGTAGATTTCTTCAAAAGCACGGATGGAGGGATGAAATTCGAAAACATCCAAACCAAGCACGGTGATCATCACGATCTCTGGATCGATCCCAACAATCCACAGCGTATGATCCTTTCCGATGATGGTGGGGGTGTAGTATCTGTCAATGGCGGGAAGTCGTGGACAGATCAAGATTTCTGTACGACGCAACTCTATCACGTGACCACAACGAATCATGTTCCGTACCACGTGGCCGGCGCACAGCAGGATAACTCCACAATTGCCATTCCCAGCGACGGATGGAGGCACATGAACGAACTCGGCCAGTGGGGTTACGATGTGGGCGGCGGTGAGTCTGGCTACATCACCTCTCACCCCGACAATCCGGATATCTTTTATGCAGGTAGCCAGGGGGCACTCCTTACCAAATATGATCGTACTTCAGGACAAATTCGCGACATCCAGGTCTATCCCCGATTCTTTTCGGGCGAGCCCGCAAGCGCGTTGCCCGAGCGGTGGCAGTGGACGTATCCCATCGTTTTCTCTCCAAAGGATTCTAAGATTCTCTTTACTTGTTCACAACATGTTTGGAAGACCACGAACGATGGCCAGAGTTGGGAGAAAATTAGCCCAGACCTAACCTATGCCGACCCGGAAACGCTTGGGTTGTCCGGTGGCGAAATTACTAAAGACATGAATGGCCCGGAGATTTATGCAACGGTGTTTGCACTTGCACCCTCCAATCATGATGTAAATACAATCTGGGCCGGATCCGATGATGGTAAAATTCACATCACCCGCGACGGCGGAAAGAACTGGGCCAACATCACACCCAAAGACTTACCAAAGAATTCTGTCGTTGCCATCATCGACGAATCGAAGCATAATCCGGGTACAGTCTATGTTGCGGCCTTCCGCTATCAGGTGGATGATCGCCAGCCGTATGTATTCCGGACAAGAGATTATGGCAAGACCTGGACAAAGATTGTTACGGGAATCAAGGACGGTCATTTCTCACGTTCGGTCCGTGAAGACCACGTTCGCCCAGGACTGTTGTTTCTGGGCACCGAGCACGGCGGCTATGTATCATTCAATGCCGGCGACAACTGGCAGCCACTGCAATTGAACTTACCAGATACACCTATTCGCGACCTGGTGATCAAAAATGATGATGTGGTGCTCGGAACGCACGGCCGCGGATTCTGGATCCTCGATGACATCAATCCCATGCGGCAACTGACGCCGGAACTGATGAAGCAACCCGTCGTTCTCTTTCAGCCTACGGATGCTATACGGGGAGTATACAATGCTGTGTTCCAATATTATCTGGAAAAGCAGGTAGATTCTGTAAAGATTGAAATCCTGGATGGGGATGGAAAGCTGGTGAAAGTCTTCAAAGGCGATAAGCCTGAGTACAAGCCGGATCCAAATATCCCGCGTTGGGAACGGGCACCTTCGCCACCAACAACCCGCAATGGGTTAAACCAATTCACCTGGGACCTGCGGTATCCTGGCGCCACCGTATTTGATGGAATGATTCTCTGGGGAGCCAATCCCCGCAGCGGTCCGGAAGCACCGATTGGGAAGTATCAGGTCAGGTTGACTTCCGGAAGTTATTCAAAGACGTTCTCGTTCAATGTCAAAATTAATCCGAACCTGAAAGGCGTCACTGAGGCCGACATGAAGGAGACGTTTGATCTGGCGATGAAGATCCGTGACCGTGAAAGTGAAGGCAACGAGGCGGTCATCCGTATCCGTGAGATTCGGAAGCAGATGGAAGCTGGGCTTAAAGAAACTTCCGATCCGACGATTACAAGCTACGCCAAAGACCTGATGGCTAAGCTGACGGCAATCGAAGAGGATTTGTATCAGGTGCGCAACCGCAGCAGTCAGGATCCGTTGAACTTTCCTATTAAACTTGGCAATCGAATCTCCGCTGTGAGGCGTAGCCTCGAATCAGGAGATGGGAAGCCTACCGCTGGGGCTTACAAGGTGTTCGAGGAGTTGAGCAAAGAGCTGGATGGTCAGTTGCTAAAGCTGGACAATACGCTGAAGACCGGCATTGACGGATTGAATCCTATGTTAGAGAACAAGCAAATGAAAGGAATTGTAGATCGAAAGAAGTAAAAGGGCGTGGGCACTTCGGATAGTAGCCTGAATTTGACCTAACTTAAATGCTATGAGAAAATACGTTGTTTTTGGGTTGCTTGGATTTTTGTCGTCAGTGGCCATTGCACAAAAAATGACGGTGGGAATCAAGGGAGGTCTGAACTTGGCCAGTTATAAGGTTGCGCTGGGGGGCGTGTCGGCATCTTCGAACGACTTGTTGTCCTTCCATGGTGGGTTTTACGGCACGATTATGACTTCAGAGAATTTCGGGTTTCAGCCTGAGTTTCTGTATTCGGCCCAGGGTGGCAAGGGGAGTGGCGGCAGTGGAGATATTAACTGGGGTTATATTAATATCCCGGTAATGATGCGCTACACATTTACTCCTGGAGTCAGTCTGCAGGCGGGGCCACAGCTGAGTTTTCTGCTCAATGCATCAGCCAATGGAGTAGACATCAAGAGTGACATGAATACCATTGATTTTGGCGTCGGCTTCGGTTTGGGTGTAGACAGGCCGAGTGGAGTAAATTTTACTTTTCGATATAACATTGGTTTCAGTAACGTACTTAATTCAGCAGTGGCGTCATCCCTGTCGGGTTTCGGTTTAGGAAATGTTACTATGACCAATCAGGTCATCCAGTTCTCGCTGGGCTTTAAATTGTCCAAGGATGAAGCCAAGTGATTTATCATGCATGGAAAGATTCCCTGTATTTTTTTGGAAATAGCCCACCCCAACTATCACCCGCGACGCAATGAGAAAGCTAGCCTGTGTGGTCTGTGGCGTTCTGTTGACTTTGGCTACCTCTGCTCAGGAAACTAAACTGGGTTTCAAAGCGGGATTGAGCCTGGCCAAAGTCAATACTTCGATTTCGGGTACTTCCAAAACAACTGAGGATCGGGTAACTTTTCATGCAGGCTTCTATGCTACGATTATGGCCTCAAAGAAATTTGGGGTTCAACCTGAGCTCCTGTATTCCGGGCAGGGAGGTGTAGCTTCGACAGGTGAACTCAATCTAGCGTATTTAAGTATTCCTTTAATGTTTCGATATAACCTGGCTCCCTGGTTAAATATTCAAGCTGGACCGCAGTTATCCTTCTTATTGAGCGCGAGCGATGGCGCGGTCGATATTGGGAGCCAATTCAAAAGCATTGATTTTGGTGGGGCTATCGGTGTGGGATTGGATTTGCCGTTCAGGATAAATCTTTCATTCCGATACATCAACGGATTCAGCAATGTATCCGCAGTTGACTTTTCAAGCTTGGGCATACCGGACCCTGTCGTTTCGAATCGCGTCATCCAGATTTCGTTGGGTTACAACCTTTCCGGGAACTAGTTCAGGGAATGGGCTTCAGCAGAATTTGCTGACCGGGCTGTGTCTGGATTCGGAGGATATTGTTTTCAACTACGGAAGATCCTGCTCCTGAGACATTGAATTTATTGGATCCGCAGGCAATATTCAGTTCCCCTCCTTTTTCGCTGATGATTTTTATTTCGCCAAGCTCGCCTTTGACCAGCCGGGCAGAGACCAGGAAGGCTCCCTCCGCACGCAGGTCCGTAAAAGAAACTTCCTTCCAGGACTCAGGAAGGGCTGGAAAAACCCTGACTATTCCATCGTGACTTTGAAGCAGCATTTCTTGTAGACCGGCGGCAAAGGCAAAGTTCCCCTCCAGCGTAAACGGCCGATAGGTATAAGATGAATTCTTTCCGCCACATTGATCGCCATTGACATGAAAACTGTTTGGGAGGCAGAAGCACGTGGCGAATTTGCGGAGGGCATCTGCAGCTTGCTCTCCTTTGCCCATTCGCGCATACAGGTTGGCCTGCCAGCTGAACGAATAGCCAACCCATTGGCGCGTTCCTTTTTCTTCGAGTACTTTCATCGATGCGTCGATCACGCGCTTGCCATCGGGTTTGCTGTAGTCGAGAACCCCCAATGGGTGAATCCCCAGCATATGAGAAAAGTGACGATGGGATTCCGGATAGGGGATGCCTGGCGCGAGCAACAGCGAACCGGCTTTATCGGTGCTCAGCGTTGGCCATTGCTGTAGCTGATCGTTCCACCGATTGACATCTTTTTCATTACCAAGTTCGTGCGCCAGTTCCGCAGCTTTTTGGTATGACCACCGAATAATAGCCAGATCATAATTGGTAGTTTCGCGGAACCATGCCTGACTTGTATTGTCATAGAATTCAGGGCTGGAGCTCAGCGGCAGCTGGCGTTTGCCGTCCGTCCGGATAACCGAAAAATTCTGAATGAAGGTTGCGAAGTCGTGTATCCAGGGATAAGCTTTCTCCTTTAGAAATGTTTTGTCTTTGGTATACCGCCAATGCAGATAGAAATGATGCCCAAGCCAACCTGCTACCGTTGGTGACATCGAGTATTGAACCCAGCCGCCCATGGCTGCACCGTCGAGGGTACAAACGCCAGGAACGTTGAGCCCATCTGCGCCGTAGAATTTCTTGGTCCAGGCTTCAAATGCTGGCCGATGGGCATGCAGCCAATTGACAAGACCTTCTTCCTCAGCAAGGTGATTTCCACTATAGGCAGGCCAATAGCTTAGCTGCACATTGAGATCATTGTGAATGTCGCCTTTCCACGGAGGCAATTTTCCGTTGTCAGCCGTCCAGATGGCCTGAAGCGTGATGGGAGGTGTGTTCCCCCGCGCCACACATCCAAACTTGTACTGCTCAAGATACCATTGCCGCTCTAGTACTGAGTCGGGGATGGACACGGATGAAGCCGACCAGTAGTTCTTCCACCAACGAATTGTTTCTTGCAGGTCTGCCTTGTGCCCACGCTGCATCGCGTATGCTGCCTCATCGATTGCCGTTGACTTGATGCTCTTGTCATAGTTGCTGGTGATCGACCAGACTCCTTCCAGCGCTCCTTCAACTATTTGCCATCTAACCGACACCTGATAGCTGAATCCATTCCAGCCTGGCTGCGTGTAAGTTATTTCATTGCCTTCTTCGACAAGAGCTCCTTGCTGATATCCCAGGCGTGCCAAGCCCTGACCTTGAACCGAGTTGCCTTCACCCGTATTGGTTGAGTCGCGATAGCGTGGCGGGACGAGGTTGATTTGAATTTCTTTTCGATTAATTCTAAACCAACCGACAGGCAAGGTGGGATGGATAAATGAAGTGAAGGTGGCTCCATTCTTCCACGCTATCTGCGCAAGTCCATTCTTGATGAGCAGTCGTGATGAAACTACCTCACCCAATGAGGCGATATCAAATTCCAGTGCCGCACCAGGAATCTTAGTTGGTGCCGGATCACGTTCATACGGAACATCACCCAACTGTTGGATGATTCCATAAGCGTTGGACTCAACCTTTTCTTTAATCAAGGCAAAGTCAAGACAATCAAGGTCCGCCGTTGGTCTCAGGTCCCACAAGTCAGCCCGATCAAGCGATAGACGGAGTTTACCATCCTTCTGCCAGATCAGAGCACCAACCATTCCGTTGCCGAGAGGTAAAGCCTCATCCCAGCGGGAAGCCAATTTGGTTCCCTGAAGGTCATGCCGGAACGGAGTTTGGCTGAATGCCCCAGCAGCTGCAAACACAAGGATAATGGCGGAATACCGAATCATGATGGCAAAAGGTATGAATTTCAGACAATTTCAGAATGTAGCCTGCTGGGCATTTTTGCACATTGTGCACCACTCACCTACCCCATTGAATGACTTCATGTAGATTTTGACTCGGACTCCTTATTAATGGCCGTAAGTCGAGTTGCCATATTTTGGAGTAACTTTATCTAAACCGCCCGCGAAAATGCATTTTGGTATCAAAGGTTGGGGTTCAGAGGTCATAAGTTGTATGAGGCCCAATTGGCTAGTCATCATCTTCCTATTCTCCAGCAGTGTTTCGCTTTTTGCCCAGTCTAAAACGATTGATGGAAAGCAATTTTCAACTTATCATGCTGGGCATTTCAGGCCCCATCGGGGGATATTCTATTCGATCTATTTTTCTCCGGTATATACAGTGGACCCATTGGGCTTTGGGGGCAAAAGCACCTATGGGTTGGGCTTTGGGACTCAAATAAATCTTTGGGAAAGTAAAACACCGCCTTCCAAATACTCGGGTCTTAAAATAACAGGCCTGTATACCGCGATTGGCTTTGAGTACTATCCCCAACAATACAACAAGGCCTACCTTTCGCTTTGGCTTCGAATGAAATCCATCATACCGTTGGTGGCAAAGGCTGATATGGTGTATTCCAGGGGGTATGGTTTGCAGGGTATTTCGTACCGGTATTGCTTCGGTTTCGAAGTAAGGAAAGTGACCGTGATGCTGTGTGGAGAAACGGGTGGCCCGTTCTTTGTCAATCTGGGCGAGCATCCCAAGACCAAATCTCCGTATGCCAATGCAGGTGCGGTAATGTTGATTATTCCATTTTTCAGCCGACACGGCAAATGAGGCGCGCCGCGATTATTGTCTTCCTCTTGTCTGTCTTCGGGACATCTTTAGGCCAGAATTTTAATGTTGGGATAACCTTCCAATACCACATACTAAAGCAAGTCAGCGTGGAAGGAAACACCATCTTTCCAACTAGCTCTTACAACTATTATAACATTATCGATAATAACTGGAAATTTTTCTCAGCAGGGCAATCAATTGTTATTGGAGTTGTTGGACAACTGGATTACAAGCGACTTTACTTTGCTTTTGAACCAGCCTTCGAGTTGAATACATACGACTATGTTGTCAGCTATTCACTCTCTAGCACGAGCGCTGAGAAGATCAGTTTCAAGACAACCATGATGCAGTATGATTTTCCTTTGTATGCAGGATTCCAATTTGGTTCATCCAATCTTTTGCGATATTCTCTATTTGGTGGTATTTCCGTGGTGGTTCCTTTTGTTATTAATTCAGCCCTATATAATGTAAATACGGATACCAATCCGAAGGACCGTTACGGAACGTATGATATGAGAGACGTACTGTACACCAACGGGGTGTATTGGAATGGTTTGGTGGGAATTGGTTTTCATTATGCAAGTTTATTTAAAGTGGATGTTCGCTATACTCGTCGGTTGGGTTCACCCGGTGATGTTTATCAGGCAACTTTCAATACGGTTGGCGTCGGATTGACTTACTACCTGCCAATCCGGATTCTCAAACAGAAGATCTACTATGAAAACTAGGATCATTCTTCTGCTGCTTTCCCTTTTGGCCTCCTGTAACCTTCCGCCGGAAAGTGGACGCGTTTTCTTCTATGGCAATGACACGGCCGTTGAAATTGGATCAAAGGGTATAAGCTTAGGCGCAGACCTCGTCTTTGAGACTGACGTGATCGTCCTTGCCGGAAATTCCCGGGATGTTGTCTTCGCATATGCCGAGCAGCAGGACTTGTCGTTTGCCGGCGATGGTCAGTATGCTGTGAATAATTTGTCTGTGGTTGAATTGCCTCCTCGAACGCCAGGTTCAACCGTCATCTTGGTGGACCAAAGCGGCAGCTATGATTCGGCAGATGCTATGAATTACAGGAGTAAACTTATTAATCAGTTTACTCATGATTTGGGTGGCGCAACTAGTTTCCTGCTGGGCGCATTTTCAAGTCAGGGAAATCTGAATCTTGAGCCTGCTGAGTATGGTACAACAGACTTCACTTCCGACTCGGATGGCGTGATGCCCTACCTGTTTGAATTGCCCTCGCGTGTCGGTGGAATTTCTATCCTTTTTGATGCCATGATTTCAGGCATTGACAGACTTAAATCAGTTTCAGGCTCTCGAACGCTGCTGATCTTGGCCCATGACCTGGACTCCGCCAGCCTGGCAAACGAGAGTGATGTTATTACCGCTGCTATTTTGAGCCAGGTAAGAGTTGATATTATCTATGTTGGCAATGCGAAGGGTACCAACCCGTTGACCAAGATTGCGCAACAAACAGGAGGGCTCTTTTCCCTTTGTTCGAGTGACCGCGAGATGATCACAACGTTCAATCATCTGAATGTGTTGTATGACCAGCCTATGGTCACTCTTCGGATGCAGGTCAAGTTTACTCCCTCTTCTGGACCTCTGGGTTCGGGAGTGGACACCTATCATCAATTGACCATTCATGATCCAATTGCGGATACTGATTTTAATCCTGTAGTGATTTTTGTCAAAACCCCATGAAGCAGCGCGCTGCAATTTTACCCTGGTTGATTCTCGTTTGTTGTCTAACGGGAGCAGCACAATCCATTGAATTGGCGGTGCAAAAGGGCCATTCGGCCGACATAACATTCATCGTTTTCAATTCCAATGGCCGCTTGCTAGCAAGTAGTGGCGATGATCACACGATTAAATTGTGGCATGTGCCTACAGGGAAGGAAATGGCCAGTTTCAACAGTGGATCTTTGCTAACGGTAGTTTCAATGGTCTTTAGTGATGGGGACGACCAACTTTATGTCAAATATGCTGATGGATCACTTGAGGCATGGGACATTGTGGCCTCCCGTCGTATCGCGGGTCTTCCCACGGTGTTTCCTTTTCACTTTCCACAACAAAAGGTCTTTCTCAGCAGGGATTCACTTCATGTCTTTACCATTGAGGGTTTCTATTTGAGAAAAAAAGTGCGGCGCAGCGGTGCGGTCATTTTCTCGAGGGTGCCAGTAGACATCTCACAGAATTTTTCATCCCTTGCCGTCAACGAGGAATTGGGAATTGTTGTTGCCGGCTGCAAGGACGGTAAGCTGTATGTTTATGAATCAACCCGGGGCAAAGCAATGGCTGCGCTTGAGAACCACCTGGCTCCGGTAAATTCGGTTTGTTTCTCTCCCAATGGAAAACTTTTTGCCAGCGCCAGTTCGGATCGGTCCATTATTCTTTGGAATAGCGAGACGCTTAAGCCGGCCAAGCGATTATTTAGCAGGTCTTTTCGGTTTGAGAGTATTTCGTTTGACCATACGGGCTCAATGCTGGCTGCGGGTGACGAATTGGGCAATGGACGAATCATTGACCTTAAATCCAGTCGTATAAAGGTCACGACCTATCGCTGGCACTCGCAAAAGGTCAGCGACGTAAAATTCAGCCCGGACAATCAAACCGTATTTTCAACCGGATATGACAATCGGATGGTTGCTTTTGACTTGAAGCAGGAGAAAATAGTATGGAATTCGAAATACAAAAATTACTGGAGTTTGGGTGATGCCATGATGAAGGCCCTCGGTGCCCACCGTGAGCCGTACGCATGGCTGAATGCGGTTGCAGTTAGCCCCAATGGAAAGGTGATCGCTGCCGGAGGGTCATGGAGGGAGGCTCAAGTGCGAAAGCAACCTCAAGCCATCCTGGTAACCAATGAAGGAAACCTGGTGTCAAAGAAGATCCCATCGCACAAGGGGGGCATAAGTACCATCGCGTTTATTACAGACTACCTTTTTGTTTCCGGGTTCAACCACACAATGTATCAATGGTACCATAACCCAGGTACTAATGAATTGTATTTTCGGGAAAATCAACTGGATTCAGTTGATAGAATAGCAGAGATCATACCCTTAGGGAAAGACACCCTGCTGATCAACGCCGGACGTTCCATTAAGTGGTTTAGTCTGAGCACGGAACGGATAATCAGGACAGATTCACAGAAGGTCGAAATCACTGCCATGGCCGGCGACAAAGGAACCGGTCGGGTGGCCTATGCCTTGTTTAATGACATTGTCCTTCTTGACGGACAACAGAAGTTCAAGAATGGAAAGGTGATAACGGCCGCGCATACCGATAGAATAACAGCGATGGCATTTTGTCCGACGCGCCCGTTGCTTGCAACTGCCAGTGGGGATGCCACCATAAAACTGTGGAATACAGATACCGGAGAATTGGTGGCCACGATTGTGGCCGTGGGAAATGAGGATCACGTGATCATAACGCCAGACAATTATTATTTTGGGACAAAGAATTCTTTGCGCGGGATCGGATTCAAGTATGGCAAGCAGTTCATTTCGCCTGAGCAGTTCGACCTGCGGTTCAATCGACCGGATGTAGTGATTGACAAACTTGGATTTTCGGGAGCCAATGTGTTGAAGTCCTATCGCAGAGCGTATCAGAAAAGGCTGCAGAAGATGAATTTTACAGAACAGATGCTGAGCGAAGAAATTCACCTTCCGGAGATCCGGGTCATAAATGATAATATCCCGTTACATACTGCTGAAACAATCGTGAACTTTCAGATAGAGGCTAGCGATTCCAAGTACACGGTTGACCGTATAAATGTATTTGTTAATAACATACCCATATTTGGAATAGGAGGCATAGATTTCCGCGACCGCAAGCTGAAATCAATTCGTGAGGCGATTGCCGTAAATCTCTCATTCGGAAAGAATAAGGTTCAGTTTTCATGCCTGAATGAACGGGGCGTAGAATCGCTGCTAGAGACATTTGATATCACCTGCTCAACTCCACGGAAGAAGCCAAATTTATATCTCGCTGTAATTTCAGTTTCGAGCTATCTAGATTCAGAACGGAACCTGAAGTATGCGGTAAAAGATGGAAGGGATTTGGTGAATCTATATTTGAAAAGGGCGGATCTTTTTGATCAGATTATTATAGATACTTTGTTTGATGCCAGGGCCAACAAGGAGAAAATTCTAGAACTCAAGGAAAGATTGAAAGGGTCGAGCGTGGAGGATCAGGTTGTTGTGTATGTTTCCGGACACGGCCTGCTGGATGATAAGCTGGACTTCTACTTCGGGACGCATGATTTGGATTTTAATGATCCTGCAAAACGCGGATTGAAATATGATGACCTGGAGAGTCTGTTGGATGGAATACCTGCAAGGGAAAAATTGCTATTAATGGACGCGTGCCACTCCGGTGAAGTTGATAAAGGACAGATTCTAACGACAGACAATCAGTCACTCACCCTTGACAAGAATCAGAAAGGGACACTCAAGCGATACACCTACAAGGCCGAAGACTATGATGAAACGCGGCAATTGGGTATGACAACCTCTTTCGAGCTCATGCAGGAATTGTTTGCCAATCTAAGCAAGGGCTCGGGCGCGGTGGTCATATCAGCGGCTGCTGGCAACAGCTACGCCCTTGAATCAGATGAGTGGAAAAACGGCATCTTTACGTATTCGATATTGGCGGGACTAAAATCCGGCAAAGCGGACAAGAATAATGATGGCCAGATCACGGTTACCGAACTGAAGAACTTCGTCGGTAGAGAAGTAGAACGGCTCACGGAAGGTGAGCAAAAACCTACCTCACGGAAAGAAAACCTCGAATTCGACTTTGTAATCTGGTAGGCCCCGTCCGGAACCAGAGCCCCTAATTTGTGTAAACTTTTAGGTAACCTTTGCCGTAACCCTGAGTTAACCCCTCTGAATATCCTGATTTGGAAGCGCTGGCTGATAATACATTGATGGGCAAAGTTCGTGATGGCGACCTGGATAAGTTGGGCCTCCTGTTCGAGCGCTATAAAAGGCCCTTGTACGGTTTTTTCTATGGCATCAACAAAGATCAGGAACTTAGTGAGGACTTGGTCCAGAACACGTTCTTCCGAATTCTGAAGTATCGGCATCTTTTCCGGGGCGAAGGGGATTTCAAAACGTGGATGTTTCACATAGCCCGCAATGTCAGCCACGATCATTTCAGGAAGACGAAGATTAAGGTGAAAGAGGCCGTTGAGAAGTGGGAGAACCGACTTGGGCATGAAGAGAACCAGTCAACGGACATGATCCAGGCGGATGATCATCAGATGCTCGCCTTGGCGATGGAAAAACTTCCAGCCGAGAAACGTGAAATACTTCTACTGAGTAAGTACCAGGAGAAGAAGTACAAGGAAATTGGAGAAATACTGGGTTGTTCGGAAGGCGCGGTGAAAGTAAAAGTCTTCCGGGCGCTGCAAGAGCTGAAAGGCGTGTATCAGCAGTTGGAGCGGAGAATGTGAAGAATAGTGGATAGTGAATAGTGGATAGTAAAGTGAAAATAAACTCCTGTCTCCTGACTTCTGATTTGAATACTGAATACTGAATACTGAATACTGAATACTGAATACTATATACTATGGTACCTCAACATGTAGAAGAACTCATCGCCAAATACAATGAAGGGCTGGCAGATCCGGCGGAAATCGAAGCGCTGGAGAGATTGATCGAGGAAGGTTCGATTGAGCTTACCCGACTTCGGGAGCTAAAGGCGTTTGACGACCGCATTACCAAGATTGACGAAGGAGCTCCATCACTCCAGCTGGATGACCGGTTCTATGCTATGCTTGGCGAGGCGAACAAGCGTCAGACAGGATTCTCGTTTGAATGGCCAGCGTTGAGCTTCCTCGCACCTCGCCTGGCTCTGGCATCCGTACTACTGTTTCTGGGATTTTCCGGTGGGTACTGGCTTCAGCGTCCAAGTCAAGGGTCCGATGTGTCAGCACTTACGCAAGAAGTAAGTGCGTTGAAAGAGATGATGATGTTGTCGTTGCTGGAAAAGGAATCAGCTTCTGATCGCCTTCGCGCAGTGAGCCTGACCGGCGAGATGGGGATGATGAGCACTACCGTTACGGATGCATTGTTCAAGACCTTGAACAACGACCCCAATGTGAATGTGAGACTGGCTGCGCTTGAGGCGCTTATACCTTTTTCAAGTCAGGGAACGGTTCGGGAAGGGCTCATCCGGTCTATCGCGAAGCAGGATTCACCCTTGGTGCAACTCAACCTGGCAGAGCTCATGGCCGCAATCCAGGAGAAGAAGTCAGTGAGTGAACTTCAGAAACTGGTTGACAGTGACCGAACGCCAACGGAAGTGAAGATTAAGATCAAGGAGACGATTGCTGTGTTGATTTAAACTTTGAGAATATGAAAAAGCAAATACTGGTAGGGTTGATTGTGGTGATGGTTATACCCGTCTGGGGGCAAGTGTTCACGGAGAAGATTACCCGTGAGCTCCAGTTTGAAAAGAAGGGAGTGAATAACACGATCATGATCTTCAATATTAACGGATCGGTGAAAGTAGAAGGATACAGCGGCGACAAGGTGAAGATCGAGGTGGAAAAGCGCATCACAGCAAAAACCGAAGGACGACTGGAGGAGGGGAAAGAGGAGATTCAGCTTGGTGTGCTGGACAGGGCCGATACACTCCTGGTTTATGTGAAGGGCGTTTGTTCTGAGTTTGGAAAGCGAAGCGCAAATAAGAAGGGGCGCAACTGGCAAGGGAAATTCAGGGGATGGGGTTACAACTGGAACGACTGGAGGGGTAGTCAAAATGATTGCGAGAAAAAATACGACTACACAATGAATTTTACCATCAAAGTCCCTTCAGGCGTTAGCGTGTTTGCCTCGACGGTCAATGGAGGGGACGTCGAAATTAGTTCTGTTTCTGGCTATGTCCTCGCTGACAATGTAAACGGCAGCATTCGGCTGAGAAATATTTCCGGAGCCACAAATGCTTCGACGATCAACGGAAGTGTAGATCTTGATTATTCCGGTAACCCTGTCGGAGATTCGAAGTATTACACTTTGAATGGCGACATCAACGCAAATTTCCAAAAAGGCCTGGCTGCGCAGCTTACGTTCAAAAGCTTCAATGGAGAATTCTATTCTTCTGTCGACGACATCACTCCCATGGCAGTCATGGTGGAGAAGTATGAGAAAGGAGAGGGCATTCATTACAAAGTGAACGGGGATCGATACAAAGTGAGACAAGGGGGCCCCTTGCTTGACTTCGAAACGTTCAACGGCGATGTGTATCTAAAAGAAAAGTAACAATTGGCTTCTCCGCGCCTCAGCGTCTCTGCGGTTTAGCAACTGGGTTGAGGCGAACAAGGATCTTAAATGAAGACAACATGAAAACGATGAATATGAAATTGACTTGGAAATTTGGAATGGCAGTAGCGGTACTTATGTGCTGCGCTTGGTTAGCCAACGCCCAGGGCGGCAATGAATTTACAATTCCGCTGAGCGATCCGGCGAAGCGAGGGAAGCTCAAGGCGCACTTAAATTACGGTTCAATTACCGTGAAGGGCACGGCGCGCAAGGATGTGTTGGTCAAGTATTCGTCGGTCACGGATGACGATAACGACCATGGGAAGCACAAAGACAAGGATCGTGACGAAGATAATGAGCATAAGGACAAGGATAAGCCCGGGAGTGAGGGACTGAAGCGGATCTCGGGCGGAGGGTTGGAGCTGGATGCCAGTGAGAACGCCAACCTCGTGAAAGTTTCCTCTGGCAGCTGGAATGTGAAAACACAGTTGGAGATCGAAGTTCCATCCGGCATGGATCTCGTCGTGAGCACATACAATGACGGCGACCTGATGATAACCAATGTACAGGGTGAAGTTGAGTTGACGAACTACAACGGGGAGATTACGGCCTTGGGAATTTCCGGATCTGTGATTGCCACAACCTACAACGGGGATGTCAAAGTGACGTTCGATAAAGTCACGGAGGGAAAACCGATGTCCTATTCAACTTTCAACGGCGATGTAGACCTTACCTTTCCGGCATCAACAAAGGCCACATTTAAGATGAAAACAGATCAGGGAGATATCTTCACCGGCTTTGATATGAACATTACCGCCAGTGGCCCGGTCAAGCAGCAGGATGCCAAGACGGGATCATTTAAACTCAAGATCGACGAGTGGAAACGCGGTGATATCAACGGGGGAGGCCCGGAGATTACGATGAAGAACTATAACGGGGATATTTATATCCGGAAGAAGTGAGTCACAAAGTACTGCACGAAGAAAGGGCCGGTTAATTCCGGCCTTTTTGTTTTGCGAAAAATCTGATGTCTTTTGGTTAGAACAAAGTAGATTTATTCACTGCAATAGTTGGTTATAAGTCGTCAACATGTCCAAGTGCTTTCAATACCTCCTGGTCCAGTTGGTGCAAAATATCCTCCCGCCCGGAATAGAATCCCCGGGTAAATCGTTTGGATTTTGTTCCCGTCTGCATCTGTTCGCATACCTGCCAGTCCTGCTTGTTTGTCAGATCCCAAAAATCAACCGCTGATTTTATTCCTGCCTGAGCCTTTGGGTCGTTGATGACCTCAGGACGGAATAGCCAATAGCAATCATTGATGATTTTGTCAGGACCTAATGGTGTGATGTGGTGGAATAGGACGAAGTCGGGATGCGGGGTAAGAAGCATGTTTGGAAATACAGAGTAATAATAAATTCGCTGCAAATCGTCCCCAGACACATCGCAAACCGGAGGGGCAGCCGCCTCACCATCCATAGTCATGCTTCCTCCTTTTTTGATGAGGTCCATAAATCCACCGATTACTGCTCCCTTGCTGGCATCATGCTGGGCCGACTGAACCGGCGTAAGTTCTGTCAACAAAGGATGTACACCGGGGCAATGATAGCATTCTTGATAATTCTGAAGTATCAGTTTCCAGTTACAATTCAACTCATATTTTATGTGATGGGCTATCCTGAGCTCACTCATATGCCAATCAGAGAATTTTCCCATGAGTGCTTCCATCTGTACTTCAAAGGCCACCGGGTTTTTGTTCAGGTTGATAAACACAAAACCTTCCCATACGTGCACGCTGGCTTGAGGAAGAGCACATTCACTCTTTTGGAACCCATGCCCCTCTTGCATTAACGGTGCCGCCAGTAGTTTGCCATCTAATCCGTACGTCCACGCATGATAGGGGCATTGTATGGATTTTGTTTTGAAGGTTCCCTTTGGCTCTACACAAAGTTGTGTGCCACGATGGCTGCAAACATTAAAATGAGCCCTGATTGTTTCAGATTTATCTCTTACCAGGATCAGACTCTCGTCCTCGACCTGGATAAGTTTGAAATCTCCAACGGCCGGAATTTCTTCCGCGCGACAGGCGTACATCCAAAACTTGTAGAATATCTTCTCTACTTCCTCTTGATAGATTTCCGGGCTGTGGTAATATTTCCCGGGTAAGGTTCGGGTACCATCAACTATTGGGTAGTCAACTCCTCTTTTTTTGAATTTCTTTTCCATACTCCTGGAGGTTTATTTTCTGCCGGCTGACTTCATTAATTATTTCTCCCTACTACTTCTTCACTGTTCACTGTTCACTTTTCACTCTCTATTATCATCTTCGCCCCCAGATATCCCGGCATGCACGTGATTCCACCTCCCGGGTGTGAACCGCTTCCACACAAATAGAGCCCATCAATGGGTGTCGCGTAGCGCGCACAGGAAGGAATGGGACGTGTGATCAATTGATCAATGGCATGCTCTCCATGGAAGATATTTCCTTGCGTGAGGCTGTACCGGGCTTCCAGATCTACAGGGGACAACACTTCTGATCCAACAATGGAAGAAGAGATATTGGGGATATACTGGCTAATCGTTTTAATTACATTTTCAAATAGCTTCCCTTTGGTTTTCTCTGACCAACCCTCCTCAAAATGGTGAGGCGCAAAGTGTACGAGAATGGAAACGACAGCATGACCGGAAGGCGCCAGGGATGGATTCTCCGCGGAGGGAACATGGATATCCAGAATGGGCTCATCTGAAAATTTCCTGTACTTCACTGGATCGAAAGCCTTCTCCATCTCATCAAATGAATTACCTGTTCTGGCAAACTCCACGCCGCTGGTACCGTTGAAATTTACTGATTTGTTGACAGCAAGGTTCACCTTCGCCGTGGTGCCACGCGTACGGTAGTGCTTTATGCCATGCTCGAGCGCGTAGCTAATTTGGTTGGGCATCAACAGATCATAGAAAGTTACGTGTGGGGTGCATGAGGAGGTCACAAGGGGGGCAAGTACTTCTTCTCCACCAACCAGTCTTACTCCAGTTACCTTCCTGTTTTCATCGAGGGTTATCTTGTCGATAGGCGCATTGGTTCGGATTTCTACGCCAGCAGCTTTAGCCGCTTTTTCCAACGCTGAAACAAGTGCTTGTGGTCCGCCAATAACACTTTCATTTGCAGTGCATTCCCAAATCAGGAGGGTGAGTGTGGTATAGGATGACCAGGGGCCAGTATATGAACCATAAATTGCGGGCCCCGCGATACCGGCCTTGATAAAGTTTGTTTCAAATTTCTCATTCAAGAAGTCGGCGACACTCATCGGCGCGACCTTTAAGAATTCCAACATGGTCTTCTTGCCGAGTTTCTTCAGTGACAATGCTTTCTTGGCCAAGCCCCACAGTTGCTCGGCACCCAGGCTTGAAAGATCGGGAGGCAGTTCATCAAGTAGGCCTTTAATAAACGGGCTTATTTCTTCAATAAATGCCCGATATGCTTTGTAGCCCTCAACATCCTTTTGAGAAAACTTTGCTATGGCAGCGGACGCCTCATCTGCATTCGAACTTAATTGCAAGCTCTTTCCATCTTTAGATAGGAGGGATACGGTCGGTCTGGCCTTCTTTGTTTTCAATCCAAAGTTTTCAAGATTCAGTGCTTTAATCACATGAGGGCGAACACCTGTCGTATCATGTAGTAAGCCTGAAGTTGAATAGCCCGGATGGAATTCCTCCCCGGCAGCAATCCCGCCCAGCATTGGTCTTTTCTCAAGAAGCAGTACTTTTTTGTTCTTCTTAGCCAGCACGGTGGCAGCTGTCAACCCGTTGTGCCCTCCTCCAATGACAATTATATCGTAAGTCTTGCTCATATTATCTCTGTATTAATTCTCTCAATCCTAAAATCCTTAATCCTACAATCCTCAAATCCTAAAAATCCTAGTCTAGACTGCCCGTGCCGTCAGCATCGTCTTCGCGCACAATTCACCACTAGCGCCCATAATCCCTCCTCCCGGATGAGTCCCTGACCCACACATCCACAATTTCGGAATGGATGTTTTGTATTTTGAAAAGTCGGCCATCGGGCGCTGAAACAACAATTGTTCCAGGCTTAGCTCACCATGGAAAATATTTCCTTCGGTGAGTCCCATCTTTTCTTCAATGTCCCAGGGCGTAAGCACTTGCCGGTAAAGTATTTTGTCTTTCAAACCAGGGACATACTCAGCCAGTGTGTCCACCACCGTATCGCCAAAGGCTTCCCGGTATTTCGGCCAGTTCGCTGCGCCTTCCTTGATGTGATACGGGGCATACTGAACGAAGCAGGAAAGTATGTGCTTGCCAGGAGGGGCAAGGGTCGGATCGGTAAGGGTAGGAATCACTGCATTGATGTAAGGGCGCGTAGAGAATTCACCGTATTTCGCCTGATCAAATGCTTTTTCAAGATAATCGATGCTTGGCGCGATGGCGATATCACCTTTAAGGTGCTCGCCAATACCTGGCCGGCAGCTAAACTCGGGCACGCTGTCCAGGGCCAGGTTCACCTTTCCTGAACTTCCTCTTAGTTTGAATCGGTTGATTTCTTTTAATACATCGGCTTCCAGGTTGTCGGCCCCGACCATTTTCAAATAGGTTCGATTGGGATCCAGGTTGGAGATCACGGTATTGGCCAACAATTCGTCACCATTTTCCAGGATGACACCTGCGGCTATTCCGTTTTTGATGAGCACTTGCCTCACCGGCGCTTCCGTTCTGATTTCAGCGCCATAACTCATGGCCGCACGTGCACAGGCCATGCTGATCCCGCCCGTGCCGCCTTTGGAAAATCCCCATGATCTGAATACGCCATCGAGTTGGCCCATATAATGATGAAGCAACACATATGCTGTGCCCGGTGAACGAACACCCTGAAAGGTTCCGATGATTCCGCTTACCGACATGGGTGCTTTGAGCACTTCCGATTCAAACCACTGATCCAGAAAATCCAGCGCGCTCATCGTCACCAGCTTGGTATTGAGATGCAAAAGGTCTGGACCCAGGTCTTTGAATGCTTTTCCGAGGCGGAGCACATTAGCAAGTTCTTTGGGATTGTACGAAGTAATATCGGGTGCAGGATGATCGATGACTGCCTTGGCCAATTTCCCCATATGCGTCATGACCCGGCTGAATTCAGGATAGACTTCTGAATCCTTCTTGCTGAACCTCGCAATTTCTCTACGTGAGCGCTGTGAGTCGGCCCATCGGGCCAGTGAATCTCCGTTTGGTAAAGGCAGGAAAGAGCAATCCATGGGGATCACCTCATAGCCATGCTGTGCCAATTGCAATTCCCGGATGATGTGCGGTCTGAACAAACTCACTACATATGAGGCTACCGAAAAAGTAAATCCGGGAAACATTTCCTCAGAGACAGCAGCGCCTCCCAATACATACCTCTTTTCCAGCACCAGGACTTTTATTCCGGCCTTTGCCAGATAAGCTGCACAGATAAGACCGTTATGACCTCCGCCAATTATAATAGCATCGTACTTCTGACTCATGATTTCTTGCTGTTAGGGTTGGATGTTTTTCGCTCCGGGTTATAGAATTGCGGCTTGCTGACGATGGTAGATACGGTATAGCGTTTATGTTCGACCATTACCTCAAACTGAAGTTCGCTGCCGATCGTATCATACTTTTTTTCTATGGTTGCCAGAGCGATGTTTTTCTTTAGCAGGGGAGACCATGTACCACTCGTGGCATATCCTGCCTGAGTCTTTCTGTCTTTTCCTGTGAATATGGGAATCGAACTGCGCCAGGCATGACTACCAATGACCGGAGGCAGTCCGCGTTTGTAGTATAGTTCTTCCAGTTGTGGCCAATCGATATCCAGCCCAACAATGGCCCATTTTGATCCCTGCTCCTTTTCTTTTTGAAGAGCGGCTTGCCCATTAAAGGGTGCACGTCTCAGATCGACGGTCCATCCCAGGGAGATTTCATACGGCGAAGAGGTTCTGTCATCAGTCAGGGCATGCAGCGAATTGAAATAGTCAACATCTTTTAGAATCAACCCTGCCTCAACCCGTGTATTATCCAGAGCATCCAGACCCGCTGGGCGAATGTCATAATTTCTTCCGGCGTCCATGATGGCGTCCCAAAGTTTCAGTGCGTCTTTGTTTTCTGCCCAGAGTTCATAGCCGAGATCACCAGTATAACCTGTTCTGGATATGTAAATCTCGGCGCCGTCCACCTTTGTCTTGCAAGTGGCGAAGAACTTCAAATTATCCAGGTCGGCATCGCAGACTTGTTTGAGGATGTCGCGTGATGTTGGACCCTGAAGTGCAAGCCCGGCAATTTCATCTGAAATTTCTGTCAACTCCACATTGTATCCGCGCATGAATCGGGAGAACCAGGAAAAGGATGGATCGGCCGAGGTAACGAAGAATTCATTTTCAGCCCTTCTCATCACGGTTCCGTCATCGACCACTTTTCCTTTATCGTCACACCAGCAGCAATAAGAAACACGGCCGACCTCCAGTTTGTTGATATTCCTTACCATGATGCGCGAAAGAAACGCTGCGGCATCAGGCCCTTTCACACGGTACTTGAATAGCGGCGTGACATCCAGGAGTCCTGCGGAATTTCGAAACGCATAATATTCCGGCTCATGCGATGTGTCGTAGGCGCACACGGCGTAATACCCCGCCCACTCTTTGTATTTCATGCTGTGGCACAGGACTGATGTTCTCGGGAAGAAGGGTGTTTGTATTGGCATATGGTGGGACTTAAATCTGGGGTAGACTCATGGTTGAGCGTACAATTTGCGAATTCCGAATGATAAAATGAGGGAAGAGAAGGGAGGACTAAGACGGCACAATCACAATCCTGGATTCAGGACCCAGGGGGATTTTGATTTGTCGGTTGTGGTGGTATTCATGAGTAGTGTAAATGTATAGATTTATTTGGTGATTTGGATAAATGGCGATTTGGTGATTGGAGGTTTGTTGCCACGGATGGCACAGATAGGCACGGATAATAGAATGATAAGTCCCTTGTTCAGCAGTCGCTAGCTTTGCGTGCATTGAATGGAGTTCCCTCCATCCGTGGAAATCCCTTCCTGCGCGCGACGCTCCGGCAGGCAAGCGTGTGATCTGTGGCAAAGTATTTTTGTGTCGAATTGCACTATATGGAATCGACAGCATTTTCTTGCCACGGATAGCACAGATAAGCACGGATAATCAAGGTATAAGTCACTTGCTCAACAGTCGCTGGCCTTAAGCGCGTTGAACAGTGTTTCTACCATCCGTGGAAATCCCTTCCTGCGCGCGACGCTCCGGCAGGCAGGCGTGTAATCTGTGGCAAAGTATTTTTGTTGCCTCAGGTGGAACAGTGGCCAAATCATTTCTTCCAACTCATCACAATTGGCTTGATTCCACTATCCTCCAATTGCTTCATAAATGCTGCCACACTGCCCTTCATTAAGGCATCCATGTCGTTCTGAGCTTGTGTGAGCTGCGCCTTAAGGAGAGCATAGACTTCTTTGTGCTGATCGGCAGGGGCAAAGTCTGCTGTTGCTACGGTGCCGGCGAGGTATCCGATCCTGCCAGCCAACATTTCAGGATACCGAACGTCGTCTTGTCCCGTACCCGTATACTTCAGTTGTACCAGTTTACCTTCCATAATCATCAGCGCGCTGTCAAGTTTGTTGGCGGAAGCAACAAGTTTCTTGTTGGCACTTTTTGTTTTGAGTACATCGCGTAAATCATACACTTGACGGCGGATCAACTCCAACTCATTCACCATACCCACCACGATGTCGATGTCTTTATGCATGGCTGACAGTAACTCAGTCTGCGCCTTGATGTCATCCAACGTGCCATCAGAATGGGGATCTTTCAGAATATTGACGGAACTGCTGAACTTCAATGCACCCGTCACCATACTCACATTGTACTTACCCGGAGGAACCAAGTAGGTCTTGAATGTATTGCTGATATGCGCATCACGCTTTCGCTCATTGTCAAGGGGAACCCAATCCGCAGCGATTGGGTGGGTGCGCATAACAAAATTCTTGGTGGATTTTCCCTGGAGGTCCCACCATACCCGATTGATGCCTGCCTTGCCTTTCTGCTTGAAGGTTTTGACGGTATCGCCAGCAGCGCTCGTAATATAAATTTTAACGCTGTCCTTGTCCGAAGAAGTCCAGTAGTTCAGCGAGGCGCCATAAGGTGGGTCCACTCCCCATGATGGTTCGGGAAGGCCTTGCATACTGGAAGTCCTGGGTTGGAAACGATAGGCGTCTTTAGGATTGAATAACACTGCCTTGGTTTCTGTAAGATTGGCAGGCAATTGCTGGAGGGGTGTGAGGTCATCTAGAATCCACACGCCACGACCATAAGTGCCGATGACCAGGTCGTTGAAATGCTCCTGGACTTCAAGCCAATAGTAGGGAGTATGAGGCAGATTGCTCATGAAATTCTGCCACGTTTCGCCATCATCAAAGGATATGTAAAGTGTTGTCTCCGTGCCCAGATAGAGCAGGCCTTTTCTGATCGGATCCTCCTTGATACTGCGGCAGTAGTTGAGATTGCCAGATTCAATACCCTTCACAATCTTCTTCCAGGTTTTACCAAAGTCACTGGTTTTATAAACATAAGGCTGGAAGTTTCCGAGCTCATGAAAGTCAATGGTTAGATACGCTTTTCCTTCATTCCACTTTGATGCTTCAATGTTCCGCACGGCACCAAGTGCTGGTAGCTCGAGGATGTTTTTAGTAAGGTTCGACCAGTCTTTACCTCCATTCTGGCTAAGCTGAACCTGTCCGTCGCTAGAGCCTGCCCAGAGTACGCCTTGCTTTACGGGAGACTCTTCAAATGCAGAAATCACGTTGGCGTATTCCACGCCGATGTTGTCGGGTGTAAGGCCGCCTGAAATCTGCTGTTTGGTCTTGTCATTCAGCGTAAGGTCAGGACTGACTACCTGCCAGCTTTGGCCGCCGTTCGAAGTTTTGTGTACAACCTGGCTAGTCGCATACACTGTATTATGATCGTGGGATGAGATAAGTACAGGGAAGGTCCACTGAAAACGATACTTCACTTCAGAGGCCTGCGTTCCGGCTACATACTCTGGCCAAATTTCTACCTGGCGGTATTGCCTGTTCTTTTCGTTGTAGCGTACCATGACGCCACCTACTGCACCTGTTCCCGAAGCCGAGGACCAGATCACATCCGGATCCTTTGGGTCTGGCGTGGCAAATCCACTTTCACCGCCACCCACTTCATGCCACATGCCGGTTGAGATGCTGGGAATGCCAGATAGTCCAAAGAATGCATAGCCACCGCTTCGGCTGGGTCCACGCATGGAGGGCCCGTCTTGGCGGTTGGTAAGCACGTTATAGGGAATATTGGTATCCACTGTAACGTGATAAAGTTGTGCGATCGGAAGCGCGATCCGGTTCCATGATTTCCCCCGATTTTCGGAAATTGAAATTCCACCGTCATGGGCGACAATCATGCGATTGGAATTTGTGAGGTCAATCCACATATCGTGGTGATCGCCGTAGGGTTGTGTCATGAAGTTGAAGGGCTCAAGGGACTTCCCCGCGTCAATGCTTGTAAAAAATCCGGCGTTGATAAAGTACACCTCATTCGCATTGTCAGGGGCCACGGCCACACGGGTGTAGTAAGCCTGTCTTCCCGAAATGTTGCGATCGGAGTTGATCAACTTCCAGGTCATTCCTTTGTCCTCAGAGCGCCACAATTCTCCGCTTTCCGCTTTGTCTCCGATTTTTTCAAGGCCGTCTCCGGTTTCGATGAGTGCATAGACCCTGTTCGGTGCAGCTGGTGTCATGGCGAGTGCGATTTTTCCAACGGGCTGTTCAGGGAGGCCGTTGCCTTTTAGTTTGGTCCAGGTGTCACCGCCGTCTTTTGAAACGTGCAGACCGCTACCCGGCCCGCCACTGGTGCGGTTCCAGCTCTTCAGGGACAGTTGCCACATGCCGGCGAACATGATCCGGGGATTGCTTGGGTCCATGACAAGGTCAGAGGCACCCGTGTTTTCATCGACGAACAAAACCTGCTTCCAGTTTTTTCCGCCGTCTGTTGATTTGTACACACCACGTTCTTTTTGGGGTGCATACCCATGTCCCACGGCAGCAACAAAAATGATATCGGGATTGGTAGGATGGATAATAATTCTTGAAATCCGTCCGGTATTATCCAGACCGGAATGTTGCCACGTTTCGCCGCCGTCGCTGGATTTCCAGACACCATTTCCAATCGTAACGTTGGATCGAATGAAGCTTTCGCCTGTGCCGGCAAACATAATCTGCCGGTCGGAGGGAGCGGCGGCTAATGCGCCGACTGATGCCACCGGTTTATCATCAAAAACAGGTCTCCAATTGAGTCCGCCATCTGTAGTCTTCCAGAGTCCTCCGGAAGCTGCACCAGCAAAATAGGTTTGGTCATCACCTGGAATTCCAATGGCGCAGCTCGCCCGGTTGCCAACCGGACCAATGTGCCGGAATTTTAATTGTTCGATGTCTTCTTTCTTCAGCACTTGTGCAAGGCACATTTGAGCTGAGAAAAAGCATAAGATGAAAATCAGCTGGACGGATTTCATTGGTTCAGGGTTTGATGGTTGATGAATCAAAGTAGGTAATGTTTCTCAAAAGGGAAAGGCAAGATCTACATGCAGGTAGTGGTGATGTGGTGATTGGCGCTTAACAAGCGGGAAACCCACCTACGCGAAACGCTTCGTCGGGGCGGGCCTGTCCGCCATAGTATGCCACGAAGGCGGACGCGACTTAAATTTCAAACCGAAGACTTCATATGAGCGGGAAACGAGGCTCGAACTCCCCGACATCGCGAAACGCTACGTCGGGGCAGGCGCGACCTCAATTTCATATCCAAGACTTCCTATGAGCGGGAAACGAGGCTCGAACTCGCGACCCTCAGCTTGGGAAGCTGATGCTCTACCAACTGAGCTACTCCCGCTTACTTTAATATCTATTTTCTACCAACTGAGTTTACCTCCCGAAGCCTTGGCGCAGGGAGGCTACTCCCGCTTTCGAAAAAAGGACTGCTCAAATGTATGACTGGAATTCAAACAAAGCAAAACAGCGCAATGCTTGTGATAGCATTGCGCTGTTTGTCCAGATAGTTTGTTATTCTGAAGCTGCGGGTCTTCCCAGGTAAATGGAGAATCCAATCCTTAAGCCAAACCCGCTCTTAGCCGGAAAGGGCAGACCAGAATAACCAGGCATGCCTCCGTTTTCTGTGTCGGTGGCCATCGTATACACCAATGCAGGTTCAACGGCAATGTTGCGCGTAATAAATGCGACATACCCTAGTTCAATGGGAATGCTTCCCCAACTAGGACTTGATCCACTACCAGAAGACTGCGATAGGGAATTATACCCAGCACCGAGGAATACCTGCTTCATGTAGTAACGGGCGAAAATTCCAATCGTGGTGATTGTAGTGGTGGAACTACTGCCGCTTGCACTAAGGTATTCGAGGTTCACCCCGACCGCAAAGTTTTCGCCTACAAAGTAACCGGACCTCATACCAATGTTGAAATAGTTTACACTGCTTCCCCCGGAAGTTGGTGTGTAACTGTTGTAACCAAGGTTGGAGTTGGCTCCCAGAAGCCAGGTTCCTTTTTCAATCTGTGCGGTAGCCATGAAGGCTACAATCATTAGCAGGAAAGACATCAGTGCATTTTTCATAAATATTTGGTTTGGTTAAACATTTGAGTTTGCTGGCAGCTAGCATGCTGTTCGCACCCGAAAAGTAGACTCGGGACATCCAGTTAAGACACCATTGTTCGCAACTTCTCAATCTTGATTGTTGCAGATTTTGCAAACTTGGCAAGGAAGGACACCCGTGTGTGGCAGAAAATGCCACGGAACACTTGCAACCTCTTTTTTCTCTCGAAACCCGACTGCAGACATTGCCATCGGGCTGCCATAACGGCGGCAAACTCGCTGGATTCGCTGCGTGTGGAGTAGTTGCCGGTCGCCAGTCTGTAGTCGCTGGTAACAAGTCACTAGTTACAAGTCACTAGTTACGAGTAGCCGGTTACTGGCAACTGGTTAGTCGCCCGGCTTTCCAAACACGGCACGAATCTTCCTGCGCACACCTGGAGCTGAATGGAAATCCCGGGCCATTGCGCGCCATTCGTGCAGGATCAAACGGACAGGATTGTAGACACCCCTGGTTTCTTGGAGACCAAAAACAGGCTTGGTGGTTTCCTGGACAAGCGTGCCAAACATCCGGTCCCATATGATCAGCATCCCAGCAAAATTGCGATCGATGTACTCCGGGTTACTGGCGTGATGCAGGCGGTGGTGAGCCGGTGTATTGAAGATCAACTCCAGGAACCCAAGCCGTCCGATGGTCGTGGTGTGTGTGAACACGGTATACAGTTGAATGATCGTATCCGTGACAATGATCATCGCCGGCGGAAATCCAATGAGAACCATGGGTATCCAGAAAATCAAACGAAACGATAGGTACACGACTGGACCGCGGAACACTGTGGTGTAGTTCAGTTTGTGGGAGGAATGGTGCAGAAGATGCGAGGCCCAAAGGAATCTCACCTTGTGACTTATCAAGTGTATCAGGTAGTAGGAGAAGTCGCAGATGAAAAACAGCGCAAGCCAGGAGCCGATACTGGGCTGGATGGACAGCCATGCGTATTGCGAGAGGAAGTAAAGGAAGCCGAGGAAGAAACCGGTGGTGGAGAAAACAACGATGGCGCTGAGGATACCAATGCTGATGGAGGTTGCGGTATCTCTTTTTTCATACACCGGCAGACTGTACACATAACTAACAATAGCCTCAACGGCGATGAGCAGGCCAAGTACTGTCAATTGAATGATGGTTAATGTATTCATAGGTGTGTGGTTTTTGTGCTCCGAATCACACCCGAAAAGTAGGGTACCCTCCGCCCTGGAGCCGGGCCTCTTGCGCCAATCAAAAAAGTATTTGTTGCGTGGAATGAAGGAAATCTGCCGTCCCGCAAGACAGGTGGCGAAAAATGCAAATCAGGCCAGAGACCACCCGGGTTTCCAGCATAAATTGCAAGTGTGCAGGTGGTTAGGTTTCAGCGCCCGGGCAACCCACTCCAACGTCAAAAGGGCCGATGGAATAACCTTTTTCCAGTTTGATTGATAATTTTTACAACTTGTCCGATCATTATCAAGACACTATGAAGAGACACGAACATCGGCAGGGGAGCAGTCGCCGGGACTTTCTGAAGAAATCGGCGCTCACCCTTGGCGCCTTCGCCATCGTACCACGCCACGTGCTGGGTGGTCCGGGATTTCTGGCCCCCAGTGATCAACTTACCAAAGGCATTATCGGCGTCGGCGGCATGGGACGCGGGCATTTTGATTACGAAGGGAAACTCCTGGCCGTGTGCGATGTTGATGCCAACCACCTCAAGAGCGCTGTGGATGCGGCCGGTGCCGGCGTCCGGGGATACACCGACTTCCGTGAATTACTGGCGCAGCCTGACATTGATGTGGTGCACATCGCCACACCTCCCCACTGGCATGGTGTTATGTCCGTAATGGCCGCACAGGCAGGTAAAGATATTTGGTGTGAAAAGCCCATGACCCGAACCATTGGCGAAGGGAAGCGGGTGGTCGAAGCGATGGAACAATATGGCCGCATGTTCAGGCTAAATACCTGGTTCAGATTCAATGATAACTTCTACGGTATGGGAACTACCGTGAAGCCGCTAAAAAAATTAGTGGACAGCGGCATACTTGGCTGGCCACTGAAAGTAACGATAAGCGGAGTCACGGGATTCAACTGGAAGTTTTACTGGGTCGGCAAAACAAACCTCGAACCCATGCCTGTGCCTTCCGAACTCGACTATGATATGTGGCTGGGCCCTGCTCCCTACAAACCGTACAATGCCCATCGTGTCCATGGTACATTCCGTGGCTATTGGGATTATGACGGCGGTGGCCTTGGAGATATGGGACAACACTATATTGATCCCGTCCAATATTTTTTGGGTAAGGATGATACCAGCCCGGTTCGCGTGGATGTTGATACGCCCCAGCAGCATGATGATGCCGTAGGGACCTGGCGTAGGATTGAATTCACATATGCAGATGGCTGCAAGATTATCCTCGATGGCGAAAACAAAGACGCGCAGGCGCCATACATCGAGGGCCCCAAAGGGAAAATTTATAGAGGCTTCAAGTCGGACATCCCGAACCTTATGTCATTTCTGGATACAGTGCCCGAGCCGCCCACACAACTCGAGACATTTGCTGATTCCGTCAGGTCAAGGAAGAAGTTCGCGTTGAACGAACGCAATGCTCACCGGTCCAGTACGATCGTGAATATGGGAAAAATCGCACTGCAGCTGGGCCGCTCACTCCAGTTTGATCCAGTCAAGCAAGAGTTTATTAACGACGAAGCGGCAAACCGCTTAATCAATCAGCCCATGCGCGGCCCCTGGAAACTGTAGCCTTAATTAATACACATGAAACGAATCATACTTCGATATATTTTTCTTCTTGTTTTTGTTCTCGGTGCGCTCACTAGCGGAGCCCAGGAAACAAGGACCATGGCTACGCAGGTTGCAGACGCGTTGGCTCGACTTCCTATGAATGATGCCACGAAGGCTGGGGTGCTATTCATGGATTTGATTAAGCTCGGTGATGAAGGCCTGGCCATGATAACGAATGGTGTGCGGCCTTCCGGCGAGGAACAAGGTCTCCCATCTCGGTATGCCGTTGGGCTATTGACTCATTACGCAGAGAGCTCGGCCGATAAAGCAAAAGTCGAGGCAGCGTATTTGGCTGCCTTGGCCAGAGCTTCTAACCCCGAAGTGAAAGTTTATTTTATCGAGAACCTTGCTCTGGTCGGGTCAGATCAGTCGGTAGCGCCATTGACATTGACAATTCAAGATCCCGCTCTTGCTTCCACCACCATTGGAACGCTTGAAGCAATTGGTTCAAAGCAAGCAAGTGATGCGCTTCGCGTAAGCCTTTCAAGCGCTCCGGCAGAAACGCAGCGAATCGTGAAGGCCCTCGGCCGCATGCGCGATGTTGGCTCCGTTGATGCCATCACGAAATTGGTGAAGACTGACAAGATCGAGCTTCGGCGGCAAGTGCTATGGGCATTGGCCGTGATAGCCGACCCAAGTTCTCAGCAAGTACTGGTTGACCAAGCCAGATCGGTGAACTTCAAGGCAGATGCTTCCGGATCCATGGAGGCGCTTATCGAGTACATGAACAGACGGCCGGGAGACCCATCCCTTCAAAAGATCATTCTCGACAATACGCTCTCTCCCGATCAGCAGCACTTTCGACTTGCCGCACTGTTGAAATTTGTAACGAGTGACCCCGTCGCATCTCAAAAATTTCTCTTGAAAGAACTAAACCGTTTTGATCCTGAATATCGCCGTGAGGTTCTGAAGCGGGCGGTCAAGGGAATTCAAAATGCGCAGGCCAAAGAAGGATGGATCAAACACTATCAAAAGTCTACCGGTGAGGTGCAGGCAGAGATTCTTCAGATGCTGGCCGATGGTAATACGGACGAAGCCTTTGCGGATCGCTATCTGGTTCCTGCTTTGAGTTCGAAAAATCCTCAGGTACGGATTGTGAGTCTGCGGCAGCTTGCCGTGACCCGAAAGAAAAAATACGCGGAAGCGATTGCTTCATTTATTACCAAATCAGAGAATACGAGCGAGGAAATGCAAGAAGCAAAGAGCGCCTTCCTTCAGCTTGCGGATCAGGGCCAGGTGGAGAAGCTGGCAAAAAAGCTGGAGGGAGCAAAGCCAATGACCCAGGTTACCATTCTGCAAATTCTAGCAGCGCGAAGAGATGTGAAAGATTTTGCAGCGGTATTTTCCTACACCCCCTCTCTCCAACCTGAAGTTCGTACAGCAGCCTTTAGCGCACTACCCTTTGTTGCGTCCGCGAGTTCCTTGAATGACCTGTTGAAACTATTGGTATCCGCTCAAGCAGAGCAGGAAGTAAAAGATGTTCAGCAAGCGCTGATGGCTATCGCCAGCAAGGACACAGCCCCGGATATGTTAAAGGCCGTGGGTCAGCAGAAACTTAGGATGCTTCCCGTTTTACCCTATATAAAGGACCCGGGCTCATTCGGCATTGTAAAATCCTTGATGGAATCAGGAGTGGCACCGGAAAGAGAAGCAGCATTTAGTGCGCTGCTAAACTGGCAGAATGGCGAGGCCGCGGCCACCCTGCTGGCTATTTGCCGCGATGAAACTCGCCGTGATTATCACGCAAGAGCTTTCACGGCTTTTGTAAGACAAGTGATGAACACGGAATGGCCGGCAGATCAGAAGTTACTCAAGCTGCGTGAAATTATGCCGCTCGCCAGGACAACAGAAGAACGGCGACTGGTCATCCGTGAAGCCGGCAATGTCCGGACATTCCTCGCGCTGATCTTTGTGTCAAGCTACCTGGATGATCCGGACCATCGTTCTGCGGCTAGCTGGTCTACGATGCGTCTCGCATTGCCTACAGCTGATGCGCAACCCGGAATGACAGGCATGGAGGTACGCCAGGCACTTGAAAAGGTGATGACCACGCTTACCGGTCCGGACAGCCAGTATGATCGAATTGATGTCAAGACCTACCTTGACAACCTAACCTATACAGAAGGTTTTGTTTCAATCTTCAATGGAAAGGACTTGACAGGCTGGAAGGGACTGGTAGAAAACCCGATAGCGCGGGCAAAAATGACGAAGGCTGAGCTAGCGCAGAAGCAGGCTGCGGCAGATAAAAAAAGGGACCAATGCTGGACGGTTAAGGATGGCGTGATCAACTTCAACGGGGAATTTGAAAACCTTTGTACGATTCGTTCTTATTCTGATTTTGAGATGATCGTGGATTTTAAGATCCCCAGGGGCGGGGACAGTGGCATCTATCTCCGTGGAACTCCACAGGTTCAGATTTGGGATATCGCACGCGTAGCGGATGGCGCGCAAGTCGGATCAGGCGGACTATATAACAACACGGTTAACAGAAATCCGCTGGTGGTAGCTGATAATCCCGTCAGCGAGTGGAATACCTTGCGAATCACAATGATTGGCGAGCGCGTAACCGTCTATCTGAATGGCGTGCTGACAGTAGACAATGTGGTCATGGAGAATTATTGGGACCGCAAGCTCCCGATATTTTCTGAGGATGCCATTGAACTGCAGGCCCATGGGCCAGGGTCTGCATTCAGAAACATTTTTGTGCGTGAACTTCACAATAAACCTTTTGTGCTACCCGAGGAAGAGAAAGCACAGGGCTATGAGGTTCTCTTTGATGGCCGTGATCTATCGAATTGGGTTGGCAACAAGGTGGATTATGTCGTCGAGGATCAATGTATCGCGATCTATCCGGCAAAAGGTGGACGCGGCAACTTATATACCTCAAAAGAATATTCCGATTTCATTTTTAAGTTCGAATTTCAGTTGACACCTGCCGCGAACAATGGATTGGGAATACACGCGCCCCTGGAGGGTGATGCGGCGTATCTGGGCAAAGAGTTACAGATTCTGGATGATGGACACCCTGCATACGCCGGCATTCAACCCTACCAGGCCCATGGTTCTGTTTACGGAGTCATTGCTGCCAAACGTGGATTTCTAAAACCAACCGGGGAGTGGAACCAGGAGGAGGTGGAGGTGAAGGGAGATCGGATAAAGATCACGCTCAATGGAACGGTTATCGTCGATGGGGACATGAAAAAGGCTTCTGAGAATGGCACGATCGACAAGCATGATCACCCGGGATTAAACCGGCACTTGGGTCATATCGGTTTTCTGGGACATGGATCGGTGGTTCGGTTTAGGAAGATCCGGATTAAGAGCTTGGAATAAAGGACTATTTTGTTGGTTATTTAGCTACCGGGGGTTTGCCTCTGGTTGGCAGGGTGCCAGCATCCTACCCATATTATGTAATTGTTACGGAATTGTTAAGAACAAATCCTGCGATTGGCTATTTTGGGTTAAAATTCAGCACCCATGAAGCCAATTGTCGCGACATTGATATTTGTTGCCCTAACAATTTCAGGATTCACCCAAGAGAATAAGTCGGGCGTTACCGCATCTTACCGCAAAGGTAAGGGCTTTGGACTGGTCACGAATGACAGCAGTTTTTCGTTTAATTATCAGTTTCGTATGCAGAACCGCGCGACATACATCACGACGAGCGAAGACGACTTCTCTGCAGAAAGTTATGAGTTCCGCGTGCGCCGCCTGCGGATGAAGTTTAGCGGTTTTGTAGCTGACCCGAGACTTACATACTACATCCAACTCTCGTTCTCTCGCGGGGATATGGATTGGCGAGGGCCGGATAATTCCACAGTAAACTCGAGCCCCAACGTTGTCCGCGATGCGGTGATTTTTTATCAGTTAACGAAAAGGGTGCGTTTGGGCTTCGGCCAAACCAAGTTGCCAGGCAACCGGCAGCGGACCGTGTCATCCGGAGATCAGCAATTTCCGGATCGTGCGATTGTGAATGCCGCATTTAACATTGACCGTGACTTTGGGTTTTTTGGTCAATATATGGGCAGTCACTATAACCTGAAAGCAGCGCTCACCTCCGGTGAAGGTCGAAATTCAACTATCTCGGAAGGAGGGTTAGCCTATACGGGGCGTGTTGAATTACTCCCCCTCGGCCATTTCACCAATGGTGGCGATGACTTTGAAGGTGATCTCGAACGTGAAAAGACTCCCAAAGTATCCCTGGCCGCCACCTACCATTACAACGATCGCGCTGAACGCCAGTCAGGACAGACAGGAAATGACATCTATGAATTTCGAAGCTTGGTGAGCATGGAGGCAGACATGCTGTGGAAATATAATGGCTGGGCGTGGTACACGGAATACATGAACCGAAGTACATCGAACCCTGTCACGTACAAGTCAACGGATGTTTCCCAGACTCGCGCGGTGGCAGTTGGTGAGGGGTATCTCACGCAGCTAAGCTATTTGTTCAAGAACAATTTTGAGATTGGTGCCCGCTATGCCCGGATTAAACCCAACGAGGCCTTGTACAGCAACGTAAACCAGAATGAACAGTATGAGGCTTGCGTCACCAAATATATCCGCGGCCATCGGGTGAAAATCCAGGGAAGTTTTCAGTACCTCGTGCCCACCGACATGACTACCAATATGAAACTTCCGGGATATTATTCGACTACATTCCAGTTTGAAGTGGGTATTTGATCGGGATGTCGCTTAGAGGTAGTAAACAAACCCGAGACTTACCGAGTTGAGGTAGAGCAATGACTGAAATGTTTTTACAACGTTTTTGTTTCCTTTATCATCTTCCCCGGTGAATACGGAGTAACCCAGCAAACCGATGGAAATTTCGGTGCTGAGTTTGTCGGTCATGAAGTAGGAAAACCCCGGGCTGATGCCAGCGCCAAATCCAGTGGTCTTTAAGTCTAGTGTAACGATGCTGGTGCCCACAAATTCATCCGATTGGCTGTTACCGCGGCTAAAAAGAATACCTCCCTGAACAAAGAAATAAGTGGCATCGCCAATCAGTTTGTAATAGCGAACTGCCGGCGCGAATGAGTAATCTTCCGTCCTTTCCTCGAAAGTAAATGAATTGCCGCCAATCGTGATGGGGGTAAATTTTGATGATTGTGAATACCCTGCAATCAGCAGCAGTCCCCAATGGTCGGAGAGCATTTTGCCCCCGGTAATGTTGATTCCAACGGACAAGACATCTGTACTTGTATTAGATCGGCCAACCCGGGTTCTATCAAACGCAGATTTGGAAAAATCAAAATAGGCGCCAAGCAGTACTTTACCTTTTCGTATCGACAGATCAGAGGGGGCTTCCTCTTTTGCCTCCTGCCCATTTGCCATATGAACGCTGGCAAGCACAAGCAGGAAAAGCAAGTTAACCCTGGTCTTCACGAATATGACCGGAAATGTGGATAGCGTCATAGCCTTAAGTTTTTTACTAATCTACAATTTCTAAGAATAATCCTTTTGAGAGTCAAGTTCGCAAGGCCTCCAGGCGCCGGAGCAAGGGAGGATGGGAGTAATGGAAAAACACGTAAACGGGGTGAGGAAATAGGTTGCTCAAGCTGTCTACCGATAGTTTTTTTAGCGCTTCCGCCAGTGCCGTGCCGCTGTACGTATCTCTTGCGTAAGTATCTGCTTCAAATTCGTTCTTCCTGCTATACAGACTCATCATCAATCCGGTGACCCCGCTGATCGGGGAGAAAAGGATTCCGAAAGCCAGTAGGTTGAGGTGAATGGCCCCCTGAGCTCCTCCCAATGCAGTACTCAACTCAGGATTGAATACCATCCGCGACAGCACGAAGAGCATGAAAAAGATCTGAACGATGGAAAGAATGAAGCTGAACACAATGTGCTTTTTCTTGAAATGTCCTACCTCATGAGCGAGAACAGCCACCAACTCTTCCTTGGTATGATTCTGAATCAGTGTGTCATACAATACAATCTTCTTTTTTCGTCCGATCCCGGAGAAAAATGCATTTGCTTTCCTGGATCGTTTCGATCCGTCCATGATAAAGATATTATCCAGTGGAAAGTTGACTTTCCGGGAGAATTCTTCAATCGCTTCCTTGAGTTCTCCGGATGGCAGGGGCGTGAGCTTGTTAAAGAGTGGCAGAATCAGGCTTGTATAAAACATATTTACAATCAACACAAATGCGGCGGCGATTGAACCAAACCAGATCCAGAAACCGGGACCGATTGCCTGGATGAGGTAGATCAGCACAGCAACGAGTGAACCGCCAATCAACGCGCCTAGTGCATATCCCTTAAGTTTGTCAATAATGAATGTCCTTATTGTTGTCTTGTTAAATCCGTACTTCTCCTCGATGACAAAGGTTGAATACCATTGAAAGGGAAGGGTGAGTATGTCGGATGCCACGGCCAATGCGCCAAAAAATATAAGGGCCAGTGTAATTTCACCATGAAAATATGGCCGAAGAAGCCCGTCCAGGAATCCAAAGCCGCCGAACGCGAGCATCCCTAAAGAAAGGAGTATTCCCACGCCTCCGCTAAGAAATCCAAATCGAGTTCGTTCGCTGTGGTAATCCAGCGACTTTAGGTACTTGTCGCGGTCGTAAAAAGCCGCAACCTCTTGTGGAATCTCTTTTCGCTGTACTTTCAGGTTCAAGTAGTCGAGGAAAGTCTCGAATACGTACCCAGCCACGGTAATACTGATCAGTAGAATTAACAACGTATCCGACGTCATGCCTAGTTCTTGACGTCAAGCTCTGCTGAGGCATAGGCAAAGCCTGCCCATTCCTTTGACTCTAATATCTTTTTGTACAAAGCGTTGGCTGTTTCGGTGTCTCCGCGATAGGCGTTCCAGTTCGCCAAGCCGTACAATTTTGTCATTTCCAACAAGGTCATTTCATCAATGGGCTTGTTTGCATCCACCAGCTCTTCGGGTTTGATTACCCCATTGAAGAGCAACAGTCGGCGGAAATATGGGTAGTCTTTGTTCTCAATGTTGAAGTCAAGGACAAACGGACGCGCGACTTTTGCCGCCTTATCTTTTTTCCCCAATCGCATGTAGGCGTTGTAAAGCCAGTCGCTGGACCCCGCGAAATCACCACCGGCATGAGCAGTTGCAAGGCTTTTTTCGAAAGCTGTCGCCGATGCCGCATAGTCCCTTTTCAGGAAATGATAGAGACCGATGTGATACCAAATCTGATGCTGGTAGCTGGCACCTTGTTTGCCCGCAGCATCAAACTCGAATACTTCCGGCTCCGGGCGAATCAACTCTTCTGCTCTCATCAGGTCAGGTATGGCGTTCTCCAGCTGACGAAGATTGATGTACCGATGCCCGCGGTGCCTGAGGAGTTTATAAGAGTCTGGGTACTTGATCAGCCCTTCTGAGTAAATTTCTATGGCTTTCCTGAATTGATTGATGGCAACTTTCGATCGCCCTATGGCGATGAAGTCGTCTTCTGACAATTCCGCTTTGCTTCGGATAGCCGCGATGAGACTGTCACTCTTCGCGACGCTGAGTGAGTCAGCCACCTTGGCATAAAAGGGTTTTCCGGAAAATGAAAAGGTCTCCGGTTCAGGGGCCTTTGACGTGGATTCGTTTTTTGTCTTTTGCGGCGTGCACGATATGAGCAAGCTCAAGAGGAGAATGGTCGGTATTCTTTTCATGTTGGTTACTTGAGGAGGCGGGCTAAAGCGTTGTCGACTTGTTGAAAATTAAAGGACTGTTGCTGGACATTCATCATGCGTGTAATCTCATCATTGCATAAATTGCCGAGGCTTCCTTCGTGCGTGTGATGAAGTTCCTTCGAAGGTGAGAATTTTCCTTGCTCAATGTCCTGTCCTATTTTTTTATAAGCATCTCGGAAAGGAATTCCCTTGAGTACAAGTTTATTGACTTCTTCCACACTGAAAAGAAAACGGTATTGCTCGTCTTCGAGAATGTTTTCTTTCACAGTAATCCGCGATAACATAAGGCAAGTCATACGAATGCAATCTTGAAGCGTGCGGAAGGCGGGAAACAATTTCTCCTTGAGCAACTGCAGGTCCCGGTGGTACCCGGAAGGCAGATTGGTAGTGAGGAGGGTGATTTCGTTTGAGATAGACTGAATAGAATTGCACTTACCGCGAATCAGTTCAAAGACATCTGGGTTCTTTTTGTGCGGCATGATGCTGGACCCCGTAGTTAATTCTTCGGGGAACTGGATGAACGCAAAATTCTGATTCATGTATAGGATTGCGTCCATTGCCAGCCTTGCAAGTGTGGCGGCCACATTGCCCAGTGCTGCGCTGACGATGCGCTCTGTCTTTCCGCGACCCATTTGCGCATACACGACGTTGTAGTTAAGGTCGTCAAAGCCCAGCAGTTGCGTGGTCATTTTCCGATCGAGGGGAAATGATGATCCGTATCCCGCACCAGAGCCCAAAGGATTCTTGTTGGTAATCCGGTAGGCAGCTTGCAGCGTGATCACGTCATCCACCAGGCTTTCAGCGTATGCGGCAAACCACAAACCAAAAGAAGAGGGCATTGCCAATTGTAAATGCGTGTACCCGGGAAGGAGCTTATCTTTTTGTTCTTCACTTTTCGCGATCAGCAGATCGAATAATTCGCGAACTGCTGCCATCAGGGATTGGATCTCGCTACGGATAAATAATTTTGTATCCAGCAGGACTTGGTCATTTCTTGATCTGCCGCTGTGAATCTTCTTTCCGACGTCACCCAGTGCTCGCGTAAGGATCAGTTCCACCTGTGAATGGATATCCTCAACTCCGGCCTCCAGTTGGAAATTGCCACCCTCGATCGAGTTGTATATTTTCTTTAGCTCCAGCGAAAGCACCCGATGTTCTTCCTCCGTAAGCAGTCCAATAGACTCCAGCATGCGAATATGCGCCAGCGACCCCAGCACGTCGTGCCCGGCTAAATACAGGTCCCAGATAAGATCATTGCCTGTGGTGAAGTCAGTGACTTCATTGAGTGCGTCGGAGCCTTTAGTCCAAAGTTTCATAGTAGGTTACAGGATGCAGGTAGCGGGTGACAGGTTACAGGATGCAGGTTACAAGTAGTAAGGCGCAAGTTACGGGTTACACGTTGTTCTCTACCCATTGCGTGAATTTATTGATTCTTTTGCTAAGTAGGATATAGTCTGCTTTTATTCGTCGATAAGCAGCTTCGTCTAGCAATGATCCCGTTTCATAAAGAAAGTCTAGGTGAAGAAGTGTTTCGTCACATTCGGCATGAGAATATACGAGGTACTTAATAAAATCGGCCTTGTATCGTCTTCGTCCAAACCCCTCAACGATTAGTGCTGCGATTGACTTGGAGGACCTCCTGAGTTGGCTACCTTCTTCATAAAGTTCATGCTTTGGAAGTGATAGAGAGATCCTATGCACTTCTATTCCTAACCTCTTGGAGTCGGCGTAAATATCAAGATCCCTATAACTTTTCATTCAGAAATACTTGCAAATACGTACCGCTGGATTAAAGTCCCCAATTTGCCTTCTCACATTTTCCGTACAAATTATCTCGAACCTGTACCCCGCATCTTGCCACCGGACACTTGCCACCTGCTACTTGTAACTTGCAGCCTGAGACCTGCAACCTACAGCTTTTCAATTACCTTGATGTACCCATCAATACCTTGTGTGACTTCCTTTGTGTGGATAAACTCATCCGCCATATGCGAGCGTGCCGAATCACCCGGCCCCATCTTGATCGAGGGCACAGGAATTAGTGCGCAATCAGAGGTGGTTGGGGAGCCGTATAATTTTTTCCCCAAGGTTGTGGCAGCGCGTACGAGTGCGTGATTTGCTGATATACCAGAAGGTTTCAGGCGGAGTGATCTTGGGGTTACTGTGCAGTGCGTGTGTTGCCTGATAATTTCCAATACTTCTTCCAGGGTGTAGGCATCGGTCACCCGGATGTCTGCGGTGAACCGGCATTCTGCCGGAACCTGGTTGTGGGCTTGACCCGCCTGAATGACGGTGACTGTCATTTTCACTTTGCCCAGAGAAGAAGATACCTTAGGAAATTGGAACGTCCGAAACCATTCAATATCCTTCATCGCAAGATAGATCGCGTTGTCACCTTCCTCGCGCGCGGCATGTCCTGCTTTTCCGATGGAGACGCAGTCTACAACGAGTAGACCCTTCTCGGATACGGCCACATCCATTCCGGTTGGTTCACCGACAATGGCACAATTAATGGGAGGCAGGTATTCCAGGATACTTTCGATTCCTTGCGATCCGGAGATCTCCTCTTCGGCAGTCGCTGCCAGGACCAGGTTATATTTTAGATCAGTGCGATCATAGAAATGGAGGAATGCACCGATCAGCGAAACCAGCGCTCCTCCTGCATCGTTGCTGCCAAGCCCGAAGAGTTTGCCCTGATCAATCGAAGGACTGAAAGGATCTCGCGTATAGCCGGGGTTTGGCTTGACGGTGTCATGATGTGAATTCAGCAAGAGGGTGGGCTTGGAAGCCACATATGATTTATTGACGGCCCAGACATTGTTGCCTTTTCTTTTCGTGGGGATCGCATGTTGTTCAAAGAAGGCCTCAAGGATCGACGCTGTTTTATCCTCTTCACGGCTGAGCGATGGTGTGGCGATGAGTCGCTTCAGCAAGTCAAGGGCCTTAGCGGAATTCTGTTCTGGGGTTAGCATGGCATCACGTAGTTAACTTTTCCTGGCCGGAGAGATAGGTTACAAGGTAATCAGTGTTCCCTCCGTATCCACCCGCGTGTTGCGGAGCAAATCGTTTGCCTCACCGATGAGGACTTCTTTTACGCCGGAGTGAATGGCTGAAAACGAATTTTCTAGTTTGGGTAGAATTCCATCATGGAAAGCCCCTTCTGTCAGGAGGCGCTTGTAATCCGCTTCATTCAATTGACGGATTACAGAGTTCTCATCGGTCACATCTTTAAGTACCCCTTTCTTTTCGAAGCAGAAAATAAGGCGTACGTCAAAATGTTTGCTGAGTGAAATCGCCAGTACGGACGCGATGGTATCTGCGTTGGTGTTAAGCATCATGCCTTCGCTATGGGTGAGCGGCGCAAAGACAGGCACCACATTTTGCTTCAATAGAAAATAGAGCAACGTAGAGTTAACACTGTCGGGCGTGATATCACCCACGAACCCATAGTCAATTTCTTTGACCGGTCTTCTCACGGCTTTAATCATGTTGCCGTCCGCGCCGGTGACGCCAAGTGCATTGCATCCCCACTGCTGGAGGTGCGCAACAATTTGCTTGTTGATTAGTCCTCCGTAGACCATACTCACCAGGTCCAACGTCTGGCGGTCGGTAATTCTTCTACCATCGATATATTTGGATTCGATGCCGAGTTGGTTGCCGATCTTCGTCGCCATCGCCCCCCCGCCGTGAATCAGTATTTTGGGCGCCTGGATAGAAGCAAAGTCTTTCAGGAATTTATCCAGGGCTGCTTCATCGTCGAGGACATTGCCTCCAATCTTCGTAACAAATAACTTATTCATCTTGTGTTTTAGTTCAATGTGATCTAAGGATTTCTGCCAGCACCGCCTGTGCCGCCCAAACCCGATTGGCTGCCTGTTGCGTCACTACGCTATTCGGGCCATCGAGCACAGCGGCGCTCAATTCTACATTGCGGCGCACCGGAAGGCAGTGCATGACCCGGGCCTGATTGGTCGATAATAATTTCTCCGGTGTCAGCATCCATGAAGGATTGGGTTCTGGGACCTTTCCGTAGTCATCAAGAGAACTCCAGCTTTTGACGTAAACGAAATCTGCTCCTGTTAGGGCATCTTCCTGATGATGGGTGACGGCTGCCCCTCGGGTGTATGCGCTATCGAGTGCCATTCCCTTCGGATGTGCAATAACGAGTTCTGCTTTGCCCCAGGCATTTACCCATTGCGCGAAGCTGTTGGCAACACACTGCGGTAAGGCCTTGACGTGGGGCGCCCAGGTAAGTACAACCTTCGGCTTGCGGAGAGAAGGAGCGTGCTCATGTAAAGTGAGAATGTCAGCCAGGCTCTGCAACGGATGCAAGGTGGCACTTTCGAGACTGATGACGGGAATACCTGTGTAGCGGATGAACTGATTGAGATAATGCTCGCTGTAGTCTTCTTCCTTGTCTTTTAAAGATGGAAACGTGCGAACGCCAAGAATATCGAAATATTGACCCAGCACCGGCGCGGCATCGCGGACGTGCTCGACGGTAGTGCCGTTCATGATCGTATCCTCACCGAACTCCAGGGTCCATCCTTCTTGCCCCACGTTGAAGACAATGGCCTCCATGCCTAGATTGCCAGCGGCGATTTGTGTGCTCAGGCGGGTGCGCATGCTGGGATTAAAGAACAATAGTCCGATGCGTTTGTGCTGTCCGAGGGTTTTGTCAGCCAATGGACTCGCCTTGTATCGAAGTGCGGATTCAATGAGTTTGCCCAGGTTGGGGACGTCGTTTACGGAAGTGAAGTGCTTCATGCCAGTTCGCTGTTCAGTGCCTTAAAGAAAGTCACCCCCTCTTCTTCAGAAATGGAAAGGGCAGGCAATAGTCGGATGGTATTCGGTTTAGCTTCCCCCGTGAAGATGTGGTGTGTGTTGAGGAGCCGGTTGCGGAGATCGGTCCGATCAGGCGGGAGGTCAAACCCAATCATCAGCCCGCGCCCGCGCACTTCAAGTATTCCCGGGTTTGCGCTAAGTTGTTGAATCCACGCTTTGCCGAGTTTCGCCGCGTGGGCCATGAGCGATTCCTGTTCGATCACGTTGAGGACGGCCAGTGAGGCGGCACAGGCCAGGTAGCTTCCGCCGAAGGTAGTGCCCAGCATCCCATGCCATGGCTTGATGTCCGGATGGATCATCACACCACCCACAGGAAAACCATTTCCCATTCCCTTGGCGGTAGTAATCAGGTCGGCCTGAATGCCTGAGAATTGATGAGCGAAAAATTTTCCGGTTCGACCATAACCTGACTGGATTTCGTCGAGTATGAGGAGGCTTTGATTCTTCTTGCAGGCGGCCGATGTGAATTGCAGAAATGCATCGTCCGGCACGTGTATCCCCCCGACACCCTGAATGCCTTCGACTATGACGGCAGCAACGTCCGACGTTAGCGCATTTTGAAGCGCGGCAGCATCGTTGAGCGGAAGAAATTCAATATCGTGGCCTGCATTGAAACGCGATACGATCTTAGGGTTGTCGGTGGCGGCAACAGCACCAGATGTTCTGCCATGGAACGCCTTGCGGAAGGCAATTATCTTTTTCCGACCGGTCACGAACGAGGCGAGCTTAAGCGCATTCTCATTGGCTTCTGCGCCTGAGTTACAGAGGAAAAGCTGGTAGTCAGGATAACCGGATAGTTGCCCGAGTTTGTCCGCCAGCTTTCGTTGAAGTGGGTTCTCTACACTATTCGAATAGAACGAAATCTTCCCCAGCTGGTCAGTAATCGCTTTAACAAACGCTGGATGGCCATGACCGATAGAGATGACTGCATGCCCTCCGTAGAGGTCCAGGTACTTCGTTCCTTTCGCGTCCCAAATCCACGATCCCTCCGCCCGAACGGGTTCGATGTTGAATAGGGGATATACCTCAAACAATTTCATTTTAGAACAGCCTCATTTTCAAATTAGAACGCACTCCCTTTCAACTTGAGCCCTTCCGTCTCCTCCAATCCAAACATCAGGTTCATGTTTTGCACAGCCTGGCCACTGGCTCCCTTCAGGAGATTGTCAGTGACGGAATGTATGGCGAGCATGCTGTCCATTTTCTCAAGGTAAATGAAGCACTTATTGGTATTTACCACTTGTTTGATGTCGATCATTTGCCCGGCCACGTGCGTGAAGGGGTGGTGCTCATAATAATGAGTATACAGCACATTGAGTTCTTCAATGGAAAAGTCACTCTCAACGACGGAGGTAACGAAGATCCCTCGTGCGAAGTCGCCGCGCCAGGGCACGAAATGTACGCTTCCAAAGTTGGGCTGCAGTGTGCGAAGGGTTTGATGTATTTCGCCGATGTGCTGGTGCTGCAAGGATTTGTAAGCTGAGATGTTGCTGGTGCGCCAGGTAAAGTGTGTGGATGCCTGCACTGCTTGACCGGCACCCGTGGATCCCGTGATGCCGGTGGTATGTACGGTACCGAGTTTTCCGACCTTGGCGAGTGGAAGTAGGCCCAGTTGGATGGTGCTTGCAAAGCAACCGGGGTTGGCTACGTTGTTGGATTTGCGGATGATGTCTCTTTGAAATTCAGGAAGCCCGTAGACAAACGACCGCCCGTCGATGCCATCACCAAGACGAAAATCATTTCCGAGATCGATGATCCGTGTTTGTGACGGAAGAGGATGATGATTCAGGAAGTCTTTGCTTTCTCCGTGAGCGAGGCACAGAAAGAGGATATCCACCGGCTCGTCGACGGACTGGACAAAAGTCAAATCGGTTTCGCCTGCTAGATCATTGTGGATCGAGGAGAGGGGTTTTCCATGCTGGCTTCGACTTTGAACGAATGCCAATTCTACAGCAGGATGATTCAGCAGCAGCCGTACCATCTCGCCACCTGTATACCCCGCGCCTCCTACAACCCCCGCCTTGATGCTTCCTTTCGTCATCCTACCTGTTGTTCACTGTTCACTTTCCACTTTTCACTTTTCTCTCTTTGACTCCCCCTTCACCTGATGATAAATCGCGACCTGGTTACCAAAAATCCGCGTGAATCCCTTCACATCCTCACCGGTCCAGCCCAGGTTCATTTCGCCATATTTTCCAAACTTCGATGACATCAGATCGTAGGTCGACTCAATCCCGTTGATCTGAAACCGATAGGGCAGCAAAGTTACGCTCACTTCTCCCGAGACATGCTGTTGCGAAGAAGTAAGGAAGGCTTCCATGTCGCGCATCACTGGGTCCAGGTATTGGCCTTCATGAAGCCAGTTGCCATAAAATTGTGCAAGCTGGTCCTTCCATGATAACTGCCACTTGGTCAAGACATGCTTTTCAAGGGCATGGTGAGCCTTAATAATAATGACAGGTGCGGCTGCTTCGAAGCCTACACGACCCTTAATCCCGATGATCGTATCGCCAACGTGGATGTCGCGACCGATTCCAAATGGGCCAGCCTTTGCTTGTAGGTAGGCAATAGCCTCTACCGGGTGAGTAAAAGGTTTCCCATCAATCGACGTGAGTTCACCTTTTTCAAATCTGAGGCGAACTTCTTCCGGATTGCTTTTCGTCACAGGGGTCGGCCAGGCTTCTTCAGGAAGCAAGCCCATCGAGTTCAGCGTTTCTTTTCCGCCAACGGAAGTTCCCCAAAGGCCTTTGTTGATAGAGTACGCGGCCTTTCCCGCATTATAGGCGATGCCTTTCGCCTGGAGGTATTCAATTTCAGCTTCTCGACTTAATTTCTGATCGCGGATCGGGGTGATGATCTCTAAGCCGGGTGCCAGGATTTGAAAAGTCATGTCAAAGCGCACCTGATCGTTGCCCGCCCCTGTGCTTCCATGCGCCACCGCATCGGCCTTCAATTCGTTGGCATATCGTGCAACCGCGAGGGCTTGCGACATGCGCTCTGCACTCACGCTGAGGGGATATGTGCTATTTTTCAAAACATTCCCGTAGATCAGGAAGCGTATCACCTTTTCATAATAGGTCTTGGTTTCATCTACCGACCGATGAGAGGCAACGCCAAGCCGGAGGGCCCGCGCTTCAATGTCCTTAAGTTCTGCGGCAGAAAACCCGCCCGTGTTGACCGTGAGGGTATGAACTTCATATCCGAGGTCTTTGGACAAGTAAAGGGCGCAATATGAAGTATCCAATCCACCACTAAAGGCCAATACAACTTTCTTCATAGAAAGGGGTTAAGTGAGTTAACGTCGACAGGTAGGCAAAGGCGCCACCACAGAATACTACCAGAAGAACAAGAAGCTGAGAATGGATTTACTTTTTTCTGCCGTTTCTCCTTCTTTCCGGCGCCATCCTTTCAACATGACAAATTGCTTGAAGTGGACCCAGCGATCAAATAAGGTAAGGTTTTCCGCCATTACGCGTCTGTGCTTCTTTTCATTTTCCAGAGTGTCTACCGCGTGGCCATTCATCAAGGGTGTCTTCTTCTCCGCTGGATCGTAAAGCATTGCGGTGCACATACAATTCGTACGCTCCTTGCTTATCAGAATCTCGTAATTGACGCAACTGCGGCATCCTTTCCAAAACTCTTCATCGGTGGTCAATTCAGAATAGGTAACGGGTTCATACCCCAGGTCGGAGTTGATCTTCATTACGGCCAGGCCAGTGGTCAGCCCAAAAATTTTGGCTTCAGGATAGCGTTTTCGGGACAGGGCGAAGATGTTTCGCTTGATTTCCTTGGCCACACCGGATTTTCGGAATGCCGGAGCAACAATTAGCCCGGAGTTGGCCACATACTTGCCGTGTTGCCAGGCCTCTATATAACAGAACCCTACCCAGGTTCCGTCTGTTGTCACTGCGATAACCGCTTTTCCTTCATCCATTTTTGATTGGATGTACTCCGGAGAGCGTTTGGCGATTCCGGTTCCTCTTGCTTTTGCCGACTCAGCCATCTCGAGGGTGATCGCTTCAGCGTATTTTTTGTCGTCCGGGGTAGCTTCCCGAACCAATAGTGTTGATTCCAATTCGCGTATTTGTTGTGATTTGAAAGTAGGGAAATAGAAGAATGCATCAAGCGGTTCCGCCTCTTGCGGACCGTCAGGGCACTATTATTGCCTGCAGTATCAAATACGGATAAGGCGTGGGAAGCTACGGATCACCAGGGGAAGAGCTGCAAACCGGCGGCGAAGCGATGCTTCGTGCTCGGAAAGGGTGAAGTGGTTTTTCAAATTCGTTATTCCAAATAAATCGTTTACGATCAGTTAGAAACCCCCCGAAAGGTTAGGACAAAATTAAATGATAATTAAATCACATGAGCAAATCTGGTGGCGTTTTTTTCAAGGAAATATTGGGTGGCCAAAAGTATCCCTCGGCTAAGTAACTTGGCGCCAGCATGGAGGAGTTTCTACATCAGTACGGATACCTGGCACTTGCCCTTGGCACCTTTCTGGAAGGAGAGACGGCCATCCTTGTTGCCTCTTCTTTGGTCTATAGCGGCGTCTTCTCGGGCCCGGAAACAATCTTTTTTGGTTTTCTTGGCTCTTTCATCAGTGACTGGCTCTACTTCATGATCGGCCGACTCAATGGGAATTATTTTGTGGAGCGCCGCCCGGCACTCAAGGCGCGGATAGAACCCGTCCACCGATTTTTCGAGACGCACCGCCTGCAAATCCTCCTCAGCTACCGGTTCTTGTACGGATTTCGTACCATCCTTCCCTTGATGATCGGGCTCACTGGTGTCCGTCTTTCCCACTTCCTGGGTTACAGTGTCTTTGCCGGGTTGCTCTGGGCCTCGGTGGTTGGTACTGTGGGCTACTTTGCGGGCGAGTTATTCCATCTCACACCCCAGTCCTTTGAGGAGAACGGGCTTATCATCTTCCTGTCTTTCGGTACTTTTGGGTTCCTGGTGGGACTGGCCGTAAAGCGCATCGCAGAAAAGAAGATGCAAGTACCTCCACCGGGAAAGGAATAACTGTCATTCATAACGCAACGTATTGGTAGGGTTAGTCATCGCTGCCTTGATGGTTTGGGAACTTACCGTCACCAATGCCAGAAAAATGGCAGCACCAGCTGCTCCGACGTAGACCATGGGATTCATGGTCACATGGAAGGCAAAACTTTCCAGCCAAAGCTCCATGAGGTACCACGCAACCGGCCAGGCAATCAGGTTTGCCAGCATAATCAGAATGACAATTTCCCGTGAGAGCAGCATCAAGACACCCGTAACGGACGCCCCCAACACCTTCCGGATGCCAATTTCCTTAACGCGTTGCAACGTATTGAAGGTAGCCAAACCGAATAACCCAAGGCAGGCAATGAAGATGGCAAGCCCTGAGAAGAGTGTGAATAGCTGACCTTGTTTCTGCTCCGATTCGTATAGCCTGGCATAGCGGTCACTCATGAATTGGTAATCAAACGGACGAAGAGGCAGGAAAGTCCTCCAGGTTTTTTCCAGGTGTTCGATACCCTGCTGAATATTCTCTCCCGAAATCTTGACGGTCAGGTTATTGTAATTCTCCTCAGATACAAAGAAGGACATAGGCACAATTTCCTGATGAAGAGACTCGAAATGAAAGTCCTTGACGATACCGATGAGTTTTCCTTTGACGCCGCCATACACAAAGTCTTTGTCAATTGCTTCTTCATTGGTTGCCCAACCAATCTTCCTGGCGGCGGTTTCGTTTATGATAAAGGCGAGTGAATCATCTGTAGGGATGGACTTGGAAAAATTTCTGCCGGCAGCCATTTCAATTTCGTACGCGTTGAAAAATTCATAATCGATAGCGACGATTTTTAAAGTTATTGCGATGGGTACCAAGCTATCGCCCTGCATCACGCTGGGTCCTCCCTGCGAATCGAGGAGTCTTCCTGTTGGTAATCGTGAGGACCGCGCGGCTGTTTTGATGGATGCGTCTTTAGTTAGCTCATTGTAAAATGCATCGTATGAATCGTTTAGCTCGTCGTAGAAGGGAAGGGTAATCACACGGTCTTTGTCGAATCCCAGGTCACGGGTATTGAGATAGTTAAGCTGCTGGGTGGTCACCGCAGTAGCGATGATAAGTACAATGGAAATAGCAAACTGTGAAACAACAAGCACTTTGCGGATGCCGCCGTTACCCTTGCCGGATCCGTGCTGGCCTTTCAGGACAATGACCGGCTTAAATGACGAGATCACAAACGCAGGGTAGATCCCGGCGAGGAGGCCAACCACGATGGCAAAGACAAATAACCCGAGGAAAAGCGGTGCACTGGTATCCAGGTTTAGCGCTATTGCTTTTCCTGTAAACTGATTGAGCCACCGGACGGCCCCCAACGAAAAAACCACGGAAAGAGCAAAGGCCAGCAAGGATACCAGCACTGATTCGCTTAAGTACTGGAATACAAGTTGGTTCTTGAATGCGCCGACTACTTTTCGAAGCCCGACTTCCTTTGAGCGTTTGGTTGCCCGGGCGGTTGAGAGATTAATGAAATTGAAGCAGGCAATCAAGACGATAAAGAGCCCGATTACCGACATCATGTATACATTGTTGACATTCCCGCCAACTTCCAGTTCATCGTCCAAATGAGACTTCAGATGAACATCGCTCACTTTTTGAAGTAACAAGGTGGTGCGTTGCGAGGCAACAAAATTTGGAGGAGCGCCAAAGTTGGCAATGGCATAGGGTCCGAAATGCTTGTTGAGGAAGTTAGGGAATTGGACTTCCAGTTTTTTGGCATCTGCGCCTGCGTCGAGAAGAAGGTATGTGCTGAAGGCATTGTTGCCCCAGTTAGTTTCCAATTGACGGCGTCCATAGATGGTGGTGTCGTTCAAGGTACTGAATGATACAAGGAAGTCCGGGTGCCAATGAGATTGCCTGGGAAAGTCGCGATAGACACCGGTAACTTCCAGGTCTAGCCGCCGGCCCGCTTTGAAGTGTTTTCCGATAACGTCTGTGCTTTCGAAGTACTTGCGTGCAGCTGTTTCGGAAACGAGTACAGTCAACGGCCGCTCCAATGCACTTTCCGCGGTGCCTGAAAGCAAGGCGATGTCGAAGATATTGAAGAGGTCAGGCTCGGCCATGTAGACATCCTCTTCTGTAGCTATTTTTTTCCGTTCTCCGTTCTCTTCGATGGCCATGACGAGGCCAAACTGGAGTGTGCGGGCCATGGTCTCTATTTCACCGAAGTCGTTTTTGAGGAGCGGACCAATCGGGGGAGCAACTGAGGCCAGGTGCAGATTTGGAACACCATCGGCATTGAGGAAATTGCGGGTGACGCGATAGGTTCGATCGACCTTTTGGTGATAAGTATCGTAGCTAAGTTCATCGACCACGAAAAGGTAGATCATCAAGGCGCTTGTCATTGAAAGTGCAAGGCCGGCGATGTTGATGAATGCGGTCAGCTTGCTGCGCAGCAAACTCCGAAAAGCGGTGGTGATATAGTTTCTGAGCATGTCTTGCGGGTTGCTGGGTAAACTTCCGGTTTACCAGAACGTAACACAAAGACCAAGGTTTCTTTCCTGGGATGCACGGCCATAGAAATTATTCGACTGTACCCGACCCGATGCCGGCCTGTCCGCTTTTAGTCCAAACCGATCATCATGAATGATCCCCAATAGATTGGTTCGGGGTATTCCACACGCAACTCCTTCTTTGCCTCGATGAAGCTTTGACGCAAATTTCCGGAATTAAGCCACTTCTTGTAGAAGTTTAGGATCAGCTTCTGCGTGGCATCATCATCCACTTTGAAGATACTCATGATCAGGACTTTTGCGCCGGCGACAAAGAAAGCCCGCTGAAGCCCATACACCCCTTCACCATTTGAAATCTCACCCAATCCTGTTTCACAAGCGCTTAGCACAACGAGATCGGTCTTGTCAAGGTTGAGGCTCATAGCCTCGTAGGCGGTTAATACACCGCTCTCCATGTTGAAGTTGTGTTTGGTTTTGGCCAGAATATCGCCTGCGCCACTGAGAAGAAGCCCGGATTTCATCAAAGGATTTTCGGCCATCATCGCCTCATTTTCAGTTAACTCCTTCTGAGCATCCGCCTCGTCTGCTTTGGCGTAGAATCCGTGTGTAGCGATGTGAAAAATACGCGGGCTGTTCATACTCTTCACTTTTTCCTCGCTTGCACTGCCTTCCATAAATTCATCGGCTACCCATCCTTTGAGTTTCAGCAGCTTCATCAGTTCATCCACTTCTTTCTCCGTGCCAGGCAAGTCACTCCATTCTTGGTTTGCCGATGCGGTGAGATAAAACTTCGGATTTCCAAACATCGTTGCGTTGTTTGACGCGCCGCTCCCGGCAATCTTGGCTTTCACCTTGCGCAGGTAAAGATCCTTGGTGTTGCTAACCATCACGATGTTGGAATTGTCGATGATGTATTTCCCGTCGGGTGTAGGTATCGCCTCCAGGTTAATCAGGTTGTAGACGCCATCAGGGGAAAAATAAATTGTACCGTACTGGCCGATATCCTTTTGTATGGGCTCCCAATAAATCTTGTAGGACTCCTGGTCAATCGTTTTCCGGGTGATGTTGTTTCGGTAGTAGCGGTAGTTTCGGCCCTCCATCAGATGTCCGTTCGAAAGTTCTACAGCCTTTGGCCTTCCCTTGTCACCCTTCACATAGAGGGCAACGTATATGATCGAATCAGTAAATGAATGGTTGAAGTGGCGGAACCGCACCATCTCGATAGCAACATCTGTTTTTCCCAGCGCTGACTGTACATTTTCATAGGTGATCCGCTTGTTCTCAAATCCCTGTCCGAATATTTCAGACTTCTCGCTCAATTGGCGCTCCAGTTCCTCTACTTCAGTGTTGAGGGCTGCAGTGTTAATTCCATTTTCAGCCAGCTGTTGGCTGCTCATCGAGAGGACATTGGTTAGGTGCTCCTTTTTTTGAACCCATGATACGTAGCTTGCCTTCAGATTTTCGTCTTTGCTGTTGAGAATACGCTCTTTAATCTTAATGGATGAACTGAGGAGGAGCGCCTTGGTGAGCAGCTGGTAATTGTAGACTTTTCCACTCAGGTCGCGAAAGTCTTCCAGCTGGCTGAAAGCAAGTGTATTGTAGAATTCAAAGTCGCCTTTGATGGTATTCCAGTATTTTGCTTTTTCCCGTTCACTTAAGGCGGGAAAGAACTGCTTGATGAAGTTTTCATAATTGTTCAACGCCTGCTCGATGTACTTCTTTGCACCTTTAAAGTCCTTCTCCATGTAATATACCTTCGCTATCTTCGAGAGGATCTTTACATATTCAGGGTGCGTATCACTAAAATTCTTCTCGTAGATATCCTTTCCTTTCTTGTAGAATTCCTCCGCCTTGTCGTAACGCTTGAGCTGGTAGTAGACGTCACCCGTCAGGGCATATATGGACGCCGCCTGGATGCTGTTTTTGCGTCCCGTCTTTTGCCGCCAGATAGATTCAGCCTGGGTCAACGAGCTAAACGCTACATCATATTTCTTTTCTGATATGTAGAGAATGGCGACGTTCTTCAGAATATCAGCATATTGTGGATTGTCTTTTCCAAGTTTCTGGCCCATGATGTCGCGTGATTCGAGCATGAGCTTCTCTACTTCCTTTTTGTCGTCACCCTTATAGAACTTTATCAGGGCAAGCTGAGAAAGGGATTTGGCAACCTCTATGTGCTTTCTGCCAAACTGCCGTTCTTGACTCGCGAGGGCGAGGAGGATGTTGGTTTCCGCATTGTCATAGTCACCAATCGTGTAGTCGACGTCGCTGAGAAGCTTCTGCGTGGCAGCTGTTTTAGTGGATTTTTCGGAATAGATCTTGAGGGCAATTTGGTTTGCGCGTTGCGCAATTTTATCTGCTTCTGTATAGTCGCCCTGGGCGAGCAGGAGCCTGCCTTTGTCAACCAGGGGGCCAATAAGCCGAAGTGATTGGTCGCCATAAAGCTTCGTGTATTCCGTGATTGCTGCGGTGAGAATTTCTTCGGTGTCGGAATACCGACCCAGTTGAATATACAGGTTGCAAAGGTTTACAACTGTGTTTAGCTCGTCAATGTTAAGCGGTCCGTCAGCCTTCAAAATGATTTTACGTGAGCGCTCCAGGGCATCTTCTGCTTCATCAAACATCCCCTTGATTCCGAACAAGATGGCCTGGGTGTCTACCGCCTCAATAAGAAGTCCTTTCTTGGTATCGTCCTTACTGAATTCTTCCAGGATCAACAAAGACTGGTTGAGGCTGGCTTCCGCTTCTTCATACTGGCCCAGGCGGATCTGAAGACGGGCGATTTTCGTGAGCTCCTCCCCATACTTATAGTCTTTGTCGTTGTATTTCCCCCGCGCTACCAATGCAGCTTTGTCCAAAGCGGCGGCTGCCTTCTTGTATTGATCCGTCATCTCATGATACTGGGCAAGGTGATTGAGTAAGTCCAGATGATCCTTGTGCCAGGCGCCGATTTCTTTCTCCACTACCTTGGAGAAACTCTCTTCATAGATTTCCCCGGCCAAAGCAATTTTGTTGGTGTTGTCGAGGTAGAAATTGGCGAGCTTTAGCTTTGCCAAGTGAAGTTCAGGCGCTGTGGCACCATATAGGTCGGTTTTGATGTCAATGACCTCTTTCAAGTATTTTTCCGCGCCTCCATAGTTTTTTTGACGAATCGCGAGTTCGGATAGAAACTCATTAGTTTCTGCCGTCAGAATGTTGAATCGCGGCAGCGTCTGCGTATTGGCAAGTAAAGCAACCGCCTTTTTTTCCAGATCCTTTGTCTTTTCGGCATCCAGGCTCTTGTCAAATTCTACAGCCTTGAGCCGCACGTTGTAAATGCTCTTTTCCGGAAACTCCTTGTTTACCAGTCGCTCATATTCTGCCATAGTATTGGAATACTTGGCTGTCTCGTCGTCACGAAGCAATTCCTTCAGATAAGCTTCATAGATCGGAACGCCCAGAAAGTGGCTCGGGTAATAGTAGGCTCTTAAAATCGTCAGTGTGCGGTCATACTCGAGGCTTTTCGGTAGATCCTCTACACCATTCTCGGCCAGCATGGTAGCGTTGTAGAACTGATTCTTGATGTAGGCAAGAGAGTGGTCGTTTATGTTTTTCCTAATCCAGGTTGCAGCAAAACCAAATGCTGAGTCAGCACTTTTCAGATTGCCCTGTCTCCCGTACGCATTGCCAATCAGGGTTAGCACGCGAGCATAATCATTCATGCGCTGGTTGAGTTCTTCTTCTGGAATCTTCCTGCTCTTCAGTCCACCTTTGCCATCCGGGACAGTTTCCTGCTTCACTGCCCGTTTTGAAAAATACCCTTCACGGCTCCGCGCAAGTTTAATCGCATCATTCCAATACCCTTGTCCAACCATCGACTCTGCGAGAATGATGTCCAGCCTGATGCGAATGACATCTTTATTGAAGGTGCCGACGTCTATTACCTTTTGAGCGACATCAATATGCTCACGTGCTAGACGGAAAGAGCCGTTTTGATTATGCAGCTCGGCAGCATCCAGCAGCATGGCTGCATATTTTTCGCTCGTTTCTGAATTTGCTGAAGCATTGGCCTTGAGTGCGCTCTGAAGATTCCAATCGAAGTCTTTCGGCATCCCGAGCCCCAGGTCATATTTGGCGTCCATGAGAAACATGGTTGCCGTGAATGTGTTCTGACCACCGAGTTTAGCGTTGATTTTCTTTTTGGCCTTGGCCAGTGCGTTCTTGGCGGCCTTGTAATCGCCAGTGGCAAAAGATTCCTCTGGCTTTATCAGACTTTTTTCGAACTTCAAGAGATTCTTGTCTGGCTTGGGCTCAGGTTTCGTCTGAGCCAATGCCATTGAAAAAGCCAGCAGAAGTGCTGTAGAGAGGAGGGCAAACTTGTTTTTCATAAAGGAGGGAATTCCAATACTAAAGATACAAAATCCTGAAGGTTCAAGGTCAAAGCAAAATGAAGTTTTGGATTCTGTGGATGTTGACCCGTTGACAAGGGGTTTAGGACTGAATCAAACGGGTTAGGATGGTCTTCGCTGCGGTGGTCACAGGCGTTCCTGGACCAAAAATCCCTGCAACGCCCGCCTTTTCAAGGAAAGTATAATCTGCTGGTGGGATTACGCCGCCGGCGACAATCAAAATATCAGGTCTACCCATTTTCTTAAGGGAAGCCACTAACTCCGGCACAAGTGTCTTATGCCCCCCCGCCAGGCTGGATATCCCAACCACATGAACATCATTTTCAATCGCCTGCTTTGCTACTTCGTCAGGGGTTTGAAATAAGGGGCCTATATCAACGTCGAAGCCCAGGTCAGCAAATCCTGTCGCAATGATTTTTGCGCCGCGGTCGTGCCCATCTTGCCCCATTTTGGCCACGAGTATGCGCGGACGCCGGCCTTCTTGTTTTGCGACACGGTCCGAGATCTTTCGTACCTCTTCGATGATATGAACATCTTTCATCTGGCTTGAATATACACCAGAAATGGTTCGGATCGGAGCGGAATAGCGACCAAAAGTCATTTCCAATGCGGACGAAATCTCTCCCAGCGTAGCCCGGGTGCGGGCTGCAGCAATGGCGAGTACAAGTAAATTTCCGTCTGCACCTGCGGCGCATTGCGATAATTTCTCCAGCGCTGCCTGGGTCTTTTCAGTATTACGCGCTTTTTTCAATTCGTGAAGGCGCTGGATCTGTGCCTCGCGCACGGCTGCATTATCCACTTCACGTATGCTGAAGTCAGGCGCTTCATTCGTGGTGAAGCGGTTGACGCCGACGATTACCTCCTCACCCGAATCGATGCGGGCTTGCTTTTCAGCGGCGGCCTCTTCAATCCGGAGTTTTGGAACGCCGTTCTCAATGGCGCGCGTCATTCCGCCAAGGTTCTCAACCTCTTGAATAAGTTCCCACGCCTTGTTGACCAGCTCATGGGTTAGGTACTCAAGGTACCAGGAGCCACCCAATGGATCAACGACATGGGTTATGCCCGTTTCTTTTTGCAGAAACAGTTGGGTATTGCGTGCAATACGAGCCGAAAAATCGGTTGGCAAAGCAATTGCTTCGTCCAGCGAGTTGGTGTGCAGTGACTGAGTGCCGCCCAGCACAGCCGCCATCGCTTCAATCGTAGTCCGGGTAACGTTGTTGTATGGATCCTGTTCTGTTAGGCTCCAGCCGCTGGTCTGGCAGTGGGTGCGCAGCGCCATCGACTTTGGATTTTTTGGGTGGAAAGATTCTACGAGCTTGGCCCAGAGCAGGCGACCCGCGCGCATCTTTGCTACTTCCATAAAGAAATTCATGCCGATGCCCCAGAAAAAGGAAAGACGCGGCGCGAAATCATCGATGGCAATCCCAGCCTTGAGTCCTGCACGAATATATTCCAACCCGTCCGCCAGGGTATAGGCCAGTTCCAGATGAGCCGGCGCACCGGCTTCATGCATGTGGTAGCCACTAATGCTGATGGAATTGAACTTGGGCATATTCCGGGCGCAATAGGAAAATATATCGGCCACGATCCGCATGGAAGCCGCGGGCGGATAGATGTATGTATTGCGAACCATAAATTCTTTCAGGATGTCATTCTGAATGGTCCCATTCAGTTGCTCTGGTTTCACGCCTTGTTCTTCGGCGGCTACAATATAGAATGCCAGTATCGGGAGCACAGCACCATTCATGGTCATGGAGACCGACATCTGATCAAGCGGAATCTCGTCGAACAGAATTTTCATATCCTCTACCGAGTCAATCGCTACACCGGCTTTTCCCACGTCTCCGGAAACACGGGGATGATCGGAATCATAGCCGCGGTGTGTTGCCAGGTCGAAGGCCACCGACAATCCTTTTTGTCCGGCAGCGAGATTGCGCCGATAGAAAGCGTTGGATTCTTGTGCGGTGGAAAATCCCGCGTATTGACGAATTGTCCAGGGCCGAACCGTGTACATCGTCGCATAGGGTCCCCGAAGATAGGGAGGAACGCCGGCAGAGAATTTCAAATGCTCATAGGGAACCGGTCCGTACTCCGGGCCGATGATGATTTTCTCGGGAGATGTCCACGCGCCAGAAGATGGATTCGGTTTCTTCATGGCCTTATCTTTGTTTCAACCAGGCTCCAGATTTTTTCCGTCAGTTGTTTCGTGAGGTCATCGATGAAGTATGATCCGGCCAATGGATCGGCCACTCTTGAGAAATGAGATTCTTCCCTCAGGACATTGGAAACGTTGCGTGCCGCCCGGTTCATGGTCGCATTATTTGGATCCTCTTCATCAATTGTAAGAACATCGCACCCTCCAAGAATGGAAGCCATAGCGGCTGTGGTTGCCTTGATCATATTTCCATGTGGAGCATAGGCCTCGTTTGTCCAGGGCCGTGACCAAGCATGGATAAAGAGGGGTGAGGTAGAAGTGGCTCCCCTTTTGGTGAGGAGAATTTGCCATACAGCGCGCAAGGCCCGCAGTTTGGATGTTTCCAGAAAAAAATCAGTCCCTATCTCCACACTGAATGCGGCTTCAGCGCACCTATCTTTGAAAGAATGGGCAAGCACTTTGTCCATGGCTATAATTCCGTCAGCCAATGCTTCGATTGGCGGAAGCGCAGACGAAATTCTGATTCCAATAAAACGAAAGGAAGCATTTATTGGAGGGAGGTTTTGCAGCGGGCCGAAAAGGGCACCGTGGGTGAGCCCACTGGTTGTTGCAAGATATCGCTCCAGCCCCGTTGCAATGGCTAACGTGTCTTGCGTGGCCAGGAAATTGAGCGAGCAATATGACCACGTGATAGATCTGAGCAAGGCAGAAAAGTCAACGGCCTGCGCTAGTTCAAAATAGATCCCGTTGGCACCTTGCTCCAGGTGCTCAAGGGCAATTGCATTGGCTTGCTTCGGATCACGGACGATAACCAGGGGGCAATTATACCATGTCCTTGGCCCCAGGAAGGTACCCTGAGAAGGGGGCAGATGAAAGGGCGGTGAGGTTGAAAGACCAGGGGCGCAAAAGGGGTTGATTTCCACACCTTGAACTTCCCGCGTCAGTTTTTTCCATGGTTCAGCACCTTGCAATTCTTCCTTTGCTGCACGCTCCCACTCAGGAAGGCCAGTTGCGGGAAATGCTTTAAAGTTGTTTTCTGCTTCTTTCACGGGTGCAATCGATATCGTTGTCAAATTCAACCATATAAGCCATTTAAGCAATTAATATTGGTGAAATGCGAATCGCATAACGAGAAAAAAAACAGGAAAATCAAGTCAGCTCACTTTTTTTGTTGTCCTGTTTTTTCACACCTTTGTGACCCTTCCCTATTTCGGGGAGCAAAAAAATTCCATCTGACGCGATTCTATATGGAAGTTGATTCTGCAACTGTCTGGACTGATTGTCTCCAACTCATAAACAAGCAAGTTGACGAGCAGAATTTTAATACCTGGTTTAAGCCTATCATTCCATTGCGTCATGAAGGGGATGTTCTCACCATCCAGGTTCCTTCCCAGTTTTTCTATGAATGGTTGGAAGAGAACTATGTTCACATCCTGAAGAAAGCGATTCACAGTGTCCTCGGTGACAATGCCCGTCTGGAGTATTCTGTTATTGTGGATAGTGGCAATCAGCGTAACCCTCCATTGACGGTGAATTATCCCAACGGAAAGGGAAAATCAAGCCCCGCTTCAATGGGTAATGGAAATGGGCATTTGGAGGATTATTCGCCATTTACGCTGCGTACCCTTGATCCCCGAACGGTCAATTCCCGGCTGAATTCATCGTATCGCTTTGAAAATTTTGTTGAGGGCGACTGTAACCGCCTTGCGCGTTCGGCAGGTGTTGCCGTATCCAAGAAGCCCGGGGTCACTTCGTTTAATCCGCTCATGCTGTATGGAGGAGTAGGCGTTGGAAAGACCCACCTGGTACAAGCCATCGGCAATGAGATCAAGCAGAAGCTTCCGGACAAGATTGTTCTTTACGTTGATCAAAATGATTTTACGAATCAGTTTTTGAATGCACTGCAGAACCACAAGATTCAGGACTTTCAAAACTTCTACCTCCAGGTAGACTTGCTGATTCTGGATGATGTTCAGTTTCTGGCTGGCCGCGAAAAAACCCAGGAGATGTTCTTTCACATCTTCAATCAGTTACATCAGACAGGCAAACAGATCATCATGACGAGCGACTGCCCGCCACGTGATCTGAAGGGCTTTCAGGAGCGTTTGTTATCGCGCTTCAAGTGGGGTCTAACCGCCGACCTGCAAGAGCCGGATTTCGAAACCAAACTCGCCATCATCCATAACAAGATGCAATCCGATGGGATTCAAATCCCTACGGAAGTAGCCGAGTACCTGGCCTATAGCGTTGATACCAATCTTCGCGACATGGAAGGCGTGCTCAATTCCTTGTTGTTCCATGCCACGCTGCTTAAGAAGGAAATTGACCTTGATTTGGCCAAGGAGGTGATGAAGAACATCGTCAAGGAAATCCAATCTGACGTAAGCGTAGACTTTATCCAGAAGACGGTAGGCGACTATTTCCGCGTTGATCTCGATGCAATGAAAGGAAAAATCAAGAAACGGGAGATTGTTATTCCGCGACAGGTAGCCATGTATTTCTGTAAACGCTATACGCAGCTAACACTCGCACTAATTGGGGAGAACTTCGGTGGCCGTGACCACAGCACGGTAATTCATGCGCTTGAATCCGTGGAGGATATGATGAAGACTGATCCAAATTTTAAGAATTCAGTCGACGAGCTCACCAAGAAGCTCAAGATGCGTATGGCGTCCTGATCCCTACCAGCTACTGCAATGTAAATTGCAATGGATACTCCTGTTTCGAGCTGTTGATTCCATACAAAAGAACACGTCCTCTGTATTTCTGGAAGAAATCAATCACCTCCTGGGGATCCTTAATCCGTTGACGATTGATGGAGATAATCGTGTAGTTCTCGGGAATGCCCAACCGCTTGAAAAGGCCATCCTTGATTTTGTAGACCTTTACACCGTAATCAACTTCTTCCAGATCAGCACCCAGCATTGCATTGCTGTAGATTTTTCGCTTGATGAGATTGGTGCCCCCCGCCTTGTTTACCAACGTTAAACTGACAAGGCCCGGCTTTTCTTCCCGAAGATAGGTGAATGTAATTTTTTCGCCTGGGTAGTGATGACTGAGTTCTTCCTCAAACTCGCTCTTGCTGTTGATCTCCACGTCATCAAACTTGATGATGATGTCACCCAGTTTCAGTCCTGAATCATTTGCGATGCCCTCTTTTTCCATTTCAGCCAAGACAACACCCCGGAAGTCTCCGTTCGCGGTCTTCAGGCTGTACTTTTGTGCTGTCTGATAGTCGTAATCGAGCACGCTTCCACCCCAAAAGGGTTTTTGAACCACACCGTACTTGATCAGGTCATTGACTATTTTCTTCGCAAGATCAACCGGAACAGCGAATGCGTAACCGGTGTATGAACCGGTCGGAGAGGAGATGGCCGTATTGATGCCTATCAATTCGCCATTCTTGTTTACCAGCGCCCCGCCGCTATTGCCTGGATTAATGGCCGCATCTGTCTGGATAAATGATTCAATTGGGAAACGGTCTTCTACAATGTTGATGCGCCGGCCTTTTGCACTTACGATGCCCGCGGTAACCGTTGATGAGAGGGAGAACGGATTTCCAACGGCAATCACCCACTCACCCACAGCCAGCGTTTTTGAATTTCCGAGTGTTGCCGGGCGAAGGTTAGTTTCATTTATTTTCAATACGGCCAGGTCGGTTGACGGGTCTGTGCCGACTAATTCCGCATCGTATACTTTCTTGTTGTAAATGACCTGTAGTTTTTCTGCCGCCTCAACCACGTGATTATTGGTGACGATGTAACCATCGGAGGTGAAGATCACACCCGAACCGCTGCTGACACGGGTATTCTTTCCGCTGCCACCACCAAAAATCCAGTCCCAGTGGGTGTAAGAATTTCCACTCTGGGAAATACTGTTGATATACACAACACTCGGAATAGCTTTTGCGGCTGCCTCGCTGAAGTCAACTTTGTCCATGCTGACCGCGTCGGAAGGTGTGACCACTGTTGGGCGATATTCTGCTTCCTGCTTGTATGAATTCACGGCATAGGATGCGTCTGCCGGGCCGGAAGGCTGCTGCCGTTTCTCCTGATAGTTGACGAACACGTATGCACCTGCAATTCCGGCCAAAAAGGCCACCACAACGGTTCTTAGTACATTCCCCATACGCTCTTCAGTTTCAATGTTTACGCAAATATAAAACGACTGCGATTTTATTAAGTTCCGAATGGTGCCCACCTTTGTAATCTTTATTAAGCCAACCCATGGGATTTCGCTCTGTACTTGCCAAGCCTTTCGCATCCCTGGTAGCCAAACAAACCCACAATTGGGCCTCCCAGCCTGGTCATTTTCAACAGAAGGTGATGAAGGATTTGGTCAAGGATGCTGCAGGTACTTTGTTTGGAAAGGATCATGGATTCGATCAAATCCGCTCCCACGAAGACTTCCGCAAGCAAGTTCCTATCCGTGACTATGAGGCATTAAAACAATACATCGAACTTGTCCTGGATGGGAAGCCGGATATTCTGTGGCCAGGTCAGCCCCTCTATCTTTCCAAAACCTCGGGTACAACATCGGGGACAAAGTACATCCCGATCACGCGGGAATCTATGCCCAACCACATTGTCAGCACACGCAATGCGCTGCTGAGTTATGTTCACGAAACGGGAAGGGCCTCTTTTCTGGATGGCAAAATGATTTTTATTCAGGGCAGCCCGGAGTTAGACAAGAAAGGGGGCATCAACACAGGCCGTTTGTCTGGAATCGTGAATCATCACATCCCGGCGTATTTGAGGAGTAATCAGAAGCCGAGTTGGGAGGCAAACGTAATCGACGACTGGGAAGAAAAGATTGAACGTATTATTGATGAGACCCTGCCGGCAGACATGACGCTGGTCGGTGGCATCCCACCGTGGGTGCAAATGTATTTTGACCGGATTATCGCACGGACAGGCAAGAAGATCAAGGATGTGTTTCCAAATTTTTCAATGTATGTCTATGCAGGGGTAAACTTTGAGCCGTACCGTGCAAACCTCTTTGAATCCATTGGAAAGAAGATTGATTCCATTGAGTTATACCCGGCATCGGAAGGATTTATCGCCTACCAGGATTCGCAGCATGCCGAGGGTATGCTGATGGTGCTGAACAGCGGTATCTTCTTTGAGTTCATCCCGGCCGAAGAATATTTCACGGAAAGCCCGAGGCGCTTGACCATCGAAGAGGTTGAACTCGGAAAAAATTACGCGTTGATTATTAATAGCAATGCCGGCCTTTGGGGTTATTCTATTGGTGATACTGTCAAATTTGTTTCCCGTGACCCCTACCGACTATTGGTCACGGGCCGCATCAAGCACTTTACGTCGGCATTTGGTGAGCATGTAATCGGTGAGGAAGTGGAGAATGCCATGAAGCACACCATGACAAAATTCCCTGAAGTGGAATTGGTCGAGTTCACGGTAGCACCTCAGGTCACGCCGGCCAGCGGACTGCCGCATCATGAATGGCTGGTTGAGTTTGGTCAGCCTCCAAAGGATATGAATCGGTTTGTGGAGGAACTAGACAACCAACTTCGCTCACTGAATTCTTATTACAATGACCTGATCACTGGAAGCATCTTGCAGCCATTGAAGTTGACTCCTTTGAAGAAAAACGCCTTCATCGAATACATGAAAAGTCTCGGTAAGCTGGGGGGGCAGAACAAGGTGCCACGATTGTCAAATGATCGGAAGATAGCTGATTCGCTGAGCGTAGGCGGAATGTTGAATATTGAACAATGAATAGCGAATATTGAGGTTACGCACGCTACTCAGATGAATCTGTCTTCGAAAAAACATATCGCCCTACTCGGTTCCACCGGTTCAATCGGACGGCAGACACTTGACGTTATTGCATCAAATCCTGAGCGCTTTGTTGTGGAGGTGCTCACGGCCCAGAACAACGCTGAATTGCTTGTCGAACAAGCAAAGAGATTCAAGCCCAACGCGGTTGTGATCGGCAATGACGATTGCTATGACCAGGTTCGGACCGCGCTGGCCGGTGAGCCCATCAAAGTGTTTGCGGGAGAAAATGCCTTGGCTTCAGTGGTGCAAATGGACACGATTGATGTAGTTGTCACTGCCCTGGTCGGATATGCGGGACTAAAACCTACCATCAAGGCAATTGAAAGCGGAAAGATGATTGCGCTCGCCAATAAAGAGACGATGGTGGTAGCTGGAGCGCTGATTACGAAACTGGCCCTGAAACATCGGGTCAATATTCTTCCGGTCGACTCCGAACATTCTGCCATTTTTCAGTGCCTTGTGGGGGAACTTCATAACCCCGTTGAGAAGATAATCTTGACAGCTTCTGGCGGGCCTTTCCGCGGAAGAAAACGTGACGACCTGATCGCCGTGACCAAAGCACAGGCCCTTAAGCATCCGAATTGGAGCATGGGCGCGAAAATCACAATTGATTCAGCAACCCTGATGAATAAAGGGCTCGAGGTCATCGAAGCAAAGTGGCTTTTTGGTCTTGCTCCCGAACAGGTCGAAGTGATTATCCACCCGCAATCCATCATTCACTCAATGGTTCAGTTTGAGGATAGTTCCATCAAAGCCCAGCTTGGCCTTCCGGATATGCGGCTTCCCATCCAATATGCGTTGTCCTTCCCTGAACGGATGAAGACCGATTTTCCCCGCTTTGACTTCGCCAAGTACCCTGCCCTGACCTTTGAAAAGCCCGATACAGAAACTTTTCGTAATCTTGCGCTCGCTTTTGAGGCCCTGGCGCGGGGAGGCAATATGTCTTGCGTGCTAAATGCGGCCAATGAGGTGGCGGTGGCCGAATTCCTGAAGGATCGACTTAGTTTCTTGGGTATTTCGGAGGTTGTAGAACAATGTCTGGCAAAATCGGATTATGTAAAGGAACCCACCCTCGAAGATTACGTTGAGACGGATAAACTGGCCCGGATTAGGGCACTGGAAATTATCGGATGAAGAATTCAAATCTAATTACACATTGACATGGAAGGGATGATTATGACGGCCCAGCTTCTGCTGAGCCTTTCGATATTGATCGTTGTACACGAATGGGGTCACTACATCACGGCCCGCACATTCAACATCAAGGTGGAGAAGTTCTACCTGTTCTTTGACTTTCTTTTTCCCATGGCCAATGTCATGAACTTCTCCTTGTTTAAATACAAGAAGGGCGACACGGAATTTGGCATCGGTTGGTTCCCCCTGGGTGGGTATGTGAAAATCGCCGGAATGGTGGATGAGAGCATGGACAAGGAAGCCATGAAAGCGCCTGCGCAGGATTGGGAATTTCGAGCCAAAAAACCCTGGCAGCGACTGATTGTAATGCTGGGAGGAATTATCGTCAATGTTGTCGTCGGCATAATCATTTTTACATGCCTTACTTATTTTCTGGGCGATCAGTTTATCCCGATGAAGTATGTCAATGACCACGGCGGCGTGCAGGCATTGGAATTGGCCGAAGAACTTGGTATTCAGACAGGTGACAAGATTGTAAAAGTGAATGGTGAGGAAGTGGTGAACTTTGATGACATCGCCAAACCCAACGTATTACTTGCCGAGAATTCAAACTATACCGTTCTCCGCGATGGCAAGGAGATCCGGATCGCCATCCCTGCAAACTTCATCGAGAAATTCAATTCCCGTGATGCCGTTTCACATTTTGTCCTTCCCCGGATTCTACCGGTGATTGCTGAAGTCAGAGAAGGTTCTGTTGCGGGACGTGCAGGCCTGCAGAAAGGTGACCGGTTTATTGAGATGAATGGCAAGCCAATGGGATACTATGACGAGGTTGTTGGAGAGATAAAATCTTTCAAGGGAGACACAATTCAATTTGCCGTAAAGCGGGGAGATCAGGTGATAAGCCAGCGAGCCTATTTCAAAGGGGAAACAGCCTTAGGTTTCTATGCCGGCGGATCGCTCATTCCGCAAGAAGAACTCGTTACAACTACTTATTCGCTTGGCCAGTCCCTCGTGCGGGGCCCTGTCCGTGCTTTCGATGTAATCTTTGTTCAGCTGAAAGCCTTTAAGAAGATTTTCTCGGGAGACATTTCCTTCCGTAAGTCGTTGTCTGGACCTGTAGGCATGGCGCAAGCCTATGGCGGCACCTGGAACTGGGAACGGTTCTGGACCATGACCGGCCTTCTTTCAATGGTACTTGCCTTTATGAACCTGTTGCCAATTCCCGGACTCGATGGCGGCTACGTGATGTTCCTGCTTTACGAGATGGTAAGCGGCAGAGAGCCAAATGAAAAGTTCTTCGAAACAGCCTTGAAGATTGGTATGGCGATTCTGCTGGTGCTTATGGTGTTCGTCTTCTATAACGACATCGCGAAGGTTATCACTGGGAATTAGAATCGCTCTCCGCCAAGATCAAATGCAGTTCCCGCAGATCACGCAGATTGAATATCGCCGATTTTCGCAGATGAATACAATGTTGTAAGGTCGCATTCGCATCTGTCTGCGCGATCAGCGCGATTCTAAATCAGCGTGATCAGCGGGAACTGCATTCCATTCTGCATTTTTCACTTGCCTTTTCTAAAATCCAGCGGCGGCTTCCGATCACCAATCAGTGAGGTATAGGTGAATCCAGGTCCGAGGCGCTGCGCCAACTCGTCTTTGGCTTTCTGGAGGATAGCCGGGTTGCTGAACAAGTCTGCACCTGTCAGGGCAATGGTCTTGGCGGCGTTGATCATCGCTTTCTGTCCGATGCTCATCCCACCCGTAGCCACCGCCTGCCAGGAGTGTGCTGGTGCGCCTGGAACCCAGGTTGCCGTTCCCAAACCTGCTGTGGGAACCACCCAGGTAATGTCTCCTACATCAGTTGAAGCAGGAAAAAATCCACCGGTCTTGAATGGCTGAACTGTTTGCGCTTGTGACAAGTCTGGCGCCTTGGGTATTGACTTCTGAATTTCTTTGGCAAAGGCGGCCTCTTTGTTGGTGTAAGGAACGCCACCCACAGTAACCAGGTTGTTGTACATCACGCGGGCCAGCGTTTCATTGGGTACAAGATTGTAGGATCCGGAAATCACTTCATATTTTGTCGTCGTTTCAGTTCCCGCAGCAGCACCCTCAGATGCCTTCACAATCCGTTTCCAGATTTCTTCAACAACGCGTGCGTCGGGATGGCGCACCATATACTCTGCCTCAGCAAAATCAGGCACCACGTTGGCGGCAAGTCCGCCTTTCGAAATGATATAGTGAATTCTTGCATCCTGGGGTATGTGCTCACGCATCATGTTAATCATGTAGTTCATCGACTCCAGGCCATCCAATGCGGAACGCCCGGCGTCTGGGGCGGCGGCAGCATGTGCGGAGCGTCCATAGAACCGAAACATGGTTTGCTTGATCGATAGACAAGAAGATGGGCTGGCATCGTTTGTCGACGACGGATGCCAGTGTAGCACCGCATCAACTCCATTGAACAAGCCATCGCGGACCATGTATACTTTCGCACTCCCGCCTTCCTCTGCGGGTGTTCCAAAAAGCTTTACCGTGCCAGCTTTCTTGTTCTTGATCAACCACTCTTTTAATGTTATGGCAGCTGCTGATGAGGCTGTTCCAAACAGATTATGTCCACATCCATGGCCACCCGCTCCTTCAATGAGCGGAGACTTGGTAAACGTACTGTCCTGCGAAAGCCCCGGCAGCGCATCGAATTCAGCCAGAATCCCTATCGTGGGCCCACCCGAACCGTAGGAGTACGTGGCGACAAATGCGGTAGGCATTCCGGAGACGCCGGCTTCAACCGTGAAGCCACTGCCTTTCAGGAGTTCCTGAAGTTCGCTTGTGCTTTTTGTTTCGTTAAAACCCAGTTCAGCGTAGCCCCAGATATCGCGCGATACTTTTTTATAGACCGCCGCGTTCTTGTCGATTTCGTTTACAATAAACTGTTTGTCTTTATCCCCTTTGACTTTGGGATTGATTTCGGTTTGTGCCTTGCTTTGTGCGACGAGGCCAAGAAACAAGAAAATAAGCAGGAGAATTCTCATAAGGTTTGAATTTTGGTTAATCCAAGATGAGAATAAAAACCCAAATAGGTAAGCCGGAATGTGTTGAGCGAACCAAGCCGTGGACTAGTGGCTCTTGGAAATTTCGAATTCCACCCGCCGATTGAGTTGCTTATGCTCGTCGCTAAGCTCCTGGGTAATGGGCTTGGCGCTGCCGTATCCAATTGCCTTGATGCGGGACTCTTCAATGCTGAATGCATTGACGAGATAGTCCCGGATGGCATCCGCACGCGCCTGGGAGAGGCGCAGATTGGATTCTTCCTTCCCGGCGGAATCGGTATGGCCCGAAATGGTCAATTTAAGCTCGGGGTGGTCAATGAGGAAATTTGCGATCTTGTCAAGATCGGCGTGCATAACAGGAAGGATATTCGCCCTGCTGTTTTCAAATTCAAGCGATTCAAATGCAATCTTGCTTTCTATGGGTTCGGCAATCTTGTTGATCTCAATTTCGCCATTCAAGAAGAAAATTTCTTCGATTCGGAAAAATTCATCCCCCTGAATGACTAACAGATAGTTGCGCTTGTTGATCAGGCTGAAATCGAATGTGCCATCTTCGCGAAGGAATTTGGGGGCGACCTCTACTCCTTGATCCAGATCGATGACCGAGACAATGCCCTTCAACGGCGCACCGGATTTGTCTTTCAATGAACCGCGCAGTTGAGCAGTGGCTTCTGGCTTGGCTTCCATCGGTACGGCAAATGAAAAAAGGTCGAGGTTTTGTTTGTCTGCCTCTTCGGAGCGGGCATAATACAATTCCAGAGATTTTGAATCGATGGTAAAATAGTATTCACTACCGGCACCATTAACCAGCGGTCCAATGTTTTTGGGCTCTCCCCATGAGTTCGGGAGGCGGCTGGATTTATAGATATCAAAGTCTCCGAAGTTCAGACTTTGTCCATTGGAGCTGAAGTACAAGACATTATAGGTATGGTGGAAGAACGGGCTTACTTCGCTGTTGACGGTGTTGATGACGGGACCGGCATTCAGGGCTTGCTGCCAATTGCCGTCCACACCCTTGATGGAGAGAAAAATATCTGATAAGCCGAAACTACCCACACGGTTGGAGGCAAAGAAAAGCGTATCGCCGCTGTGAGAAAGCGAAGGATGTGAGTCCCATCCGCTGCTGTTGATAGTGGCCCCCATGTTGTGGATATTCCGCCAGGTGCTGTCGGCAGATGGCCGCTCGGCCATGTACAGATCACAATTGCCGCGGGAGTCTGCCGCGTTGCAGCGTGAGAAGATGAGATATTTTCCATCGAAGCTCAAGCAGGCAGAGCCTTCGTTGTAGGTTGTATTTATCTTATCCATGGCTTTCGCCGGCATCCAGATACTGTCTATTCGTTCGCTGTAAAATATGTCCTCGTCATATTGCCGCTTGTCGAGGTCTAGCTTATTTCTTTTTGATGTGAAGAAAAGCAGGTTGTCGACGTTCCCGATGGTAGGTCCATAATCTTCTTTCAGGGAGTTCAGGTTATCGCCCATGTTGACCAGAACAGAGCGAGGGGGTCGCAGGGTATCGATTTCTTTTCGGTAGGCCACCAACTGGTAGTAGTAGTCCAGGGGTACATAATATTTCAGCTTGTCACGTTCCAGCGAGTCATATTCCCGAAAGACATCAGCAATGTTTAGTCCCTGGCGATGGTGTTTAAGAACCAGTTTATACAAGAGCACGGATTCTCCTGGCGGTCCGACTTTCGCAGACAGCTGGGCAAGTTCCCAAATCATGGCTGTGCTCTCGTGAAAATTCTGGATGCCAAAGTTCCCGACGTAGGACTTAAGCGCCTGGTAGTATTCCTCTTCGGGTCCGGACTTTTTTAGATCCTGCAACTTCTTGTATTGCTTCTGGTCGTAGTAGAAGGATACCGTATTGATCCCTGGGAAAGTGAATATGTCAGACTGGCCGAATGAGGTAATGGAATCATTTAATTGGACAATTCCACCCCCCTTGAATTTTTTCTTGGGCTTTTGACCGTAGCTAGCCGCGGCCAAAAGGCATAAAAAGAGCGTGATGGGTAAAGAAAAAGAAGCTTTCACTGGTTGGGAAAAAATTGGAATCACCACCGGAATACCGAAAGTTCAAATAATTTTGACTGATAAACAATGCTTTGGCACCCCTATTGAGCATATTGGGCGCCTCCTTACAAGGGAAGGCATCACGTATATATTGTGTCATATTGGCATCCCATGAGCATATTTAACCAATTAGCGATCACCCCAATGGTGCAGGAAGACTCGGAAGAGTTGGTGCAGTTGATAAACCCTGATCAGGAGTCAGAACTGAAACCCGAAGATATACCGGGTGAGTTGCTCATTCTTCCGATCAAGAACACGGTATTGTTTCCGGGCGTAGTCATCCCCATTACGGTAACACGTCAGAAATCAATTCGTCTTATTAAGAAGGCCTACCAGGGAAACCGCATGGTGGGTGTCATCGCACAGAAGAACAAACTCACGGAAGATCCTGCGGTGGAAGATATCTACCGCTACGGCACGGTTGCAAGGATTATCAAAATGCTCGTGCTTCCCGATGGAAATACCACGGTAATCATGCAAGGCAAAAATCGCTTTGCGATAAAAGAATTTCTTCAGGAGGATCCTTACCTCACCGCGAACATTGAATTACTGATCGAGCCTCCCCTGGATCTTGAAAACAAACAAGTTCAGGGACTCATTCAATCCCTGAAAGATTCCGCAAGCAAGATTCTTCGGTTGAATCCGGAAATCCCCCAGGAGGCCCAGGTAGCCCTGGACAATATTCACAGCACGTCATTCCTTATTCATTTTTTGTCCAGCAACCTGAATGTGGAGGTGAGTGAGAAACAGAAGATTCTGGAGACATCCAACATCATCGACCGCGGCACATTGCTTTTGCAGTTCATGCTGAAAGAAATTCAAATGCTGGAGATCAAGCATGAAATCCAGAAGAAAGTACACACGGACATCGATCAGCAACAACGTGATTATTTCCTCCGTCAGCAGATAAAAGTTCTACAAGATGAGTTGGGTTATGATGGCCCGGACAAGGAGATCGAAAAATTGCGATTACGCGGCGCCACCAAGAAGTGGCCTAAAGCCGCAGCCGATCATTTCAACAAGGAGCTTGACAAGTTGCAACGCATGAATCCTCAGGCTGCGGAATTTCCGGTATCGATGAACTATGTAGAGTTGATGCTTGATTTGCCATGGGAAGACTACACAAAGGATGACTTTGACTTGAAGCGCGCTACGAAGATTTTGGATAGGGATCATTTTGGACTGGAGAAAGTTAAATCAAGAATCCTTGAATACCTCGCCGTGCTTAAGCTTAAGCAAGACATGAAGGGCCCGATCCTGTGTTTGTACGGTCCTCCGGGTGTAGGGAAGACCTCTCTCGGAAAATCCATCGCGCGGTCACTCCAGCGTAATTATATACGCATGTCGCTGGGTGGGGTGCACGATGAAGCCGAAATCCGCGGCCATCGCAAGACCTACATCGGAGCGATGCCCGGCAAAATCATACAAAACATCAAGAAGGCAAAGTCTTCGAATCCTGTTTTTGTGCTCGACGAGATCGACAAAATACGCAGTGACTTCCGCGGTGACCCCTCCTCTGCGTTATTGGAGGTCCTCGATCCTGAACAAAACAACACATTCAACGACAACTACCTGGAGGTGGAATACGACCTCTCGAAAGTTCTCTTCATCGCGACGGCCAATTCACTGGACACCATTCAGCCTGCGTTGCGGGACCGGATGGAGATTATTGAAATTACCGGCTATACCATCGAAGAGAAACTTCAGATCGCGCTAAAGCATCTCGTGCCCAAGCAACTAAGAGAGCATGGGCTGGGTGATTCGAGTATCAAGTTCTCCAAAGAAGCACTCCTGAAGATCATTGCGCACTACACGCGCGAGTCGGGTGTTCGTACCCTCGAACGGAAAATCGGTTCGGTGGTTCGCAGCATTGCCAAAGCAGTTGCGCTTGAAGAAAAGGCTCCGAAAGCTGTTGACGAGACCTATGTGTTGAAGGTCCTCGGCTCTGAGATTTTTGATGAGGAGTTGTATCAGGACAATGAAACAGCAGGTGTGGTTACTGGCCTGGCCTGGACACAAGTAGGGGGCGATATTCTTTTTGTAGAATCAAGTGTGAGCCGCGGCAAGGGTCAGCTGACACTGTCAGGGCAGTTGGGTGAGGTGATGAAGGAATCTGCCGTTGCGGCCCTTTCCTATCTGAAATCCAATGCTCAGTCACTCGGAATTGATCACCGCGTTTTTCAGCAATATGACCTTCACGTGCACGTGCCTGCCGGAGCCGTTCCAAAAGATGGACCATCAGCCGGAATTACCATGTTGACGTCGCTTGCCTCAATCTACACCCAACGCAAAGTGAAGGCTAAGTTGGCGATGACCGGAGAGATTACACTCCGTGGCAAGGTGCTGCCTGTTGGAGGGATAAAAGAAAAAATGCTTGCTGCCAAGCGCAGCGGTATTAAAGAGATCATCCTCAGTGCCAAGAACAAGAAGGACATTGAAGAGATTGAAAAGCAATATCTCAAAGGCCTGGTATTTCACTATGTCAGCACGGTGGAGGATGTCCTTAAGATCGCATTACTGAAAGAAAAGGTTAAAAGACCTTTGGAATTTAGCCTGACCGACACCAAAGGCGTCTGAGTTTTTCTCTATTTTTATAGCCCATGGATTCTTCTCACCTCACGCCGCAGCAGATTGTTGCTGAATTAGACAAATACATCATCGGCCAGGTAGAGGCCAAACGCAATGTTGCCATAGCACTCCGCAACCGTTGGAGACGCATGAACGCCTCAGCCGAAATGCAGCCTGAGATTGTGCCAAACAATATCCTGATGATTGGAGCCACAGGCGTTGGCAAGACAGAAATTGCCCGGCGACTGGCCCGGTTAGCGGATGCGCCCTTTGTGAAAGTAGAAGCCTCAAAATTCACGGAAGTAGGATATGTCGGGCGGGATGTTGAGAGTATGGTTCGCGATTTGGCGGAACAAGCAGTGACCATGGTGAAAGCCCGGAAGAAGGAAGAGGTAAAAGAAAAGGCGGCACAGCTTGTTGAGGAAACCATACTCGACGCGTTGATTCCACCCTTGAGGTCTAACGGGACGCAAACAAAAGATTTCGGAACCAGTGACCTGGGTGACGCTGAGTTGCCATCTTCAGATACAGAGTTGAATGAGCGTACCCGAAATCACTTTCGCGACAAGATTCGTCGTGGTGAACTGGAGGACAGAAAAATAGACATCAACGTCAAGCAGGGCGGTGGTGGTGGAAATGTGGGCATGATTGGCGCCGGCATGATGGATGAAGTTTCGATGATGAATCTTCAGGACATGATTAGCGGCATGATGCCCAAGAAACCGAAGAAGCGAAAAGTGACAATTGGTGAGGCCCGGAAAATTCTATTGGAGGAAGAGGCGGCCAAGTTGATCGATATGGATGATGTAAAGGAGGAGGCGTTGCGCAAGGCCGAGGAGACTGGAATCATCTTTATCGATGAGATTGACAAGATTGTCTCCGGCCATCAGAAGGGTAGTGGTCCGGATGTGAGTCGTGAGGGTGTTCAGCGTGACCTTCTCCCCATCGTGGAGGGAAGTTCAGTGAATACCAAGTATGGCATATTGAAAACGGATCATGTGCTCTTTATCGCAGCAGGAGCCTTCCATGTATCCAAACCTTCTGATTTGATACCTGAGTTGCAGGGACGATTTCCGATTCGCGTCGAACTCAATAGCTTGACGAAGGAAGATTTTGTACGGATTTTGAAAGAACCAAGGAATGCGCTGACCCGGCAGTACGAGGCGATGTTTGAGGCTGAGGGCGTGCACATCAGGTTTACCGATGACGCCATTGAAGCAATTGCCCAAACCGCATTTGATGTTAATGCGGAGATGGAGAACATCGGTGCCCGGAGACTTCAGACGGTAATCAGCCGCCTGCTCAATGAACACCTATTCGATGTTCCCGATAAAATAGCTGCGGGTGCGACCATTGAAGTTACGAAGAACATGGTGGATGATCGAATGAAGGGGTTGATCAAGAACAAAGACCTGAGCGAGTACATCCTGTAATGATTCGCACAGTTGCCTTCGGAATTCTGCTCGTGCTTCTGTCACTCAGGGCGGCAACCGCACAGAATATCGATACAACTTTTATCAAGTCTTATAAAGACAAATTCTTTCTGTGGCCAGTCACAAAGCAGCGGCAATTGTCTTTTCGGATGCAGGATCCGAGTGGCGGCAAGAGTGCGGAGTTTAAACCCAACAATTCCGCAAGCCTCGGCCTGGGTGTTTACCTCTTCGACCTCGGAGTGGAGATTGTTTTCCCGCTGCCACTCCAACAGGAGCGAGAAGATACTTATGGTAAGACCCGCGCCACCGACCTTCAACTCAATATCATCAGCCGGCGATGGGGAGCTGACGTAGTATACCAGCGCTACAAGGGTTTCTATCTTTCCAATCCTAATACAGCTATTCCTGCCGGTGACCCTTATCCGCAGCGCCCGGACATCGTGACCGAAAACCTCGGCATCAATGGCTTCTATGCTTTCAATCCCCGGCGCTTCTCTCTTCGGTCGGCTTTCACGTTCGCTGACCGTCAATTGAAGAGCAGTGGTGGTTTCCTGGTTGCGGGATCGTTCAATTTGTTTGAGATTGACGGCGACTCCGCGATTCTGAATCCAACCTACACCGCTTTGCTGGGGCAGACCACGCAGTTCACATCGCTGGATTTGCGCACCTACAGCTTTGCCCCAGGTTACGCCCATAATTTCATTATGAAGAAGAATTTTTTTGTGAGCCTATTCCTGGCCCTTGGGCCGGCCTTGCAAGATTTTCGTTACACCGATGTTTCCGGTGTTCAGCATACCAATACCCGTGTAAACAGCTTTGTCGATGCTCGCATCGCGCTCGGCTACAGCAACGATCGCTTCTTCACTGGCATAACTGTCTCCAGTCAGTTGAGAAATCTTGTATTTGAGGAGATCCGGTTTACCAGTGCAAGCTCCACCACCCGCATTCTTTTTGGATGGCGGTTCAAGGAAAGTGGGTTTTTGAAGAAAAGTGTCTGGGACCTTTTGCCACCGTGGGGGAAGAAGGGGAGTAGTAATCGGTGATCGGTATCCAGCATCCAGTATCCAGCATCCAGTATCCAGCATCCAGCATCCAGCATCCAGTATCCAGCATCCAGCATCCAGTATCCAGCATCCAGTATCCAGCATCCAGCATCCAGTATCCAGCATCCAGTATCCAGTATCCAGTATCCAGCATCCAGTGAGCTTTTACTTTTTAGGGTATTCGAACAACACCATCTCCCCACAACCCCAACGGGCTTCCTTCCAGGATGTGATGTTCAATTTTGCTCCAACTACCCCGGCGGTAGGAAGGTTGGCGATTTCTTCGTTGAGGAGGTCGTTGGCAAATTCGGTAAACCCCGGATTGTGTCCAACGATCATCACCGTGTCCAGCGAATCGTCGAACGACCTGACAATTTCCAGGATGGCATCTTCTCCGGCATGATAGAGTTTTTGTTCTTCCCGAATGCTGTTCACGGGATAACCAAGCTCAGCAGCGACGAGTTGGGCCGTCGTGAGTGCGCGGTTGGCGGGGCTCGAGCAGATCAATTTTAGCTTGGCCCCTTCCTTGAGGAGCCTCTTGCCCATTTTAGGCGCATCCCTTTCTCCCCGGTCGTTAAGTGGACGCTGGAAATCGTCATGATTGGGATTGTCCCAACTGGATTTGGCGTGGCGGAGGATGTAGAGTGTCTTCATAGATTCAAAGGTATTATTCAATTCGGTGAATTAGCAATGTGGATCGTGTCCCTGGCCTTTTACATTTTGCATTCAAAATTTTGCATTCTGCGGTTTCTGGCTTTTCTGACCACGGCAAGTTGCCCCTAACTCGGAAAATGTAAAATGCAAAATAGCCAATTAAGAATGCAAAAGTGCCACGAAAACTGGCTTCTACATTTTTGACGCTATCTTTGCCGCCATGAGTGAACGCCCCTTGCGCAAGCGAATAAAATACACAGCGATCTATTGGGCTGTGTTGTTCATGATTTTCGTTTCCCGCCTGATGCCCCGTACCTGGTGGCTGGCATTTTTCGGCTGGCTTGGCAAGATGGCCTACGGCTTCCGCTCCCGGTTCAAGGACCTTGTGATCTATCACCTCGGACTCGCCTTTGGAAAGGAGATGTCAACGAAAGAGATCATCGCCCTCAGCAAGGAAGTATATGTGATGATGGGCAAGAACGGTGGAGACATCCTGCGTTCGTGGAGTGTAAAGAACCGGCAACAGCTCGACAAATTTGTTGTACTCGAAGGAAAGGAGCATGCGGTGCGGGCGATCGAGAGAGGAAAAGGGGTAATCTACTTTACCGGACATATTGGTGCGTTTGAGCTAATGATCACGACCATGGGGCTGCATGGATATCCATTCCTGGTGATCGGCACGGCCTTGAAAGACGAGCGGCTCAACGACATCTTGGTACAATTCCGCGCAGCACATGGTTCAGAGCCTATCACGCGGGGAAGGGAAACATTCAAGCTGATCAAGACACTGAAATCCGGAGGCGCCGTCGGTATGCTGATTGACCAGGACACGCGGGTTAAAAGCAGCTTTGTTGATTTTTTTGGAATGCCCGCCTCCACGCCTGTGGGCGCTGCGGTGATGGCCGCAAAAACCGGTGCCGCTGTAATTCCAGCACTCATTCACCTGGGAGAAGACAATTTACAACACATGGTTTTGCTGCCCGAGCTGGAGCTAGTGAATACCGGGGATGAGGAGAAGGATATGGTGACCAACACACAAATCTTTACCACCATTCTGGAGCAAGCCATCCGACGTCATCCGGCTCAATGGGTGTGGATGCACGAGCGATGGAAGACACGGCCGGGGGAGGAAGTGCAGTAGGTGAATTGGGATTTGAGAATTTGGGGATTTGGGGATTTGGGGATGGTCGAGTCTCAGTGTTTTATTCTTAGAAAAAAGAAACACTATCTTCACATTCACAATATTTGAAATTCGGCCTTTATGAAGACTTTACTTGTAACCATCGGAATGTTAGCGGCTGTTAATAGCTTCTGCCAGACGTACAATGTCGGCCTTGTAAAAATGGGCCCCGATATTAAAGAGCTTGAGGGTCTGATTATCATATCCGACAGTACGGTGACCGCAAAGTTTGATGGCCATTCATCTGTATTAAAAATAACAAGTCGAAACGGGTTTACTTTCCATGTCACGGATGGGAAGTCGCCAGGCAAATATGTCATTACACACGCGTCGGGCAGAATTCATGGATTCACCTTTGATCGGCACATCACCTATCATCCGGAAAAACGGCATGCGGGGTACGTGAATTCAGTTTTCTATGGCATGATTCAACGGAATTGAGGGAAAGCTCACGGAAGAGTGTTGAGGTGTTGATGTCTTTAGGTGCGCCCTGTTACCTGTTACCTGTTACTTGTTACCTGTTACCTGTTACTTGTTACCTGTTACCTGTTACCTGTTACCTGTTACCTGTTACTTGCCACTGGTCAAGGGCCTCACCCCCGGCCCCTCTCCTAAACGGAGAGGGGAGGAGTTGAATCGACTTTCGCGGAACAGTTCACTGTTTACCTGTTACTTGTTACAGATAGGGGGATTCCTCGCTGCGCTGGTTCCTTCGCTCGGGAGACGGGGTTTATTGGCAGTACAGCTTTCATTCTGAGAGCGGGTCACTGCGATTTTGTCCGGAAAACAGGATTTGTGACATTCTTTCCTTTTCATAGATTTCACAAATGAACCACACATCAATGACAAGAGATTTAATTGCCTCGAAAATTCATTTCTTGCGTGGCGAAAGGGTGCTCATTGACTTCGATCTGGCTTCATTGTATAGTGTAGAGACCAAACATCTTAAAAGACAGGTCAGACGAAATATCGACCGCTTTCCCTCAGACTTTATGTTTCAATTAAACGCCCAGGAGTACGAAAATCTAAGGAGCCAAATTGGCGCCTTAAAGCAAGGCCGGCATGCTAAATACCTACCCTATGCTTTTACTGAGCATGGTGTAACGATGATTGGGAGTTGGTCGGGACCTGCGGTCCCGATCCATTCGAAGGATAGATCTGGTACGGAGGCGGACCTGTGGTCCTACCTGATTGTGGATTGGCTAAGTACTGGTGAGCGAAGCACCACTTCCGCACCCACGAGGTACAAATTGCACGGTTACATTTCCTTGAGACACACGATTGCCAACTTGTGCCCTTCGAATCCTGAGGGTTGTGGCGAGAAAGTGTGAGTAGGACCACAGGTCCGCCTCCGAAGGAGATGGTGCTTCGAATGGGTCCGGACTGCAAGTCCGGACCAACGCTGGGTTTACTTCGCGCCTTAGCGCCTTCGCGGTTAATGCCTTTTGAACTGAAAAATGTAAAACGCTAAATGTAAAATGTAAAAGGGGAGTCGGTTGGTGAACACTTTTTCATTGTTCATTGGCTATTTCAAGTTCCATGGGATCATGTGGCGTTGTTGAGTTGAAAGTCGAAAGCCGAAAGTCGAAGGTTGAAAGTCTGCCGTTGTTGTTGTTCCCGTTTTTCTTTGTGTTTCCTTCGCGCCTTAGCGCCTTCGCGGTTCGTGCATTTTTCCGGGACGCTACCCTCCGCCATCCCCCGCTTCATCCCGGAACAAGTCCGGGATGACACCGGAACCCCGGAGCAAGTCCGGGGCAGGCATTCCGGGATGACACCGTCCAGGACGCTACCCTCCACCATCCCACCGCTTCATGTCTTTTACGCGTGAGCCGGCTGAACTTCCCCAATAGTATGCGGCGATGGCGAGGACGATGTCGCGCACGGCCGCCCGGCTCTCAATAAAGATCTCACGCATGTCGGCGGGGATGATGCCCCAGGCAGAGACGACGACGGTGTAGACGAAGCACAACAAAATTACGATGCCGAAGACGGTCATGAACCAGTCGATGTGGCCGGTGGCTTTGACGAAGTCGCGCTCACGGGCACGGGCATCGGAGATGCTGGCCAGACGACGGTCGAGCTCTTCGAGGTTGAGCTTGTAGATTTCCAGGAACGCCTTGCGGTCTTCCTCGCTCAGGCTCTTGTCGCCGAGCACGAGGTCTTTCACGCGTTCAAGTATGCGAATGCCGGGGACGACGTCGCCGAGGCCTTCGAGGATGTGGGAGAGGCTTTTGCTTTGCAAGAACTTTCCGAGGGTAGTTTCTTTTAAGGGCTTCATGTTGGTTTCATATTTTTGTGTGTAGTAGTGTTAGGTATTAGGTGTTGGGTATTAGGTGTTGGGTCTGTCGGTTTTGACTGCACCACCCAAAACCTAAGGCCCAATACCCAAGACCATCTTCTCCGTGGTGACGATAGCTTCGAACAGCGTCATCGCAATCTGAGATTGCCCCGACTCGCTCATCAGAAACTCCGCTTCCTTTCTATTGTCGAAGAACAGGTTCTCTACCAGGATCGCCGGGCAGGTTGTGTTCTTGAGGACGTAGAAGTTTTCTTCGTGGTCAAGATCTCCATCGGCAAGGTTGCGGCGAAACCGGAACCCCGGAAGTCTGCGCAGATATGTAGCGCAGAAGATCTCGGCAATCGCATCGCTGGGGGTGTGGCCGATGGAAGTGTACACCGAAAACCCGGAGCCTTTGCCGTGGGCGCCGTCGGGCATCGCGTCGCTGTGGATAGAGAGATAGACGCAACGCTTGTCTTTGGCGTAGAGATGATTCGCCCGAAACACCCTCTCTTTTAATGGGGTGTCGTGTTCGGGGTCATGGATCATCGCATGGTCAATGCGTGCCTCAATCAGTAGATCACTTAGCCTCTCGACGATCGCGCGGTTGTTGACGCCTTCGTAGAAGGTGAGGCCGTCGTCGAAGATGTGCATCTTCGCGGGTGCTGTGGTGTACTTTCCATTTTTCATGCCTCCGTGGCCGGCATCGAGGAGCCATTTGTAGTTTGTCATTTTATTTTTTGGTTTTGAGTTTCGGATTCTGGGTTCTGGGTTTCGGGTTCTGGGATTCGGACTTCGGTCTGCTATTGTTTACTGTTCATGGTGCGTCACCTCACCCCCGGCCCCTCTCCGAGGCGGAGAGGGGAGCCCCACGGTGAACGATCGGGTTCAGCGGAAAGAATTTGCTCGAGTCTGAAGGACTGTTTACTGTTTACCCCGATTCCGCGAGACGCTCCAATCGGGGCAGGCCGTTCACTTTTCCCATCGCCTCTTGGGTTGTCCCTTCTCGCCATACTTCAAATAGTCAGCTACGATTGCTGGGTAAAGGCTCCCGTTGATCTTCGTGAGTCTGTCCTCGTAGGCCTGTCGCTTTTCAGGATGCTGCATAGCATGCTTTGCGTACCGGGCAGCTACCTTGAAGCGCTCTTGCGCTTGCTGTTGCTTCGGTGTTTTCTTGAAGCGACGCTTGTACACGGGTTTGCACAGGATACGGCCGTCGTGGTATTTGCTCAGCGCGAATCCGATACACTCTCTTCCGAATGATGGGAGAGATAATTCGTTGATTTTTATCTTTTTCATTTTTGTGTTGTTTAGGCCCGGATTTATTCCGGGGTCACTGATTATCGTTCACTGGGTACTGTCATCCCGGACTGCCTGCCCCGGACTTGTTCCGGGGTTCCGGGGTCTGGTTGTTATCGATTCAAGAAGGAGTTGGGAGTCAGGAAGTATCAGAGCATGTATTCCTCTTTGGCCTCCTGCCTCCCTTCTCCTTCACTGGTTAGATGGTTACCTCAAGGGCACCTTCATTGCCCGGGCGATCGAAGGCGATGGCTCGGATGGTGGTGCCAAACAGAGAGGGATTCGCCACCGTGGCCGTATAGGTCCAGTCGTAACCGGGCTCCAGCGTGGCTTCACCTTTTTCCAGGAGATCGCCGTCGCTGTTTGTGATGTAAACCATCACACGCGTGACCATGAAGTCGTCAAAGGCACTCACCTTGATGACGTCACCGATGGCACCGGCGTAGTCCCGGGTCTGGATCTGCTCGACGATGGGGGCACGGAGGTAGTCGGCCAGGGCAACGAAGAACGGAGTCTTCAATTTTCCAGTGACGCGGCTGGCGTACAACGCCTTTATCTCAGGCTTGTCCATCTGCACGCTGGCATACTGTGTTGCCTTTGTGAACCTCCGGTTCACGGCCTCCTGCGGTTTTGATGGCGGGCCCATGACCCGCCTCGGACGGTTGGTGACTTCGATCCTGCGGTTGACTTTGCGAACCGTCACTCGTTCGCCCAGCATACCGCTCACTTCGGTTGGATTAGCTTTAGTACTCATAACATTTTTGGATTAGCGTTTCACATTGTCAGCCATCTGCCTCACCGCACCTTTCCCTGCTTCGCTGGCGCCTTGGCGAAGTGAGTCGGGCTTGGGCGGGCAGTCTGTGCCGCAATGCTTGGGACAAATGTGAAGTGGGCGCGGCACGCGGGTTCCCGATCGGGAACGATCGGGAACGACTAGGAGCAATCAGGACCGAATGGGACCGATTGTATCGTTTCCGGACACGTTGTTTGGATGGTCTTTGAAGGGCCAAATCCTATGGACCACCGATGAACATCCTGAAAAGGATAGTGCTGACCGATAAAATCCGATCAGGCAACGGCCAAATCCTCAAACTCATCGGCTTCCATCGGACAACGTATGGCTGCCATCGACCAGGCTATGGTTGGCAAGGGCCAATCAAGGGATTGGAACCTTTGCGTGGCCCCAAAAAACTATTACATTAGTATCGATTCCACGAAGCAACGGTTCTGAAACATCACCTATGGAGAAAGACGAATTTCCTATTCGGGCCTACACCATCAAAGAGCTGGCCAGCCTTTACCGTGTTTCGACGAAGACATTCAGGAAGTGGCTGGCCAAGATGAAGACCGACATCGGTCCGCGCATTGGGCACTTCTACAATCCCGCGCAGGTAAAGGCTATTGTACAACACATGGGCAAACCGTTTACCTGGCTGATCGCACTGTTTGCGAAGATATTCCTTGGGGTCGACGATGATGGTCAGGATGATGGTGTGGGTGGTGGAGGGTTGAAACGGTGAGCGGTGATGGGTGAACGGTGAACGGTGAGGGTTGATCAGTGAACAGTCCCGATAGCTATCGGGATCAGTGCATGATGGTTTGGGGACATCCCACTTCTTCGTCGTTTACGACGAGGCGGGTAGCGGTTTTTAATCCGCCGAAGAGTTAATATAAAACTCGCCTTGGTGCTTTGGGATTTCTTCATTCACCCCGTGGTAGAAATCCTGTGTTACGTTTTCAGCAAGTTCACGCATCAGTGGAGATCGGGTTTTGTATTTCATGAGCTTTCAACACTTCCTATCCCAGGCGGTGAAGGATATCCTCCCGAGCTGAATTGGGGAGTATCGGTGAAACTCCAGATTGCGAAAAACATTTAATTGGAGTAGATGCTATAAATTCCCAAAATTCACTGAATTACTCACGGGCTTCATTCCTATGGGGCTGAATTTTATCATACATTTTTTCGGCCTCTTCCCTGGTAAGCCCCTGAACCTTCATGATGTTTTTGATCCAGGTCTCTTTTAATTGTGCGAGTCTTTTCTTGTCCATAATTAGATAATCTTAAATCCTTCAGGAGCCCTCCCCGAATTTTTTTTGTGATATGCGCTTATGTAAATAATTGCGATAACTTTTCCATTTTCACGAATCCTATATAGGTCGATAGGATTTTCAACATTGGCTGCTTCATTTGAGCCCATTCTTTCAGAATCAACTTTCATTCCTTCACTTGTCCGGAGCCCTGCAAGATAAATTGCACTGCCGATAATAGTATCTGTGGGGACTGGGTTCGTGATCTCCAACCCAAATTCTCCGAACCCTTCAGGGATCGTATCCTGATCTGTCCCATGGAGATTCTGCTGCTTTAGGGTTTCATACATCAGCTGTATCTTCGCTGGCATACTCGAGAGGTCTAAGGACATTGTTAGGATAATTGAAGTGAAGTTTGATTTGAACCTGCTAGCGTGAAATTCAGCATTTTTTCCTATTTTAATGCGAAATAATTCCGATAAAACAGAACCCTTATTCCAATCCCATGTCAAAATACTTCCTTCTTGCTGTGTTATTCCTGCTCTCATCAGAGGTAAGCGCCCAACTTTCCAAAAATCAAGTTGAGGAATTATTAACAAACGGAAGTAAAAGAGATTGGACTATTAATAAAGTCTACAAAAAAAAGGGGGGGACTGGATGTGATGGGAACTGGCAAAAGTTTACATTTTATACGAATGCTACTGTGTATAGACAAAGATGCATCGATGGGAAAATTGAGACTAGTTCTTTGACTTGGACAATTGAATCTGTAGGTAAATTGGAAAATGGGGAATGGCAACTGATTTTGAGTGAGGATATAGTCAATCAAATAAAGGCAGTTAGAATAGATCTACCCTCAGTTCACCTTAATGAAAAAGGACAGCAAATGCTTTGGCGAGTTGTTGCCAGTAGCAAGGATTCGTTTGAACAAGCTATGAAGCTGACCTCAATAAACTAGAATGGACGAAAAAGCATTTAGAACTTTGGATATAGTCATTAAGGGGCTAGGCTTTTTAGCAACTGCAGTGAGTATTTTTGTTGGCGTAAGCAAGTTCAACAGGGCACAACAAGACGCTGCCGAACTGGAGTTTAATCGGAGTTTTTGGCAAAATCAGAATGCGGTATATGCTGAAGTATGCAGAACCGCTGGTTCTATGGCTGCTAATTTTGATGACCCTGTGACTTTTGAACAAGAAAGAAAGAAATTTGTGAGCCTTTATTATGGTGCAGTTGTTTTAGTTGAGGACAGTACAGTTGATAGTTCAATGAGAGAATTAAGAAGTTTCTTAGGAGTGATTGACCTTCTTAACGCCAAGGATGAGGAAACAGCGAATAGATTTAATCAAAAAGTATTGGATCTGGCCAATGCCTGCAAACGCTCATCTGAAGAGTTTAAAAAGAGAAACTTAGAATAGAGAGCTTTTGTTGAGCGGATGCTGGGTATGCTACGTATTAAGCATTCGCTGGATTACCGGTATTGGTGTGTGAAGTTGTAAGCTCTCCTGGAGTTTGGCCATTTATCGCAGGTAGCTAAACTTTGCTTTAAGTATACGGCCTTCCGAAATTCCCAAGCTAATCATTGAGCTAACTTTAATACTGCTAATTGTAAGATCAATCGCGTATATGGGTATTGATCTTAATCTTAATTGAATAGGCGACGGCACAAGGAACTTCAATTGGGCCAGTAAAAGCAGGGAGGCCTACCTCACATATTTACGTAATAGCGCTTCATATTCCTGTGTCCCCCGTATGGTCCTAAGATCAGGGTTATACTTTAGGAGCACGAACTCATTAAATCCTTTTTCCAGCGCTTTCTCAAGCCATTGCATGGACTGACTCTTGTCGCCCTTTACAGAATACATGCAAGCGAGGTTGTAGAACCTTTTGGGATTCTCGGAAGAAAACTCCAAAGCAAGCTTAAACTCTCTTTCTGCATCTGCATACCGTTTCTGGTATAAATGAATGTATCCACGGGTCAGATGCGAAAGAGAGTTTTTCGGGTCTATCGCATCTGTCTTGTCAAGGAATGATAAAGCAAGATCATACTCCTTGAGCCTTTGATGAGCTTCACCGCAAAAAACTAAGTTATCAGCACTCTGTGGATCGATCTGGCTATTCTTCTTGTAAACTCCCAAAGCTTTTCGCATGTAGGTGTCATGCGCGCTGGTATTATTCATATACGTTCCATACATGACTGCTAGCCTATAATAACTCTCGGAATAAGTTGAGTCAATCGCAATTGCACGAAGGAATGATTGCGCCGCTTCATCAAAGTTTTCCAGATTTATGTTGGCCAACCCAAGATGATAAAATACAAAAACACCAGTCGAATTCAGTTGCTTCGCTTTAAGAAATGCAGATTTTGCATTTTCAAAGTCACCCATGTCTTCAAAGGAAATACCAAGGTCGTACAGGCTGGTATAACTGTTTAAGTCAAGTCCAAGCAGCGTTAGAAGTTGAGATCTTGCCTCTTTGTTATCACCAAGTTCCTTAAAACAAAGACTGTTGCCTGAATAGGCTGCGGCGTATTTGCTATTGATTTTCAATGCAATCGCATAATTTCTGATTGCCGCCTTATGGTTCCCTAATTTATGGTCCGCGAAACCAACATAATAAGAGGCATCCGCATCAGTAGAGTTAAGGAGCTGGGCTTTCAAGAATGCTTTCCTTGCGTTCCCAAAATCGTTGAGCCCTACATAACTCATTCCCAAATTGTATTGACCTATAAAATAGTTTGAGTCCACCTTGGTCGCTTTCTCATTCCACAATAGGGATTCATGATACTTCCTAAGGTCATAGTAAATGCTGGCCACATGGCAGTAATTATCAGCAAGAGCTGGCTCCAAATCAACAATTTTCATACGAACTTTTAAGAGGGAATCTGGTTCGTTACTATGCGTTTCATCAAAAAGTGTTCCCAAGTTTTTCAAGTAATCGACATCCTGATCAATCTTGAATGCTTTCCGGAAGTATTCCTTTGCTTTAAGCCAGCCGCCTTGCTTCTCATGTGCTTCTGCCATAAGGGAATACGCTAAAGGCTTTTCTGGAAACTTGGTTATGAGCTTCTTGCATGTCTCTTTAGCGTCATTCAAGTTTCCCTGATCCAATTGTATTTGTGCCAATAAAATCCAATTGGTGTAGTCATCAGGGGCTATCTGACATGCCTTTCTAATGTGAATCTCGGCCTCGGGACGCCTTTCTAGATCATTCAACGCATCCGCAAGAAAATATAGGGCCCAATCATTATTAGGATCAATCTGAAGTATCTTGTTCAGCAGCAGAACGGCCCGCTCCGTATCGGCTTCATCTGAATCGGTTAACATGCTTGCATAACTTTCCATCGCTTCAACAAAATTGGCATCCATCGTAAATATTTTCTCATAGTAAGTGGCTGCTGTTTCGGTGTCCCATTGTTTTTCATAAGTACGAGCGAGGTGAAGAATAGTCACTAATAGCGTCGAATCAATGGCATAAGCTTTCTTGTAGTAAGCAAGTGCTTTTGCATACTCTTCCGGCGTATCTTTATCGTAATGTAAATGCCCGATTGTCAAATAGGGAAGCGGGTCATTGCTATTGATTCTAATGGCGGCCTCATTCCACTTTTCCGCCTCCTTGTCGTTGTGAGTATAATAGTAAAGTTCACCCATTGTTGAATAGGGATAGCTCCACTTGGGAGCAAGCTTTCTCACCTTTGCCACAAGTGACTTGACTTTTTCTATGTCAGCTTCTTTGCCGTATTCATCTACAGCTGCTGTTAGCGACACCGCATAGCCTTCAAGTAAATAGGGCTCTTTTGGAAATGTTTCAGTTGCTTTAGCAAAGATTTCCAGTGACATGTTGAGATGTTTGAGATATAGTTCACGACGATCCTCATTCTCATAAATAAGCCAATCATTTCTCCCCTTGAAATAGAGCCTCATCTTCTCAGTCTCGATGTTGTTCTTGTCATTTTTCAGCGCATCATAGAGTTCAAGCCACTTGATGGGATTACTGTAATAGGATAGATCATAGCCGCCAGATTTCGCAATGCTGTCAATTTTGGAAGGGCGCATGTACAATCGAAATCCTTTAAGGTCATTCTCAAGAACCTTTCTGGAGGCTTCATACAATGCTGCCAACAGCGAGGATCTGAACTCATCCAACTCTGGGGCATCTGGCTTTCTTTTCTCCATCTGCCTGAAATAATACAGCGCACTTGTGGTGTCTGGCTTTATCAATCTGTTCTGCTCCAGTGCCCTCTTAAATTTGTTGGCAAGCGACTGAAGAATTTTCTCAGTGGTGACGCCTTTACTTTTAGCCGCTCGTGCCTTATACTGCTTGTACACCTCCTTGGGCTCAATCGCTTTGTCGGTCGTGGCCTTCAAGGTTGCATCGACTTTGGTCAGTTTAAATTGTCCTAAGTTGGCATATTCGACATATGGCTCTTGGAACTTGATTAAATCTCGATCCGATATATCTTGAACATGCTTATAGCTAAATTCAAAAAGTTCTTTTAGGGAGATTTTACCATCTTGAGTGCCCCCGGCATGTCCGTCAGCCTCACCATACAACCCTCTAAGGAAATAATAGGTAAACAATCCGTGTTCGAATTCTCCAGTCTCAATCGCTTCATAACCCCCCGAAGAGGCAGCGAAAAGAACCTCGCCGGTCTTTTCCTCAAGAATTTTGCTGACTCGCTTGAGTGCATCCTTCGGCATGCTATCGCTTGTAGCCGACCGGCAGGCATCAAAGATAAAAAGCACAGTCCGCTTTTTGCGCGCCCAAATTTCAAGGTACTGCTTGATTTCAAATATCATTATGCTTGAGCCGGCATCCTGCGTCGAGTTTGCATCGTAAGGAAAAAAATAGCTTTCCTCACTTCCTCCTTCCTTGGAGCTCTCACTAAATGCACCCCCATGCCCAGACATATAGACTATGATGATGTCATTTTCCCTGATCACATTTCCCTCCACCATTTGTTTTATCCTATAGAAACCTTCATCCATAATTCGTGCCCTTGTTGCCTCCTCGTTGTAAAACTCAAATACCTGCTCTGCCTGCAGAGGAGAAGAATTGAGAAAATTAGCGAAAGCCATGGCGTCCGTGTGAGCGTAGGACAGCGATTCAATGTTCTTGTATTTGGATATCCCCACCACAAGCGCAAAAATATTCGGCTCTTCTTTAGGTTTTGGCTTTTGAGCTCTGGACGAACTATCTTCTTCTGGCTGACTGAAAGTGTTCAGGCTAAAAAAGAGCAGCAGAATGACGATCAGGTTCTTCATAATTACTTTTTCTTTACGATCTCGAATGTAAATTCAAATGAGCTCATGCCTTTGGTGCCGGAGTCACCGCTACGCGAAAAGCTCTCCGCGTAGGACGAGCCTAACAATGTTTGAAAGGGATTTCCTATACCCTTGGCGGTTACAGACCTTTGTCGGCGAATGGTTGGTGCTAAATTAAACGGGGTCCTGGCTGAGATTAACTTAAAAATTTCATTAGCGGAGGCCGTTTGAATAAGAATGCATTGGCCGTCGGATGTCAATATTTTCTTTTCCCGTGGTAGCAATACAAGTTGATCCTCGGGGGGGGTAAATTCTCCATTGTTGTCCATCGGCAGAATGGCGTTGATTCTTCCTTCCGGCATCAGATCAATAATATTAAAGTAGACCGTATTCGTACTTTGATTCTTCAGTTCTAGGTAAACCCAGGTTCCTTCTGGAATCTTCAGGACGTTGCCGCTATCGAGAAAAGACTTGTAATTATCGACGGTATCAGTGATGTTAATATCCCATTCTTTTTTGGTTAAACCTGACTTCACTGGAATAAACCGCGTGATTCTAACTGCATAGTCCTTATCATTGAGGTCCAACTCTTTGAACATTTGTCCTTGGGCAAATGTCTTTACTTTTGAAGTGCATTCCTTTGCCAATGCTTCGATGGTTGGTGCCTTAATGGATTGTTGGAATAGACTCACGCCATTGTTCAGTACCTCCACGGAAAGCACGGATCGGCGGGAAACCTGATCTCTAAGTACAAGCTCTGTTGTGTCATTGGATATAGTTACCATGCGAAGTCCAGAAATGGATGTCGTTAACGCTTTCTTCAGGGCTGCATGGCTGATCCCTGAAATATTCACTTTCACCTTTCTTTCAGGGATGCCTGGGCTAACCACGAAGACGCGGAAGTCAAATTTGTTGTAAGATGAAAGTATTGTATCCAATTCGATGGTCGCATCCATATAGTTGGCCTGTTTAACTATTCCTTTGGCCAATGTCTTTCCGTCTTCCTTGTTCGAGGCTGTATTTCCTTTGACAACAACCGTTGTTCCCGGTGTGACCCCATGCAACTTTCCCTCTAAAACTTTTAGCTGTTTGCGATCGTCGGGAACTGAATCAATGGTCAAGAATGTCTCCTGTCCGATAAAATTTCCGCCGAAAACCTCTAAATCGACATCACCTTCAATCTGCGGAGTTTGATACGGGACCTTCTCAGCCATTTCAGCTTGTATGCGGGAAAACAAAGAGCGATAGGAATTTCCCGTGGGTAGCGTGAGGAGTGCTTTACTTACACAAAATGACAGGGACCCAACTTGGTTCACTCCATCTTCTATCTGCTTGTTGGCTTCATTGGCGCGTGCAGCGGAAATGAGTACAAATTTGCCCAAGTTAGGATCCTCTTTTCTGTCGGCATACAGGCCAAAACCTGTTTCCGTTCTTTTTTGTTTCTTAATTAGGGGTGGTTTTCCGAGCAGATCAAACGGTTGCTCACCACCACGCTTGCGTCCACCTCCTTTAGTGCCGGTGCCTGAACAACACGAATCCATAATTACAAGAACATGACCCTGCTTTCCAATGCGCTCCCTAATTTTGCCAATGGCTTTTCCTATATCATCATCGCGCAGGTGCTTGCTGCCATCATAACCTTTCTTGGGTTTGTTATACTTCTGATAGATAAATTCATCCACAGGCGCACCATAAGCGACAATCGTTTCATCATAGCCGTCAAATTCATCATTATTATCATCCGTAATCTGTTGACCATGAGTCGAAAAATGGATGACGATCATGTCTCCGGTATCTGCCTTTAGGGCGAGTGTATCTAATGCCGCCAGGATTCCGGCGCGGTCTGCTTTTTTATCTTGGATTACTTTGATATCCGTGAAGCCTTTCAACGCGCCTTTAATCAGTGGCACATCGTTGAATGAATCAAGCTGATCCCAACCACTATCCCTATGGTAGGCACTGATCGCAACAATCAACGCTATCTTCTTTCCTGTTGGAGGGGGCGAAGCGTGATTTACAAAAGAGCTCAACGACAGGAGCGTGAGTGGCACAGTAAGAAGAACCCGAATGTAAATTTTCATAATACTTGAATTCAATAGTATAGCGTTGATTTACATTTTGTGTCATCACCGGAGAGGTAATAGCGGTAGGTACGCACATCACTCTGATCTCCGTCCTTTCGCACGACACGAAAATCGAGCACGCCACCAAGTGCGGAGAGTCGTATTGCAGCACCCAGATCACGCAGCACCAGTACTTTGTACATGTCGCTGTTATCTTGCCCCACCATGCCCGCCGCCAATACCTGGAAGGTTCGCTTGCCCTCCGATTGCGAATTGCGAATTGGCTTCTTCTGGTCGCCAATCTCAAATACCGCCTGAGGGTCGTATGTAAACTCCACTCTGGGATTGAAGGGATCATACCGAATAGGAGTGCTTTGCTTCAAAACATAAATGGCAATGTCCTCCAGCTGTTTGGTTTTTAATTCAGATGCCTTCAGCTTGATGGTTTCAGTCTTGCCGTCTTTTTCTATTAACAGGCTGACATTTGCGCCTGGTTTAACATCCTCGAGTAAGCCCATCATATGTTCAAGGCTTAATATCTTCTCATTGTCAATAGCTAAAACAAAGGCGCCGACTTTTGCGTACAGAAGTGGGTACGCGGGAGATCCCGGTATCACGCCTGAAATCGAAATCCGGCCGTCAGTAGGATAAGTATATCCTCCAGCGATCGTTGACATGGTGGAAACCTCCAGCCCCAGATAGGCCCGAATGACCCTGCCCTTGTTGTCAATAATTTCTTTGACGAGTCGCTCAGACAGGGATGCTTCAAGTGCAAAATTTATCTGCGGCTGAATTTCACCAGAAGGTGCCATCGCCAGTTGTGAATTGATCCCTGCAACCTTCCCCTCTGCATCTACCAGTGGACCACCGCTGTTTCCCCAAATGATAGTCGCTGTTGTTTGAAGAAATCCAAACTTGCCCTTGAAGGAGCCCTTAGTCACCCGGTTTTTACCACCTATGATCCCATCTGATACAGAATAGGGATATTCACCCAACGGATTTCCAATCGCATAAACAGGTTCGCCGAGCCGGGGTTCAGTTTTCTTGAATTCCAGAGAAGACAACTCGCTACCAGGCTCCGTAACGAACTCGAGGACAGCAATATCATAAAAGTTATCTCCACCCACGACGCGCACTTCATATTTCGAGCGGTTAATTGAAAACACAAACACACTGCTGTCATCTTCGGAGACATCTTCTATCACATGAGCATTGGTGATGATGTATTTCTTACCCTTATATTCAATCAGAAATCCTGAACCGGACCCTTCACTGCCTTCCAGGTCAAGTGATTTTTCATAAGCTACCTCGGAAAGACTTTTTCCTCCCCTGTACCCCAGGGGGCGGTTAACAGCTTCAGACTTAAACACCGCAACAGTGACAACTCCTCCAATGACGCGCTCCAGCATGTCGGAGACTGGTTGCGCCTTGCTGGGTATTGACAAGGACATGGTGATCACAAGCATGCAAATTGCCCTTGTTGTGTACGACCGGTTACTGCAAATCCCTATTTTTTTTGATGCCATGACTTCTATACCTTTAAAGTGAGGACCTGATAGAATTCAGGTCAAAAGGAAATTTGATTGGTTCTTAATATTAGTGATTAATGCCATATTAAGTCAACCTCGACCTTGGAATATTCCCTCCTTCACCAACTTCATTGTAGAATATTTTGTCCACCCATTCCCATGATTAATCCGGAAAAAGTATTATGAAAGTTGAGGTTACGCTTACGGGTATTGCGCGGGGTGACAAAGCGGTGATGACCAGGATATACAGTGAGTTTGAGAGGGACTTTTGCAATTGGATTCGTAAGGGTTTCCGTATCAGTTCTGAAGAATCCAAGGAATTATTTCAAGCAAGTGTGGTAACCTTATATGAAAATGTCATTAATGGCAAGCTCGTTGAATTGCGTGGCACCGTTAAAACATATCTTTTCTCCATAGGGAAAAACAAGACACTTGAGTTCCTGAGAAAAGCAGAGAAGAACATCAGCATTACCGGGCTTGAAGACCAGATGGTCGATGATTTGGAGTGGGATTCTGAGACGGAGTATGCGCGGAAGCACGAATTGATGAAAGCGTGCGTAGTTGATCTGGGTGATCCTTGTCAGGAGATTCTAATGTTGTTCTACTTTAAGAGATACAGTCTTAGTGAAATAAAGGATAAGCTATCTTACAAAAACGAAGAGTCGGTTAAGAGCCAGAAGTTTAAGTGTATGGAGAGACTTAGGGCAAGCTTTTTGAAACAATATCAACGGGGGCTATGACGGAAGCAGATTTCAACTTGATCGAGGCTGCTATCCAGGATCAGCTGAGCCCAGCCGAAATCGAGGCTGTACACCAGCGAATGGAAAGCGATTCGCAATTCAAGACAAACTACCTTGAAGTCCAGCTTATGATCAATGCCACGAAAAGCGTTGCACTCGAGCGGGTAGTCAAGGAAGTTGCCGACTCAAGTGAAAGTAGCAAAATCAATAGACCTTTATATAGCACTCTGGCCATTGCGGCCACCCTAGCTATTATTGCCGTCGCAGGAATATGGCTTTATAGGACAAGCAGCGCAGGCCTGTTCGAGGAATACTACTCGCCCTATGAAAGCTTGCGCTTCAGCAAATCCAGAGGCTCGCTGTCAACTTATGATCTTAAGACAGTGGCGTTGCGAAAGTACCAGAATCATGAAAATACGGCTGCAATAGAAATGTTGAATGCGCTGCTTCTATTGGATTCCGCTGACAGGGATGTACTTTTCCTTATGGGCCTGAGTTATCTTGACGATAGGGAATTTGACAAGGCAATCGAAATTCTCGATAAGATCAAAAATCCAAAAAATGATGCTACGTTGTGGTACTCTGCCCTGGCGTATCTGGGAGCAGGAAATAAGCATGAAGCCAGGGAATTACTCATGCGAATATCAGTTAAAGAATCACAGAACTTTTCGGACCGTGCCGGTGAGCTTCTGGAAAAATTATGATGCCTGTTATTTGGGTAATTTTGCGCCCTCTCTCCCATATTTCATAATAGTGTCATAGTTCTCCCCAACTACTTTTAAGCCAAGGCTCTCTTTGGATTGCTCCTTCACTATTACTTCTATGTTATACAAACCCTGGCCGTATGACCAGTCGTAGATTGGATTTGACCCCACCTTACTTCTGACAAATGAACTGTATGAACGTGGCACCAGCATGGAGTAGCCATCAGCCCTCTTGCGCAACGGACTTGTTTTTGCGGTATCTAACCACGCGCGCTGTTCGACGGGATCAATGGGCATGCCATGAGCAAAGACGCGAAATCTTCCAATTGGTTCATTGTTGAAATAATTGCCATTTGGAGAAAACCACGTTGCCCTGATAACGACTTCCATTTCAAGATTAATTTTATCCACCTCCTTAATGAACCAGGTCCATGGTGCATACCAGGTTCTTGCGGGGATTTTTGCCGCCGTATATGCGAGTTTAAGGTCCTTCAACTTTAAGTGGAAGGTTGAATTCTCTACAATTTCATCTGTATCCTCTGTGTCCATCTCCAAAGCAGCATACAAAGCTGTTTCCCCTTTGTTCACCGTCCTCGTAACCTCTATACCCTTAAACCTGATTCCGGTTGGGTCTAACATACCAGCTGAGTCTTTAGAGATATCATGATAGAAGTAGAGTTCCCGCTGTGATGCCTGGTACTCCACATTATACTTCTTTCGGTTAGCTTCAATCATTTTCTTTACTCCATTAACGCCCAAAGTAATAGCACCTCCCAGAAGGGCGGTTGCTCCTGCCCCCCCCCTGATTTTCACAGGTCGTCCCATGGAAGCGGAAGCCAGTAAATCATTTTTTGGATCGGATATTATCGCTACGGTTCGTTGCTCTTCCTTTCTGGTTGAAAACTTTGAGGATGAGCACGCGGTCAAAAGAACAAGACCTGCAAGTAGCAACGAAATATTTTGTGGTTTCCACATAGCGTTTGTGTTAAGGGATGTTTCAAAAATAGTAATAAGTATCAGACTTTCAACTGACCTATTATGGTTTGATTAGTGGTAGGAAGTGTTGCTGATTTTTGGCTTCAAATATTTGATAGACCCCGATTCACCTTTTTACATAGTTTAATGGCTTTGGCACCGATAGGTTAACCATTATACACAAAAGAAAAGTCACACTTGCCAGTTGACCTTGTCCTTTTGGATTCATCAATTCCAAAAAACCAGCTATTATGAAAACCAAGCAAGGATGGACCGTTCTTTTTGTTGTCATTAACCTGTTTGCCTTTGTTCAGTCTTTTGCCACCGAGCCTTCTGGTATTCGGTTCTTCAAAGGGTCATGGCAAGAGGCTTTAGCGCTAGCCCAGGCAGAAAACAAAGTAATCTTTGTCGACTTCTACGCCGATTGGTGCGGGCCGTGCAAGTGGATGGCAAAGGAAGTATTTACCGATGCCGAAGTGGGCGACTACTTCAACGAGCATATGATCAACATCCAGATAAACGCTGAAAAGCAAGAGAGGGATCTTGTAAAAAAAATGGCACTCGATGCCTATCCCACACTGGCCGTCTTCGATCCCTCAGGAGATATGATGTCAAGGCAAGTTGGAGCATTGGAGAAAGCAAAACTGCTTGATTTCGTCAAATCATCGACTTCCTTTGAAACTGTCTATCAGAATTACACCAAAGACGCAACCAACTTTGAAAAGATCAATGCTTACCTCGTGGCACAGGAATTCAAGGACAAAAGCAAGCTTGATTCGGTATCAACCTCAATATTAAACAGCCTTTCATCAGAACAGCTGCAAACAAGGGAAGCCTGGAATATTCTGGTCAAGTACTCGGGCGATTATAATTCCCGCGCATTTGAGTTTGTCACTAAAAATGCAATGTTGTATTATTCAAATATTTCTGAGCCTGACGAATTTCAAAACGGGTACAGCTGGTTCATCAATGCCATGCTTACAAAAGCAGCGGAAGCGAAAGACCTGGTCCTTGTGGAGAAGGCCGCCTCGTATTTCCTTACTATGCGCAAGTCATGCAAGACAATGAGTAAACCTGAAGCCTACTACAGGGAGGCTATAAAGATATCCTACCTGGCGCTTGCGGAAGACTCCACATACCAATTGAGACTCGTGAAATTCGTCAACACTCATCATGGAAATGATTGGAGGAAACTTGCCTCTAATGCGCGCTTGCTCCTTGGCAACAATCCCAATGATCCGCAAGTGAAGCAAGCCGCTTTGAGGATGGCTGCCAAGGCACTTGCCATTAACAATAACATCTATACCAACTGGACAATTGCCATCGCGCGCCAAGTGGAGGGAAAACCGGCGGAGGCCAAGAGATTTACTTTGATTGCCATTCAAATGGCCAAGCCTGACCAGGTTCAGCTAAACATCGATGGGACAATCACGCTTGATACCCAGGAACTGGGTGACACCGTGGTCAGCATCCCTCTGCGCGTGAAATAGTACGATGTGAATGCTCGATTCAAAATAAATGCGATCAGCCTGCTGGTAATCTTACTGGCAGGCTTGATCTTATTCCTGGTATCACTGTCCATGGGATGACAAATTGTGAATTGAATAGAATTATTATACCTTCAGGTATACTCAACTGAAAGTGTTTTGGATGCTATCCATTTGCTCTGTTGCTCTTTACGATCAGAAAGCAATTGATAGTACTTTGACTGATCCGTACAACATGACGTTGTTCACTATTTAAGTAGCCATAATTGTAGTAGTTGAAAATAGACATTATGAAGGCTGGCAAGAATAGATTGGTACGGGAGTCTTTATGGATTGTTATTTTGGTTTACGCAACAATAGGTGTTTTTGGCATCCTTCCTTTTAACCTTCATGTTTTCGATCCTGCATCAGAAGCTGTTCAGGATGTTGACTTAACTGACATCTATTTTTCAAAGGTCCAAACTCCTGACGCAACAGATAGCAGCATTATTGTTGTCGATATAGGTCAGCATAACCGGGCTGAAATTGCACAAGCACTTGACTCGATTTCAAAGTATAACCCAAAGGTCGTGGGGATTGATATCTATTTCAAGGATACCCAGGAGGCCCGAGGAGATTCAGCGTTGAAATTAGCAATCGATCGACTTTCAGATAGAGTAGTACTTGCCGCGAAATTCGATGAATCTGGGAATGAGGAAGGTCCAGCTGATTTTATCAAATCAGCTCCATTCCTCGGTGACCACCCAACCGGGTACATTAATTTTGTTGGCGAGGATTTGACGAGTGGAACAGTCCGCTATTTCAGGCCCGTGCAAGGAAACTATTACCATTTTGCAGTGGAGGTTGTAAAGAAATCCAATCCTGAAGTAGTCAAGCGATTTCTGGCACGCGGGAATAAGACAGAGGTAGTCGAGTATTCATTTCGAAGCAACAAATTGACCACAATCAGCTTAGACAATGTATTGGCTGGTAACTCTGACCTATCCATTATTGAAAACAAAATTGTTCTTGTTGGCCTCGGAGGAGATGTGAAGGAGAAATTTACGCTTGAAGATTCTCACTTTACTCCGCTAAACGATCAATTGGCTGGGAGATCACAGCCGGATATGTATGGCATCTACATACATGCCAACATTATCTCCATGATAACCAGGGGAAACGAAATTTCGAGAATTGGAGCCTTCTGGAATTTTCTGTTCGCCTCAATCGTTGGGCTGCTCCATATCTCTGTTTATTCATACTTTTTTGTAAATCGCCATGCGTGGTTCCACGTGACCGCGAAAATAACGCAACTGATAACATCTGTGGTGCTCATGGCTTTGTCGATCTTGCTCCTGTCATTCAATATCAAGTGGGAGCCAGGCCTGACCATGGCAGTCATTTTGCTATCGGTTGATGTGATGTATTTCTATGAAGGATTTCGCACTTTTCTCTTCAGGAGGTTCAAGATATCGAGTTATTTTGTCCACTTGACACATTAGAAATATATGAAATATGCAATGCTCATTGCTACATTGTTTTTCACCACATGCATTCAGACTCTGGCACAGGAATATCATGTGTTTTGTGCTAGCGGTCCAGTTACATTGATGGGCAAAACCGATTCAGCTCCGGCAAAACGTGGGCAATTGATCAGTAAGGGAACAAGAATGTCTATTGGCGCTTCTGCGCGGATTACCCTGATTGAAAAGAACGGGCATGCCCTGGTTTTTGAAAATATGGGAACCTATGAATTCGAACAGATTCGTGAACAATTTGAGAAAGTGGACAGTAAGGCGATTCGTTTTCTCTCCTATGTTTGGGAAAAATTCCATTCCCATAAGAATGATAATATGGATCAACTTTCCATGCGGTCACTGGGTGGCGTATCAAGGTCCTCAAAAACAAATTTGATCTATCCACCAGACTCCACAATCATTTTGGGAGACGAAGTACAATTTCTCTGGAAGGCTTACGGCCTGAAGAGTTGCTTCACGCTTTTGGACAATGAAAGGAAAGAATTCTTGAAGATCTACCTTCCGGATTCTACATTTACCATGTTTGCCAATTCCTCCAAACTAAAGCGTGGTGAATATTACCAATGGGCCATCACGGCTGACCCCATACAAAAGATCAGCTTTACATTTCATTTTCTTTTACCTGAAGTGCAATGGCTGGCGAATTTTAGAAACGAAGAGGCGGACGTAAAGAAGGCCTTAGGGGCCTCCTTAGACACAGAAGAGGGAAAGGAAATGTTGCGGTTATTCTATAATCTCAACCATGTTGTGAATTGAGGCGATCGGACCCAGGAGGAGCAGCTTGATGGTGGGAAGGGTCGGCTGAAGTAGGGGGTAGAATGTACTAATCCGCCGAAGAGTTAATATAAAACTCGCCTTTGTGCGGTGGGATTTCTTCATTCACCCCGTGGTAGAAATCCTGTGTTACGTTTTCAGCAAGCTCACGCATCAATGGAGATCGGGTTTTGTATTTCACGAGCTTGTCAATGATGACCACGACAGCTTCGAATTTATCCTTGGGGCTTGTGTCGGTAATTTCAGCTTGCAACTCGCTTATCTCAGGGATAATCAACTCATATTTTTCAAAGGTGAGCATCAACTTTTCCAGCATGTCATCTACATACTTATGCTCCAGCGGCCGTTTTATTAAATCGTCTTTCTTCATGGTTATTTGGACTGCATGAAAATAATGGAATTGTTTTTAGGAGACAACCCCGGCACAGCGAGACGCTGGCCGGGGCAAGCCCCCAGCACAGCGAGACGCTGGCCGGGGCAAGCCCCCGGAACCCTGTCTCGGAACCCCTGAACGAGTCCGGGGTAAACAGTCCGGGATTACAACGGAACCCCGGAACTGGTCCGGGGCAGGCAGTCCGGGGCAGGCAGTCCGGGGCGAGCGGTCCGGAGTGACGGTTCCCAAGTAATTGAGTATATTTACTCATCATATTGAGTAAATTGTAAATGACGTTTGAAAGGCCTTATTGTCAACGACTTGTAGGCAGGCTAAAAGAGCCCAGGTCGCTCATTCAGGTGCTTATGGGGCCCCGGCAGGTGGGCAAGAGCACACTGGTCGGGCAGGCTTTAGCCCAGGTAGGCGGACCCCAACTTTTCATTTCTGCCGATGCTGTTCCCAACACCGGTGAGATCTGGCTGGAGCAGCAATGGGAAGCCGCCCGGTTGCAGTGGAAGGCTTCCGGGGCGAAAGAATTTATCCTGGCCATCGATGAGATTCAAAAGATTGGCAACTGGAGCGAGGTAGTAAAAAAGATGTGGGACGAAGATACGCGCACCGGGTGCTCCATCAAAGTCGTCTTGCTGGGATCATCGCGATTGTTGCTGCAACAGGGATTGACAGAATCGCTGGCTGGTCGATTTGAGACCACGTACCTGGGTCATTGGTCCTTTCCTGAAATGCACGGTGCATTTGGGATTACGCCAGACCAGTATGTTTGGTTTGGAGGGTACCCTGGCGCCGCTCATTTGATGGATGACGAGGATCGATGGAAAAACTATGTGAACGATGCCCTCATTGAGACCAGTATTTCAAAAGACATTCTCATGCTCACGCGGGTGGACAAACCGGCTTTACTTCGTAAGCTGTTCGAGCTGGGCTGTTTGTATTCAGGACAGGTTCTTTCGTATACCAAAATTGTCGGCCAGCTCCAGGACGCAGGCAACACGACTACACTAGCCCATTACCTGGATCTTCTGGATACGGCCGGCCTGTTGGCAGGCATCGAGAAGTTTACCGGTGAGCATCTTCGCAAGCGTTCTTCCAGTCCCAAGTTTCAGGTGCACAATACGGCACTGCTCACGGCACAACAAGGTGAGGGGATGAATGCCGTCGTTCAAAAACCAGAGCGCTGGGGGAGATGGGTTGAAGCAGCCATTGGCGCGCATCTTGTCAACCATCAGCTGAGTGAAGGGTACACCGTGAACTACTGGCGCCATCGCGATGACGAAGTTGACTTTGTCCTGGAAAAGAAAGGTCTGGTCATCGGTCTGGAAGTAAAGAGCGGCTCAAGCCAGGCAGCCTCAGGGATGGGGGCTTTCAAAAGGGCACATAAGCCGTATAAAGTACTGCTCGTTGGAAACAGCGGAGTGCCGTGGCAGGAGTTTTTGAGAATGAATCCGAGGGAAGTATTTTAATGCTTCCCACCGCTTACCGATTACCGCTTACTGCTTCGCTGGGGTTTGCTGGATTCCTCGCTGCGCTCGGAATGACGGGTTAAAGGGTGAGAATTAGTGCTTCGCTTTTCGGTGCGCCCGTTGAAAGTTGAAAGTCGAAGGTTGAAGGTTGAAAGTCGAAGGTTGCGTTTACTTCGCGCCTTCGTGCCTTCGCGGTTAATGCCTTTTGAACTGAAAAATGCAAAACACTAAATGTAAAATATAAAAGGGGAGTCGGTTTGTGAGCACTTTTTCATAACTGGTCGATGTATGTCTGAAGCGTACAAGTTTGTTATGGCTGTGCGTTAGGTTGCTTTCGATTTTATATCGTGCAATTCGTACTTTCGAATAACGCTTTCAACGGGCACGCGCTACAAGCGCGCCATAGGGGTTGCACGGGTAGCCGGGAAGATCAATGTAATAGTCATGTTTTCCGTACACCCAATTTTGCTGGCTTCACGGAGATAATTGCCTACTTCGCATGACAAGATCGCCCTGAACCAGATGCTAGTCCTTAATCTGGAGGCTTGGTTTCTCGTCCTTCGAATAATCCTCCACGGTTTGAATTACATGACAAAATAAGCTAAATTTAAAACAGCATAATAAGCTAAAAAGAGTACAGCGAAAGGTGAGCACTTTTTCATTTTGCATCGACTGTTGTGTATGCAAATAGTCCCGACAGCTGTCGCGATGGGCCTAACTTCAACATTCAATATTCGATATTCAATATTTAATATTCTTGAGCCGTTGTTGGTGTTCCGATGTCGCATCGAGTCACCAACAACATACGCGAACAGGCCAATCGGTCCTCAATAGGGATTCCTCGCTGCGCTCGGAATGACGGGTTAAAGGGTGAGAATTAGTGCTTCGCTTCTCGGTGCGCCCGTTGAAAGTTGAAGGTTGAAAGTCGAAGGTTGAAGGTTGCGTTTACTTCGCGCCTTAGCGCCTTGTCAAGGATGCTTACTTTTCTTTGTGCCATTCATCGATCAGCTTATAGGCAAGCTTTTTTCCATCAGCGAGACTTAGCTTTCGGGCCGTTGGCTTTTTGGCAGCCGCTTTCTCCAAAAGTGTGTTATACTTCCGCTGTTCCACGACGACATATTTTTTTCTATCGATAATCAGCGTATTCATACGATATCATTCATGTTTTCAAAGGTAGCGATTTGATACCATAAAAGCCTTGTAGTGCCTTGCGCTAAATTGAGTAATGAAGCGCGTTTTTGCGGCGTAATGCGGTGACGGTTTTCCGGACAAAAAAAGGGGCACGGGGGACGTCGAAAGTTGAAAGTCGAAGGTTGAAAGTCTGCCGTTGATTGTATTCCCATTTTTCTTTGCATTTACTTCGCGCCTCTGCGTCTCTGCGGTTCCTTTATTTTGCATTTCCTTCGCGCCTTGGCGTCTTCGCGGTTAATGCCTTTTGAATGAAAAATGAAAAACGCTAAATGTAAAATGTAAAAGGGGAGTCGGTTCTTGAGCACTTTTTCATTTTACATTGGCTACTCTGCATTTTACATTTCAGCTTAACTTTATCCGTGCCCATCCGTGTCATCCGTGGCAATTAGGTTTCCTCTAGAACTGAAAAATGAAAAACGCTAAATGTAAATTGTAAGGGGAACCGGTTGACTGCCACTGTTTCATTTTACATTGGCTACTCTGCATTTTACATTTCAGCTACTTTATCCGTGCCCATCCGTGTCATCCGTGGCAATGCTCGCCCCTGACCCCTCATTCCCGTACACGCCTCTCGCTGACCATCGAATCAAATAAATCGAAACGCAGCTGACATACCGTCTCTTTCTGTTCTGGATATTCCTTGCTTTTCAGCAACCGTATTCCATTGACCGACAGATGCTTTTACTTTCTCAATTATTTCGCCAGCTCGTTTTTCCGATACCCGAAAATAGGGCGCCACTTCGATAGCCAGATCCAATTCCTGGGCATTGTCCGTTTCAGAAATATTCAGGCTTAGGCCGCTTCCGGTCTCGACCGGATTCATATCGTATGCCGGTGAAAGTATCCACCCACCCTCCGATAAGAGAAATCCGTGATTTCTTAAATGGTCGTCTGTATTACTCACGCAGATATAGAATACGATTCTTCGCCACAATTCATCAAGGTCATTCTGCACGCTGGCTCCGTTCCTGGAAATGAACTCAACAAGATCGAGGTAGCCAGCGCCACTTTTGAAGTTAGCGCCGTCCGTCTGGCCCAGCAACGTCATGGCTGACGCAAAATGAATACGCCCACGTTCATCCGTTCGGTCGAATCGCTTTGTTAAGAAGGTATGTTGGTGACCATAGTACTTTCCGGCCATGGCCTCAGGTACATTTAGCCCGGCATTTATCGCCAGTTGATGCGTGACCATTTCCCAAGCGCCGATGTCGCGTTTGTCATTACTGCTGGGAAACTTTGCGATCCATAATTGACTTTTCGGATCCACAACACTGGCCTTTGGTCGTGCGCCTCCCAAGGAAGATCCGGGAGCCACGAGCATATTGAGCCATTTCATTTGCTCGCTATCGCCTGCAATATCCTTTTCAAGTTCCAGGCTGGCGTGTTCCAGTTCCCGAAGAGAAGCCCAGGGCGGTGAGGCCATTTCTTTATTGTTGTTGAGAAATGGACCCTCTTCACTTTCCTTGAATCTCAACGCGCCCATGCGATGACCATCAAAAACGCCGAGAAGATAGTCGGTCTCAAAAAGTGGTTGGGGCTTTCGTCCTTCAAGTCTGGCTAATACTCCTTCGCGCCTGTCCATCAATGTTCTACCCCAGCGATCCGGGGAGGAATCCAGGAAAATCCCAAAATTGCTTTTCCCTTCAGCTAAGTACTGCGGACCTGAGTAGAGTTGCAGGTCCGGGTCAAAGTTTTGAGCGCGGCCAGATTCCAGCCACGCGCCATCATATTCAAATGAAAAGACTTCCTTTCCTCGCATCCGATCCGCATGCAAAACACCCAGAATATGCGGTTCTTGAAGCGTTGCTGAATGGAGATATACCCGAACGGATCGGTGCGTATTTCTGGTGGCCATATCACTTGGTCTTTTTGGGAGCCCGTTCTTTCACCAGTAGTTTGGCGTCCTGAAGCCTTCGCCCAAGCGTATCATCCACGGCGATTTTTAGCAGGTCTTTTTCCAGGCCGAGTACAAATAAAACCTGGGCGTAAAAGCCCAAAGCGACTTGGGGCGAACCCTTCTCGATGGCCCAAAGGGTGGTCCTCCCGAGATCGGCGCGCTCGGCAATTTGCTCCATACTCAACTTCCTTCGGAGCCGGGCCAGCTTGATGTTTTCACCCAATTCAGCAAGGATGTTGGCTGTTTTGGGTAATAGTAAAGGCTTCTTGGACTCCATAATGTTCAGTATGATGAACAAAGGTAGTAAAAAGGTTCACAATGACGAACGTTATGACGCTGGATGATTCGTCACCTACTGGTATTATCGGGAATGGTATGACGAAGTTTACCTTGATTTGCCGGACATCACCCTGCCGTTTTTGGTGTTCCCGTTTCAGGGTCACCAACAACTCACCTGTTATTTATGTGGGGTTTGCGTTGATGCCACCGGCTATTGCCTTTTGAATGAAAAATGCAAAACGCTAAATGTAAAATTTAAAAGGGGAGTCGTTGTTGAGTTGAAAGTTGAAAGTTGAAAGTCGAAGGTTGAAAGTCGAAGGTTGATGGTATTCCCGTTTTTCTTTGCGTTTACTTCGCGCCTTAGCGCCTTCGCAGTTAATGCATTTTTCTGTATTCCTTTCTGCGTCTCTGCGGTTAACACATTTTCCCGTTATGGCGCGACGTCATGCCTTCGGTGAACCTACGGCGGACGGGTCTCCAGACGCCCGCCTTCAGAAACTTACGGGCGGGCATGCGTGGCGGCGCGAACGCTCTTCAAGCCTTTATGCCACGGACCGGATGGTGTAGGAACCGCACTATTGGAGATGATTATTCAAACTTTCAACATCACTCGGTTCAATATAGAACTCAAATGAGCGCTTGTCCAACGCTGAACGGTTCTTCTTGATGAGTGATCCTTCTCGTCTGGTCAACAACTTAAATTTTTGATCGATGGATTGAATGACATCGCTCCGGTGCTTTTTTTGCACATCGGGAATTTTGTCAGACAATCCCAGAATCTGATTGATATCATCAATAGAGGTAGGGCGAGTCTGCAAGGAATTTTCGTACACCAATTGAATGAGAAGCTTTTCACGTTCTTCAAAGTGAAGAGTTTCCTGAATGGCATTGTCTTTTCCTCGCCCTGGCGCTGCTTTGTTTGACCGACGAATCAGCAATCCAATAGCAAGACCAGCCAACGCACTCGCCAGGAGTTGCCAATTATTGAGGATAGCGTGCCAGGTAGCAGTCAGGCCAGTTGGGGTCACTACTTCCTTGTAAAGACGCTGACCGGTACTGGAAAAATCGGAGTAGCTCAACTGTACTCGTTCGGTTTTTCCCTGAACAAGCACCAGCGTGGAGTCAATAAAATAGGCTGGAAAATGCAAATGACCGAGAACTTTTAGAACCGTAGCCTTTTCTTCCGACAACTTCATTAATTCGTTATTTCTGAAGTCAAGCAGGTAGATTCCGTCTTGCTCACTGGCAACGGCACTTCCAATGATACCCCATGGCGAAGTGAATTGCCCCATGAAGTCATCAGACGGGAGGGCAAAGGAGCCCAGCGTTTTCCATGTAAGTTGGTGTAGGTTAAGGACGTAGATTGAGTCGCCGCTAAGTGAGGCAGCCGGAATTCCGTGTACATAGAGGTCCCCTTGGTTTTCATCGTACCACCCTTTGATTTGTAGTTTGTTTGTGACATCAAACGGGACCTGGCGGCTCAGCGGCACTCGTTCCCATTCGTGCTTATCTGTGATGTATTTCCGTAGATTCCCATTGTATAGCCAGTGGCCGTATCCTCCATAAGAATAGACTTCACCCTGAAAGGGGAACACCAATGCGCCAAAGTTATAACCGAAGTAAATGGTTGAGTCAACACGGCTGACCTCAAGGCGATTGTTATCCTGACGGATTTCAAAAACGAAGCCGGTGCCATCAGGAATTCCGAAAAGTCGACCGGAAGCAAAGACAAAGATTACCGGCGTAGTTGCGTCTGGCTTTTCAAATGGGACGCCAATGCTATCGAGAGGCCGTTGCAATGCCCGAGGATAGGTAATATATGAAGGGGCTTTTTCTTCTCTCAGAAGGGCGTTCAGGAATTCAGTGCCAGCGGTGATGGTTTGAGTATTCCCCGACGTGTGGATCACGAGTAGGAGCGCATAAACAAGGAAGTTCCTCATGTATCAAATCTATAGTATTGGCTGCGATCATTCAAGAAGGGAACGGAGCGGAATAGGTGATAGTCGGGAAAAAATCAGGGGTAGCTTTCGAATCCACTAGAACGCTGAGAGAGAGTTTGGCATCCTTAAGACTAGGTAACGATTGGTAATTCACCAAACCAAAAGGCCAATTAGGATCAACGGTGACCTTCAGCATTACTGGCGGAGGAAGTTGATTGGACTATTGGTATGGTACCAATTTGATTACACAATAGAGTCGCGGCCGAGTGGAGTGCAGTTTGGCTCTTCATACTTTTAGAAAACAACTTATCCAGCATGGAACATTTTATGAAACTGATTCTCATGGGAATCCTCGTATTTCACTTTACATCCATGGTAGCACAGGAAAATCATCCCTACCTCCCAAGCAATGGTCTGGTTGCGTGGTATCCCTTCAATGGAAATGCCAACGACGAAAGCGGGAATGGCAATCATGGTACAATGAATGGTGGGATAACGCAAACAACGGATCGCTTCAGCGTGCCAGACAAAGCTTATCTGTTTGATGGGTCTTCGGGCTTCATTGATATCCCGACACTAAACGCTCTGGCGTACCGACCGATTACGTATGTGGCGTGGGTGAAAGTATCTTCGTATTTTCCTTCCAGTCCAGGCCATAAGTTTCTTTCGATTATTGGACGTCATCAATTTGGACAGACCAATGACGGAATGCTTGGGTTCTTTGCAGATCAGAATGTTGCCGCCGGTGCTTTAGATAATACATTTCTGATGTGGCGAGGAGGAGGCGCGGAACCGGCACCAAGTTCCCTAACGGTTCCCGCACTAGACACTTGGGTGCATATAGCATACACACAGGATGAATCAGGCAACTTTGCGTTCTACCAGAATGGTATTTTGGCTAATTCAGGAGCCTTTGTCGATACACAGGATCTGACTACGAATTTTCGCATTGGATCCGGCGATTCGCCAGATCACTACTTCTGGAACAGCGCTCTTGATGACATTGGTATCTGGAATCGGCCCCTTCTCTCGAGTGAGGTTCTTGAACTCTACACGGCTGGAATGTTGCAGACCATTTTCTTTTCCCCGTTGACAGATGTACTGGAAAGCGTTGGCCCATTTGCCCTGTCATCAACAGCTTCCTCAGGACTTCCGGTCGTCCACACTTCTCCGAACACCGACAAGATATCTATATCTGGCAATCAGGTAACGGTTGTCGGTCCGGGTAGTGTCACCATACGCGCTGACCAGCCTGGAGACGTTAACTACGAGGCTGCGCCAAGGGTGAGTCAGACCATTTGCATTCTTCCGAAGAAGCCGGAGATTTCCGCCACGGGACTTGGAACTGCGGGACCCGTACTAACTTCCAGCAGCGCATCGGGTAATCAATGGTATCTGAACGGCAGCCTGATCGGGGGGTCCACCGCACAGACAATCACGATTGATGATGTAGGACAATATGCCGTGAAAGTTACTGTAGATAATTGCGTAAGTGAGTTATCTGATCCGTTTGCAATCATTATAACGAGCCTTTCATCGCCGGAGACAGTAGCACTTCGTGTCTATCCAAATCCAACTCGTCATGAATTGATGCTAAACCTCAATTGTTTTAACCCAGGTGAATCCGGATTAACCCGAATCTACGATCTCAGCGGACGAGCGATAATCATGAGTTCCGTCACCAATGGTGAGAATAGGATTGCTGTAAACCACTTGACTCCGGGAAGTTATATCGTGGGCTTGTTTGCCGGAAGTGTGTGCGTAGGCATCACCAAATTCATAAAGGATTAGCGCTATGAAAAAGTCAAATTTCTTGTTCCTGGTGGTTGTTTCCGTGGTCCTTTTGTCTTGTGGTAAAAACGACCCGCCCCCAACGGTCGAAGCCTTGTTGAAGGCAAAGGTGTGGACCTTAACCAGTACCACCGTAGATAATATTGAGACACCCGTTTATGATGGGCTGACGTTGCGTTTTGGATCGAGCACCTACACCACGACTAACGGCGGTGCTTTGTGGAAAGCATCGGGCACATGGCAGTTTGCCGATGCTGACAAAAAGACTATCAGGAGGGATGATGACCTATTAATCACCGTTGAATCTGTTAACGCGAACAAATTGGTATTGTCTTTTGTCTGGGACATAACCACTTTTAGTGGAGGCCGAGGATCATCGATCGCGGGTCAGCATGTCATGACTTTTGATGGGAACTGAAGTGCTTAGGATAGAATAATGGTACGTAAGAACTGAGCCTATCCTTTTTTAACAAACCCGTTATGGTGCGCGTCTAGTTGCTAGGTATGGCGCGATTTCATGCCTTCGGTGAACCTCCGGCAGAAAGGTCTCCAGACGCCCGCCTTGAGAAACTTACGGGCGGGCAGTCGTGGCGGTGCGTGGGTTAGGTTGCTATCGATTTTATATCGTGCAATTCGTACTTTCGAATAACGCTTTCAACGGGCACGCGCTACAAGCGCGCGCCATAGGGGGATATAGTAGAAAGCAGGCCCCCTTTGTGCCTTCGAAGGAGATGGTGCTTTGAAGAGGTCCGGACCAAAGTGGTTTACCTGGATCGCCCTTATCTTGCGCAGTATTCAGTCGTTGTTGGTGTTCCCGTTTCGTGGTCACCACCAACTTACCACTTAACTATTGAGGGTTTGCGTTGATGCTACTGGCTATTACCTTTTGAACTGAAAAATGCAAAACGCTAAATGTAAAATATAAAGGGGAGTCGGTTGGTGAGAACTTTTTCATAACTGGTCGGGGTATGTCTGAAGAGTACAAGTTTGTTATGGCTGTGGGTTAGGTTGCTATCGATTTTATATCGTGCAATTCGCACTTTCGAATAACGCTTTCAACGGGCACGCGCTACAAGCGCGCGCCATAGGGGACCACTCAATCACTCCATCGTGGGGGACCTAATAGGACCTCATCTTCCCGTCAATCTTGATAATAAAAAACTAATTGCGTTAGCCTCCCTCAGTCTCTCTTTGTTAGTTAATGGCACCGGCCTGCGAGTTTTGAATTTAATCTCCTTGCTTTTTATGTAGAACCCTAAATCCAATACAGCGTTTATTGCATCAGCCGTTGTCAATTCTTTTTGGTGAGCATTTTTTCGGGCATGGTTGACTACCGCCCGAATAGGGTACCAGTGATTTCCGTGCAAGAACGCACGCTGAGTGCCGACTTTAAATGGAACTCTTCCATTTTTGCAATCCCACAGTGCGGTGATCAAATGCCCTTCGTTCATATATATTCAATTCAGATTTTCTCATTCTGTCCAAAGCAGAAGTCCCAACCATTCTTGCGAGCAATGGATGTAAATTTAGCATTTGGATGAGGAAGGAAAAAGATTGGTGTGGCTAGCCCGTCCGATTGTTTCAGGAATCCTTTAGCCACATGCAAAGTTCGTTTGTTTGATGGGAAACTGGCAGTTTCTACCTGGGAACACAGATTGCTCTCAATGCAGTAGCGCTGTAACCTCTTCGAGAAGCCAAGAATTCTTTTGGGTTTGATGATTGAAATCAGCTGTAGAAAAAGTGGAGTTGACAAGGCAAGGTCTTCAACTGTAATCTCTGCTTCAACTCTTGACCGGAAGAAGCAGAAATTAGTTTGTACGGAATTGTTTATTTCCTCTTCGCGGAATCTTTCCTTCAAGGGTAGATATATCCTCTGCAGCGAGCCCAACTCTTTCTTATCGTAAAGTTCCTTGAAGGAAAAATCTGGAATTTCTGTCTGTGCCGGATGTGGCAGATTAGGATCAACCCCCCAATTAAATCCAACGATCAAATTGGTTCCCTCAGTCAGGCGGGTTGACGAAATGGAGTAATTCCATTGAAGCCCATTTGCTTGCGCATATTTCCTAATGGGGGCCTTTTCAAAGGCTATTCTTGTGGTCTCGAACAGCATTTGAATTTCGTTGGAAGCAACATGCATTGGGAACGGATAGCCCAAACAAGTTAGCAATAAGTAGCGAATCGGAACCTGAAATGCTTTTGGGAACGCCCCACTTTCAGCCTGCAGCAGGAATGAAGATCATTCAACGGGCCCGCTCTTTCGAAGGTCTTTGTCTTATTTGGGCTTAGTCCGTATTGATTTTACCTTCTGATGGTATTACCTTCGAATATGCCCGTGTACACTAAAGGACGAGGGATGAAAGGATGAGAATTCTCTTATTAACAATGCTGGTTTCTTCGTTGGCTTCCGGAAGCCTTGAGGCCCAAAAGCTAAAAGGTAAAGAAGCTTCTAAGAAAGCATTGTCCGAGTTTCGTGCATTATACAATGAACTTCAATCGTTCAAAGACACCGATGCCTTCAAAAAATATGGACTAGCAACTGCAGGACCTTACAACGATTGGTTAAAGCGTGTTAAAGATTTTGAAAACAAATACGACGGAAATATATTGTTAGATCGAGGGATATTCATTGGTGATTTAGGCAGCTTGGGATATCACTATGTTGGTTCAAAGGGAAAGGAAACAGCAGTAACGCAATCCCTAAATAAGATTTTGCTTGATGGCCTATCCAAAAAGGAGTCAGCAAATCAAGGCCCGGTAGTTGTATCTGGTTCGGGGTTAAAGAACTATGAGGAAATAAAGCGGAGATATCAACTATTTGGGAAGTGGACAATTACCAATTCAATTCTGAAAGCGAATGGCGCTCAAAACACCTATACTTTTGAAATCTACAAGAACGGAAACAGTTATGTTGGCGTAATGGCACAGAAGGATATGGAGTATCAGACGGAAATTCTTGAAAAGAGGGGAGGCGATTATTTTGTAATTGGGAACAGCGTTAGCAGTCAGCACGGAGAATTTTACCGAATTGATGCGGATATGAATATGACTCTTTTTGATAAAGATGGGGATTTGTCAACGGCAGGATATAGAGCCGTGAAAAAACACTAGATCTTTCAATCGGATTCCAAACTGCCGATTTACTTCGTCTTCAAATCAAGAAACTTGATGTCAAACTCTTTCTCGATAAACTCAATGGTTTTGGGTTGCCCCTGGAGTGATGCTTTGATCAACTGCGACGTGAATAGCCCGCCGTTCTTCCTCCACTTGGCATCTTTTCTGTCGACGGCTCTTTTCCAGTCCACTTTCACCAAGTATTCTGATTTCTCATTATCGTGGTTATCTACGATAAAGTCCTTAACAAGATCTAAATGCCGGACCGATTTTTCTTTAAACCGAAAATCATCGACCCTTACTGCTTTTTCTTTAATGACGCCGATTCCGACAAACCCATGCCTTTTTAAGTAGGCCACAATGATGTCACCCGGTTCTAAGGTCCTTATGGGGTCACTAAATTGTTTTCCCTGCCCGGCTGAAATGAAACCGTATTTCTTGCAATCGTCCCAGTGGCGGTGCAAGCCTTCTCCAACATTTACATAATAGATTTCATTTCTGAAATCAAAGCCCTGCAACTCCCTGTAAATTGTATTTTGAGGACGGAACTTTTCCGCGAAATGCCCCGTAGATTTATTGGTTAATGTTCTGCCCAGCTTCCAGATCAATGTCTTTTCTATCAAGAAGGCTTCCGACTCATCCAGATCTCTTACTATAACCCGTATGATGGGTTTTAGTCCCGCGTTCTTTATTTCTTTTATTCTTCGCGCTTTCTCAGAGTCACTCTCGTCAGTCAGGTGTGCGTCCTTCCGTTTTCCTTTTCCCTTGCCATAATAGAATTCCTCATAGTTCCTGGGGTCGATGTACACATAAACGTAGTATTCGTTACTTCCTTCCATGTTGCGTTTTATCTGAACTACCTGCCACCGCTAATTTACCGTGGTTTAAGATAGTCTTTCTCGGGCGAAATATCTTGCCCCTAACACCGATTCCCATCGTTTTGAATAACTTAGGAGCCTGGAATTTTAGGTTTACCTTCCAGTACATTGAACCACCCTATGGCCGACGATAAAAAACAACTCCTCGAACAAAAACTCTGGAATATTGCCGACACCCTGCGCGGGAAGATGGATGCCGATGATTTTAGGGATTATATCCTCGGCTTTATCTTCTATAAGTATTTAAGCGAAAAGATGCATACCTATGCCAATGCCATCCTGAAGTCTGATAAAATAACCTACGACCAGGTAGAGAAACACAAAGACAAAAAAGCGCTGCTGGCGGCTATTAAAGACGAAGCCCTCAACAAACTCGGATACTTCCTGTTGCCTTCCGAACTCTTCAGCGAACTGGCCCGCAGGGGCAATGCCGATGGCAAAAGCAAATTCATCCTCGATGATTTAACCAAAGTGCTTACCCACATTGAGCAAAGCACCATGGGTACGGAAAGCGAAGAAGAATTCGGCCACCTATTCGAAGACCTGGATCTCACCAGCAGCAAGCTCGGCAAAACCGAGACCGCCAAGAACGAGTTGATCGTTAAAGTGCTCTCGCACTTGAACGAAATTGATTTCGATTTACAAAATACCACCAGCGACGTACTGGGCGATGCCTACGAATACCTCATTGGAAAGTTTGCCAGCGGCGCCGGCAAGAAGGCAGGCGAGTTCTATACCCCGCAGCAGGTAAGCATGGTCTTGGCGCGCCTGGTTACCGTGGGCAAAACCAAATTAAAAAGCGTGTACGACCCCACCTGCGGATCTGGCTCGTTGTTGCTACGCGTGGCCAAGGAAGTTAAAGAAGTGGGTAAGTTCTACGGCCAGGAGAGCAACCCCACCACCTACAACTTGTGCCGCATGAACATGATCATGCACGACGTGCATTACAAAAAATTCGACATCAAGAACGAAGATACCCTCGAGCGCCCACAGCATATTGACCAACGCTTCGAAGCCATTGTAGCCAACCCACCCTTCTCGGCCGAGTGGAGTGCCAGTCCCTTGTTTATGAGTGACGACCGCTATGCACCTTATGGACGCCTCGCACCCAAAGGCACAGCCGACTTTGCCTTTGTGCAGCACATGATACACCAACTGGCCGACAACGGCACCATGGCCTGTGTATTGCCCCACGGTGTTTTGTTCCGAGGCGGAGCGGAAGGGCACATACGCGAGTATTTGATAAAAGATAAAAACCAGTTAGATGCCGTGATTGGTTTGCCCGCCAACATCTTTTACGGCACCAGCATACCTACCTGCATTTTGGTGCTGAAGAAAAAGCGCGAGCACAGCAGTAACGTTTTGTTCATCGATGCCAGCCAGCATTTTGAAAAAGTAAAAACACAAAACGTATTGCGGCCCGATGATATTAACAAAATCATTAACGCCTACAAGGCCCGCACTGCCGAAGACAAGTACAGCTACGTAGCCCCATTAACTGAAATAGCCGAGAACGACTATAACCTGAACATACCCCGCTATGTAGATACGTTTGAGGAAGAAGAGGCGGTGAACTTAAAAGCCATGAGCAAAGAATTGAAGAAGCTGGAAGTGGATATGAAAGGCACCGATGCTACGATAGAGAAGTTTTGTAAGGAGTTGGGAATTGATACGCCATTTTAATTGCTCTAAGCAAATCAGCAAGCCATGAGTAAACAAGAAGCCATAAAAGTATTCGAAGATAAGAAAGTGCGTTCCCTTTGGGATAACGAGCAAGAGAAATGGTATATCTCAATAGTTGATGTTGTAACGGTTTTAACGGATAGTGTTGATCCAACGGCATACTGGAGAAAGCTAAAACAACGTCTCAAGGAAGAAGGAAATGAAACCGTGACGAATTGTCACGGGTTGAAAATGCAGGCGCCTGATGGTAAAATGCGGATGACCGATGTAGCTGACACCGAGCAACTCTTCCGGTTAATTCAATCCATTCCTTCACCCAAGGCCGAGCCATTCAAACTTTGGCTGGCGGAGGTAGCTGCCGAACGGCTCGATGAAATGCAAGACCCCGAGCTTTCTATTGACCGTGCCCTGGAACAATACCTGAAACTAGGCTACTCCGAAAACTGGATTAACCAACGACTCAAAAGTATTGAGATACGAAAAGAACTTACCGATGAATGGCGCAAGCGCGGCCTTAAAGAAGGCGCGCAGTTTGCCACGCTTACAGACATTATTACCAAAGCCTGGGCCGACAAAACCACGAAAGAATACAAAGTGCTGAAAGGTTTAAAGAAGGAAAACCTGCGTGATAATATGACCAACACCGAATTGATTTTAAATATGCTGGCAGAGGCATCCACCAAAGATATCTCGCAGGCGGTGAAGCCAAAATCATTTGATGACAGTAAGCGTGTGGCCAAACAGGGAGGCAACGTAGCCAAAGTAGCCCGCCTTGAGCTGGAAGCCAAAACCGGAAAAAAGGTAGTTACAGGCCTCAATGCCAAAAAGCTGCAACTTAACGAAGGCAAAAAGAAAGCAAAAGCACGGGCAGAAAAACAATCAAAACCATCACGCAAATCAAAAAAATGATACCTGTTCCGCCCAAGCAGGAGTGCGGACAAAGACAAATGAGTACTGCAACAACGCATATCGAAAAGAAAAAAGCACTCGGTCCTAAGTTGAGGTTTAAGGAGTTTAAGGGTGAGTGGCTTACTCATACTCTTGAGGAAATTTCAGATACTTTTAAAAGTGGTGACTCAATAACATCAAAGGAAATTTTTGATAATGGTGAGTTTCCAGTTTATGGAGGCAATGGTTTAAGGGGTTATACAAACACATTTACTCATGACGGATTCTATGTTTTAATTGGAAGACAAGGTGCTTTATGTGGTAACATCAACAGGGTCAAAGGAAAAACATATATCTCTGAGCATGCGATAGCAGTACGCGCAAATAATTTTGCTGACACAGAATGGTTGGCGCAAAAACTTGATGATATGAAGCTGAATAGACTGTCAGAGTCATCGGCTCAGCCTGGACTTGCTGTTGGTAAACTTTTAAAGCTCAAACTACATTTCCCCACCCTCCCCGAACAACAAAAAATCGCCTCCTTCTTATCGGCCATCGATGAAAAGATACAGCAGCTCACGCGCAAAAAAGAATTGCTAGCGCTATACAAAAAGGGAGTGATGCAGCAACTCTTCTCGGGGAAGCTCCGCTTTAAAGGCGAAAATGGAAAAGCGTATCCGAAGTGGGAGGAGAAAAGGTTGGGGGAAATCTCAACTATTGGTAAAGGAAAAGGGATTTCGAAAACTGATATTGTCGAGGATGGCGAATTGGAATGCATCCGCTATGGAGAACTCTATACGCGCTATAAGGAGAGGATATTCAAAATTGTTTCACGAACTAACCTTAAAAAAGGTGAGCTTGTGCTGAGTGATTACAATGATGTAATTATTCCTGGTTCAGGTGAAACACAGTTAGATATCGCGAGAGCTGCGTGTGTATTAAGGGCTGGGGTAGCTCTAGGTGGAGACCTAAATATTTTGAGGTCAAAACAAAATGGCGTTTTCTTATCATATTACATAAACTATTCGCTTAAATATGAAATTGCAAAAGTAGCTCAGGGAAATTCTGTTGTTCATCTCTACCCAAGTCAACTTGAACAATTGAAAATATGGTTGCCGATTTTAAGCGAACAAAACAAAATAGCCGAATCTATTAGTTCGATTGATGACAAAGCAGAACACCTAGAAGCCCAAATCACCCAAACGCAAACATTCAAAAAAGGACTGTTGCAGCAGATGTTTGTATGAGAATTATGAGTTGGGAATTATGAATTATGAATTAGGGATTGCGAACCCAGGCTTTCGAGAAGTCCTGTCGAAACAGATGTTTGCATAACTGATTGATTGCGCCCGTTTTTCACAGAGAATACCTATTTGCACCTGTTTATATTGGTTAAGCACGCTTTTTACTGTATTTTGCGCCTGTATTTCACGTAAAGGCATGAATAGCACTCATTTTTCGCATGATGCGCCCGTATTTCACGGAAAAACGGTGCCGGAAGATGGCACCATTGTCGGCTATGGGGCCATTATTCATGCACTACAATTAGCCGTGCCCATACCCGTGCCTGTAGCCCTGGTATGCCGGCAAAACAAGAAATATCTCAACGGCGACTGGAACGTGTTCCCCAAAAGCTACGCCCCCGAAGATACCGCGGCACTGAGTGAAATTGATGCGTTGTACAACCATCTGGTCTTTGCACTGAAGTATGAAGGAATCAATCTGCTGGTGTTCAGTTTTCTCCTGAAAAAGTACACCCCGGATCAGTTAAGCCACCTGGTGAACCTGGAACCCACTGGGCAGTACGCCCGCAAAATATGGTTCATCCTCGAATGGCTTGGCGGAACGCACTTGCCCAACAAAGGAGATCTGTCGAAAAAAAGCTATGTGCCGGCAGTTGATGAAGAACTTCAATACGGGGTTCAGGGCATCAAATCTCCGCGGCATCTGGTGATCAATAATTTACCGGGAACACGGGATTTTTGTCCGCTGATTCGCAAGACAGCCAAACTGGAACAATACATCGCGGCCAATCTGGCTGCGAAACAAGACCTTTACTTGAAAGGCATTCGAAAGGATATTATCCAGCGCACCTCGGCATTCCTATTACTCAAAGATTCCAGGGCGTCTTTCACGATTGAGGGCGAGAGTCCCAAAAGCAAGCGGGCAGCCCGCTGGGGGCAGGCGATCGGACAGGCCGGCGCAAGTGATTTGACTCAGGACGAGCTGCTCAGGCTTCAACAACTGGTCATTGAAAATGCCCGCTTTCTGGAGATGGGTTTTCGTAAAAAGGGTGGTTTCGTAGGCGAGCACGACCGCGCAACCGGAGAGCCGTTACCCGATCATATTTCCGCCCGGTGGCAAGACATTGATCTTTTGATTACCGGATTACTGAGCACACACCAACGGCTTCTGAAAGACAACATCGATGCCGTACTCGCCGCTTCGGTCATAGCCTTCGGTTTCGTTTTCATCCACCCATTTGAAGATGGGAATGGCCGTATCCATCGGTATCTTTTCCATCATGTGCTGGCCAAAAAACAATTCGCTCATCAGGGCATCATCTTCCCGGTTTCAGCTTCCATACTCGATCATATCGAGGATTACAAAAAGGTATTGGAGCACTACTCCCATCCGTTGTTGGATTTTGTGGATTGGAAGGAAACGGCAGACCACAACGTTGAGGTAACGAACGAAACCCTTGACTACTACCGGTACTTTGACGCTACCCAGCAGGCAGAGTTTCTGTATGATTGCGTTGACGACACCATAAAGAACATTATACCCAAGGAAGTTGACTACCTGATACATTATGACGCATTTCACAACTATCTTGAAGAAGAATATGAGATGCCTGACAAAATAATTGCCATGGCTGTCCGGTTTTTGGAGCAGAATAACGGACAATTGTCAACAAGGGCGAGAGAAAAGGAGTTTAAGGAGTTAAAAGAAACGGAAGTAAGAGCGCTGGAAGAAAAGTACAGAGAACTATTCCTTGCCGACTAACCATTATGTCTCAGTCTGAAGCTGTACTAGAAAATAATCTCATCAAGCAATTGGTGGATTTGAATTATGCATCGGTTCAGATTCACGATGGGGATGCCTTGCTTTCAAATCTTCAGTCGCAATTAGAAGCGTTTAACAAAACGAAATTCACCGCAAAGGAATTTGACTCTGTGCTGAACCATCTTGCTAAAGGCAATGTATTTGAAAAGGCAAAGACACTACGGGATCGTTTTCACCTGGCCAAAGAAGACGGCACTTCCTTTTATGTGCGTTTCTTCAACAATGAAAACTGGACCCTGAATACCTTTCAGGTCACCAACCAGGTAAAACAACAGGGTTCGTTTCTAAATCGATATGATGTGACCTTGCTGGTCAACGGATTGCCGCTGGTGCAAATAGAGCTGAAGCGCAGTGGCATTGAAATCAAGGAAGCGTTTAATCAGATCAACCGCTACCAGCGCCATTCGTTCTGGAGCAATCATGGGCTGTTTCAGTACGTGCAGTTGTTCGTCATCAGCAATGGGGTCAATACAAAGTACCTGGCCAACAATCGTCTGCAGTCGGTCAAACAAACCTTCTTCTGGGCAGATGACAAGAACAGGAATGTCACCGAGCTAACGGCTTTCGCGGCTGCGTTCCTGAACCCGGATCACCTGGGCAAGTTCATTTCCCAGTACGTGGTGATGAATGAGACCTACAAGAACCTCATGGTGTTGCGGCCTTATCAATACTTTGCCACGGAAGCCATCATCAGGCAAGTCGCCACCAGCAATAACAATGGCTATATCTGGCACACGACGGGTTCCGGGAAAACACTGACCTCGTTCAAGGCCAGTCAGATCATCATGGACTTGCCGCAGGTACACAAGGTGGTCTTTGTCGTCGACCGCAAGGACCTGGACTACCAGACCATGCAGGAGTTCAACAGCTTCAAGAAGGGAAGTGTGGACGTCACAGATGATACCGGGTCGTTGGTGAAGCAGCTGACCGATGATACCAAGTTGGTATTGACAACAATCCAGAAGCTGAACAACGCCATCACGAAAGCGCATTACGAAAACCGGCTTGAGCATCTAAAGGAAAAGAAGATCGTCTTCATCTTTGATGAGTGTCACCGGTCACAGTTCGGGGCCACACATGAACGGATTACCAGCTACTTCAAGAAAAGTCAGTTATTTGGTTTTACGGGTACCCCAATCTTCGCCGACAATGCCAACAAGAATGAATTAGGAAAGCGCACCACCAAAGACCTGTTCGGGGACTGCCTGCACAAGTACGTGATTACCGATGCTATCCGCGACCAGAACGTGCTGCGGTTTGGAATAGAGTATGTGGGAAAGTACAAGCAAAAGGGCAATACCTTCATCGATATTGAAGTAGAGGATATTGACCGCGCGGAAGTACTGAATGACAACAGGCGCCTGGAGAAAATTGTCGATTACATCATTGCCTATCACGGCCATAAGACATTCAACAAGGAGTACTCCGCGCTTTTTGCCACCAGCAGCATTGACACGCTGATCAAGTACTATGAAATCTTCCGGCGGAAGAAGGCGGCCGGTGAGCATGATTTGAGGATGGCCACCATCTTCACTTACGGCGCCAATGAAGAGGATGACGCCGCGCAGGATTTTCTGGGGGAGGAGGAACTCCGGATGGCCGCGGAGCCCAGACAAACGTATCAGTCAAGTCACACCCGCGATAAGCTGGAAGAGTACATTGGTGAATACAATAAGCAGTACGGAACAGCTTTTTCGACCACGGACAGTCAGCAGTTTGAAAACTACTTCAAGGATATCAGCAAGCGCCTGAAAGAAAGGGAGAAGGAGACATTCAATGATGACAAGGACCGGCTTGATTTGGTTTTGGTGGTCAATATGCTGCTTACCGGTTTTGATGCAAAGAAGGTCAATACGCTCTACGTAGATAAGAATCTCAAACACCACGGCGTAATCCAGGCCTACTCCAGAACCAACAGGATCTTCGGTGAACAGAAGTCCCAGGGCAACGTTCTATGCTTCCGCAACCTGAAGGCCGCCACGGACGAAGCCATCACACTGTTCTCGAACAAAGATGCGATTGAAGAAGTCATTCTTCCGCCTTACGAGGTGATTGCAAAGAAGTTTGATGAAGCCCTGAAAAACCTGTTGGCCATAGCTCCCACGTGGCAAAGTGTGGCTGATTTGGTTAGTGAAGAAGAGGAGCTGGCTTTTGTGCAGGCTTTCCGTGCCTTGCTGCGCGCCAAGAATGTCCTTGCTTCCTATACGGATTTCAGTTGGACCGATCTGGGCATCGACGAACAGACCTTTGCAAACTACAAGAGCAAGTACCTCGATCTCCACGACAAGGTGAGACAGGATAACGCCAAACAAAAGACGTCTATCCTCGAAGACATTGATTTCGAGTTGGAGCTCATCCACCGCGACCTAATAAATGTGGCCTATATTCTAAAGCTCCTCGCGAAACTCAAACAAGCGAAAGTCAGCGAACGGGAGCAACAGAAGAAAGCCATCATCGATCTGTTAGGGGGCGAAGTCGAACTGCGAAGCAAGCGCGAGCTGATTGAGAAGTTCATCGAGCAAAACCTCCCTAAAATCGATGACGCCGACAACATCCAGGACGAGTTCGAGAAATACTGGCAGGAGGAGAAAGTCCTCGCCCTCGCCAAACTCTGCGACGACGAGCACCTGGACAAGGAGCAGTTCAAGTCCCTGATCGAGGCCTACATCTTCAGCGGTCAGGATCCCCTGCGCGACGATGTGTTAAAGTGCCTTGGTGACAGACCAAGTATATTGCAAGCCAGGGAGGTGGGGGAGCGGATTATTCTGAAGATGAAGGGGTATGTGCAGGTGTTTGTGGAGGGGATGGTGGCGTAGGGATTCTTATGCCTGATTTGGATAATTTTGAATATATTAGGAAATAAGTCATAAGCAATATGAATGAACTATTCAAAGGAGATCCAACATTCAAACCTCTTTTGGCGAGTTTGTTTCGATTAGACATTTCGTATTATTTGGCCGATCGAGCTTTTGAACATGTGGCGATAGAATTGAATTTTGATGATGAATGGAACGAGTACAGAAGTGAATTTCAGTTAGGGAAGCAGAGCGCTACAGCCGACTATGAGACTGCATTCTTCAAACTGGTGGAGGAGACATTGTGCAATGAGGATGAGCAACTTATAAAAGTTATTCTTGATTTTATTAAATGGACCAAATCCACAGTTGATTTCAAAGAAGTCTATGCTTGCCTTAAGGATCTTGAAATTAGTGAGTCCCTACTGAAGAAGTTTGCAACTTCGGCGAGAAAGTTGAATGAAGCGAAGCGTGTAGAACCGAAACACGCGGCGGGAATAAGTCGTGATAATCTGAAGATCTTCATCATTCATGGCCATGATGCTGCGGCGCGATTGGAACTTGAGAAACTGTTAAAGGATGAATTCAAGTTGGCGCCAATCGTTCTTCAGGATTCACCTGGAGAGAGTATGGAAACGATTATTGCAAAATTTGAACGCGAGGCAAATAGCTGTTCCGCTGCCATTGCTTTATTTACGGCAGATGATGAACTAAAAGGAGGGAAATTGCATCCTCGCCTCAACGTGATTCTTGAACTTGGGTATTTTTTAGGCAGAGATCAGAAAGGCGAACGTAGGCTAATAGTCCTTAAGAAAGGCCTAGTTGAAGGCCCGTCAGACATTCACGGAGTGGAGACAATTAATTTTGAGAGGACGATTAGCGAAGTAGCATTGAAGCTCCAGAAGCAACTGAAGCATTGGAAGATTTTAAAGTAACTAGGCAAATACTTTCATAAAGGAGTAGCACAAACATGCAGGAAGAGCACTGGTCAACTATACTTGCTAACATCGTTACCTCGCTAGGTGTACTTGGCTTTATCGGGATTTATATAGCCCACCGTCAAAGTCAAAATCAGTTCAAGTTTACCGTGATGCTAAGCTGCATTGATCGTTTTCAGCAATTATCTCCAATGCTGAGTGGAAATAGTGGCGATCTATCTCGCTTGAAAAAGTATGTTGATTTAACGAATGAAGAATTCTTTTATTTTCAACGAGAGTATATTCCTAAGGAAGTAATCGTTGAATGGATGGATAGCATCGTTGATTCCTTCCCAATCTATGTTAAGGGGTCAGAGGTGCCAATCAACTATGATCAATTGCCATTTAAGCAAATTCATGATCTGAATTTGCTACTAGGTTACCCAAGAATTAAAAAAGCATTTACCCTTAATGGCAAACCTGACCTAACTGATAAGATAAAACTGATTAAGTTAATTACTAAAAATCTGGATGTATCATTAAAGGATAAGCATTTTAAGAGGGCACATGTACTTTCGAATTGAATTCCCGTTTGTTGCGCTCGCATCTAGAGGGCGTCTTCAACCCAGCGTTCTGGCGCGGCGTCTCTGACGCGTATCGTATCGAAAGTTCTTTGAAGGTCATTATCCACACTCTTGTATCGGGAGTAGATGCACTGTGACTTTGCTTACACAAGCAGAAAAGGAATCGTCATGGCCAGTTCGTCGATAAACTATTTTACGATGGGAAAGGGTGTATCAGCGTAAAATGTATTGTAGACTGAGTTGCAAACTTAATTCAAGGGTTTGTAGCTTAATCGTAAAGAAGCATTAACTTTAAAATTACGAGCCCATCCTCATGTCATTTCGGCATGTTATGGGCTTTTTTTACAACGAACGATCAGACCACATGGATGTTCACGAATCAAGTGAAGCAGATCCCATAGGAAAGGACGAGCGTGCTCGCTCCAGTTTCGTCCGACAATTGGTGCAACGCTACATTGAACCAGGCCAGATTCGCGCAGCGTACTTAGCTTTACCCCCAAGACGCATAGTGCAATTTTGGGATGACCTCGACAGATTGCCTCGAGACGTCAAGGAGTGCATGGAGTCGTGGAAGAAGCTTGAACGGTCGGGATTCGAGCTTGTAGTTTTCGACGATACTTCTGCGAGAGAATTTATCCTAACTCACTTGGGTTCGAGATATGAGAAGGCCTATGACAGGTGCTATCATCCTTCGATGAAATCAGATTATTTCCGTTACAGCTACATCTTCGTGGAGGGTGGCTTTTATATTGATGCTGACGATGTTTTTCACGGAACGGCAATGGATCACCTCTTCACAGATGGAAGGTTAAAGCTTCAGCCATTCTGCTACGACCTTGCGGCAGCTCAGATGGTTCCGCCCTCTGTTTTTCTCACTCCTGGTGCAAACAAATTAAGCTGGATTTTCTATTTCAATACCACCCCTTTGATAGCGGTTCGCAATCATCCTATTGTAGAGCGTGCTCTCCTGAACGCTACAACAGCCCTTGAGCAAGAATCAACAAACGAGTTGCCTGAAGTCCAAGCAACCACTGGCCCTGGCAACCTTACAAGATCCGTAATTGAAGTGGTCGCCGATGAAAGCTTCTCGGAGGAAACACTACTTGTTGTGCATGATTGGGAGAAGACTTCCACTAGTAAGTGGCCACTCAGTTACCGGAGTGATAAAAGAAACTGGAGGCTTTCGAATCAGCAAACTTATCGACCCTCATGGGGCACGGAGGAGCGATGAACTTAGCACGGGCTCCTCTGGCGTTTGTGAGTTACGTTTTCCGATTTTGGCTGGCCCTTCGGAGGCTGCTGCCGAGACACAAGTGTGAAACATTCGGCGGTCAGCGTGAGAAGAAAGGTCCTGGGATTGAAATGGTCTATGTCATCAACCTTGATCGTGAGCCGGCCCGTTGGTCCAAAATGGAGCAAGAGCTAAAGCACATATTAGACTCATCAGGAGTTGAACTCTTAAGCCTGACTGAGCGGCACATCGCAGTCGATGCCCATGAATTCTCACAAGAACCATGCAAGGATGCCGAAATTGATCCTTTTTATACGCTTGAAGATCAGCTTTTTGTAGAACCACAACCCTTAATTCTTCCCACGCGTCTCGAACTAAATACTCCAATTCGAATGAGTCGAGCCGAGGTTGCAGTCGCTCGGTCACACATCAATGTTTGGAGGAAGGTTGCGGCGGGCAGTCATGAGTACGCACTTATCCTTGAAGACGACGCATGGTTTCATCCTGGGTTTGAGAGATATCTGGACAAGGCTTGGGACGAAGTCGTTGCGGAAAATGATGCGAAGGGTAGATTTGACATTCTTTACGTGTCGTATCTTGAAGTGAAGCACGGTGCGCCAAAAACGTTTCTTTCAAGTAGTGTATTCCGACCAGTGCGCGGGCTCTGGCATTTGTCCGGATATGTGCTTTCACGCGAAGGTGCAGAGAAACTCATTCGCCTACTTCCTTGTCGCGGCCCAATTGACCTTTGGATAAATCACCAGTTTGCATCACTGGATGTACGTGCAACTAGACGACCTCTTATTAGTCAACGACGCGACGTTAGATCTACCAACTCATACTCAATACTTCCCATTCTCACCACAATTGGTGCAATCACGAGTGAAGGAGCATCCTTATTTAACATCCGTCCCACTGAGCATCCGGTGTTTGTTTTTGGCCCAGAAGGCTCGGGCCAATCATCGCTTGCGATGGCTTTGTCCATGCTAGGATACAGATGTTGCAATGATCTCAAGAGTCTACCAACTCCTGAGATGGAACGACTTCTTGAAGGAAGAATCGATCGGGTCTTTGACGCATATGTAAACATAGGGTCTTTGATGGCAAACGTAAGGGAACTCCGATTTCGCTATCCGAAGGCAAAGTTTATTTTTACCGCACTCAATGACATTGAATCAGATGGCACTTTCCTCAGTGTTGAGGACGACCTCAAAGGTGCTGACATCGCTGTACTTCATTCAAAAGAATTGAATAGATGGCAAGTCGTTTGTGAACACCTTAGATGTGCGCCGCCGGCTTGCTCTTACCCTGCGTTGGAGGATATTGGTCAAAGACCAATTATCGATAGTGTCATTGAAGCCGACCTATTTCAAAAATGCAAAATTCCTAGACGTGATAAATCGCCATGGGTCATTGAGCCCCGCAAGTGGTGGCAAGGCATTCGCTTGGTCCCAGCAGAGCATGGGCAGCCGGACACTGGAATGTTTGTTAGAATTGCCGACTGTTTGGAGTGCCTTGACACGACACGATGGCTTCTAAGGAGCGACACCTTCACAGAAAATTTAGCGTTGTTTCGGCCCTCAAACGTTGAGTTTAGTCGTGGAATCGGGGCCGTGCTTTCCGTTAAAAAGGAGCCCGTAGGCGTTCGAGATTATACTGCTGCCTCGTTATGCAGTCGGGATGAATACTTGTTCGGAAAATTCGAAGCGACCATCCAAGCGTCAAATGTCCCCGGCGTGGTGACCGGATTATTTCTCCACCGCAACACACCACACCAGGAAATAGATATCGAGATTGCGGGGAACCGACCAAACTGGCTCTTGGTCAATGTTTTTTACAACCCAGGCGGCGCAAGGGCAAATTTTGACTATGGCTATAGAGGTGCTCCAAGCTATATTGAACTTGGTTTTGATGCATCCAAAGCAAGTCATCGCTTTGCCATTGAATGGAATCCGTGCGAGATTCGCTGGTTAGTTGACGATAATCTGGTCCATAGGCGTGTGATCTGGGAGCCAACACCAATCCCGCACCTTCCAATGACTTTCCATGTCAACAGTTGGCTAACTCGTTCTACCCAGCTTGCCGGGCGAGTCAACAATCGACGTCTCCCCGCAACTACAATAGTGGCGAGGATGGTTATAGAGGCAAATTCGGTTTCCTTGCCCGAGTCAGATGATCTGCGCCGGTCACAAGTTAGGCCGGATAGTTTCAACTCAAGTCTCCAAGTAAAATGAAAATATTATCATTCAATCCAGGTCACGATGGCGCATTCGCTTATCTTGAGGACGGACACTTAGTTATCTCAATTGAAGCTGAGAAACACTCTCGTTATCGTCACTCACCTCTGTCTATTCCAGATGTGTTCGGCATTCTTGGTGAATTAAAAGAAGTTCCCGATGTGCTATGTAGAGGTGGATGGTGGCCTAGCGACACGCATCTGTCTGAACAGCACTTTCTTGCAGGATACCATGGTGTTAATAAGAGTGACATTATAGTCGGTAAAAAACGCCTATTGGGGAAGACTATTGAATATTTCTCATCTTCCCACGAACGTTCCCATCTTCTCTGTGCTTTTGGTATGTCGAACCTGCCCAAGGGCACCCCGTGCTATGCATTACTTTGGGAAGGAGTAATCGGCTCATTCTACAAAATCGATTCCGAGCTGAACTTAATAAAGCTTGCTGATGTCATGCCTGAACCAGGCCATCGTTATGCCCTACTATACGGCCTGGCTGACCCAACTTTTGATAAAAGCGTTGCGGAATTCTCCCGATTTTCTGACGCGGGAAAGCTGATGGCTTTGGCTTCATTTTCGAAACGAAGCAAACCTTCGGATGAAGAGGAAAAAATAATCGCGTTTCTAATGCAAGATAGGCAGCACCTCAGGCCGAAGGAGTGTGAAGCCTTAAGGAATTACAGACACTATAATGTAGGTGTCGATGATCCGGAGTTTCGCAACTTTGCAGGTATTGTCAGCAACAGAATATTCGATCGTTTTTACCAATATGCCAAGTCGAACATGAAGAGGGGCATGCCATTACTGATTACTGGAGGGTGCGGACTAAATTGTGATTGGAACACGAAGTGGATGGAGACCAAACTCTTTTCAGAGGTCTTCGTGCCCCCTGTTGCCAACGATTCGGGATCCGCGATTGGCACTGCGATTGACGCCCAGTTTCATTTTACTGGGAACCCTAAGATAGATTGGAATGTCTACTCTGGTCTTGAATTTATTTCCAATGACGCATTCGACGCATCTTTATTTGATGAGTACGTAACGAACTACGCAATGATCGCCGACATGCTGGCTAGCAACCTGATCATCGGATGGGTAAATGGAAAATATGAAATTGGACCACGAGCTTTGGGAAATCGCTCGATTCTTGCTTCCCCATTCGAGGAAAGCACCAGGGTGCGGCTGAATGAGATTAAGCAGCGTGAACAGTTTCGTCCGATTGCACCTGTTTGTCTGGAAGAAGATGCTTTAAGGTGGTTTGGCTGCAATCACCCGAGCCCATTTATGCTATACACGCAGTCCGTTTCTACGGATGCGCTAGCTGGGGTGACGCATGTCAATAGGACGGCGCGCATTCAAACCGTGTCCCATGTTACTAACAGACATTTGTATGAACTGCTTATGGCATTCAAAGCACGTACCGGTTACGGCGTCTTGTGTAATACCTCCCTGAATTTCAAAGGAAGGGGATTCATAAACAACATGGCCGATCTTTCCTCTTATACGATAGAGCGTAATTTGGACGGCTTTGTAATTGAAGGGAGAAGCTATATGTTGAAGTCATCGACAAATTATCAGGCGTACTTGAATAGGCCAAACTCTATGGCGGGCTGACGAAGAGAAATGGATTCCCGTCCAACAATTGAAATTAACCCAAGAGTTAGCCTGAATTTGCAACTAAAGCCAATTACAGCTTCAATTCTTTTCAGGGTACTTACTTCACAGAATTCAAAGTTATCGAACCCTCAAAGCATAGAATAGGAATTGACCTTTAACCTTCAATAATTTCGTTCCCCAATACTTCCGATGCGACAAAAGCCCCCATATAGCGCTCCTTTAGCTACTTAGTCTGGCGCGCCTCCTTGCCTTCGGCGCACAGTTCTCCTTCGCCCACCTTCAACGGTTTACAGGCGGGTGAGCCGGATCTTGGAGCCTAAGAAATGATGCAATGGATGCTAAGCCTGCATCTAGCTTCATTTTTTTATCTTGAGTGCCCTGTAACATTTTACTATCTTAACAGTCATTGTACTTTAAGTCCAACTACTATGAATGAACAGCAAAAAGCATTGGTTCGTACGGCCCGGGTCGCGGGGGTCTGGTATCTGGCATTGGCTGTTTCAGGAGTCGTTGGTTTTCTTGTGTTGCATCCACAGATCTATGTATCGGGTGATCTGTCACAAACAGTTTCCAACCTGAGTGAGCATGAGACGATTGCCCGGCTGCGCCTTTTGATGGAGTTCGCCATCGTGATATCCCAAGCCGTGGCTGCGATCTACTTCTTTAAGCTGTTTAAAGACATCAATCATGTTGCCTCATGGGCATTGGCCGCGTGGGGCACCATGAATGCTGGCGTGATCATGATCAGCGCGATAGCCATGGGTGGGGCCATCAACGTGGCAAACGCTGCATTAGCAGTGAGCGACAAAGTGATCATGATTCAGATTTTTGATCTGGTTATCAAAAACGCATGGGGTGTCGGCAGCCTTTTCTTTGGCCTATGGCTGATTCCGATGGGATATATCGTAGTAAGTTCTCAGCGGATGCCGGTGTGGCTGGGTCGCACCTTGATCGTAGGTGGTGCCGGCTATATCGCCAGTGCCTTTTTAAGTTATGCCGGCTTCGGCTTTTCCTGGATTAATATGCTGACTATTCCAGCTACCATCGGGGAATTCTGGATCATCGGGTACTTGGTTGTTTTTGGGATACGGCCAGGGGTTGCCACAGATTACACAGATTAGCACAGATTTTTTTACCGCGAAGGCGCTAAGTCGCGGAGAAATGCAAAGTGGCGTTTGAAGAGGATGGCGCTAAAGCGCAGGAAGAAGGGTTGCCACGCCTGCCCGCTAGAGGGAAGGTAATTTAGGCGTGATGGTCTTAGGCAGGCGGGGATCACGACTGGCCCATTCCATACCCCAAGGAAGGCAGGCAAGTCTAGTAATCAAATCATGTTTTCGGAATAAAGTGCAGCCAAATACTTACACTCCGTGCTGACCGATCGTTCGTAGGCATGCTGGTGCCGCCCACCCTGTTTCATCGGCTGCGGAAACCGCTCTTAAAGACTCACTGTTGGGCGAACACCACCATGGGGCGGGGGTTAACTGAGACCGAAGCGAGCTGGCTGAGGTTCTCGAAGCCAGCGGGGGGTTCAACAGTTCAAGGTTCAGAGTTCCGGGTTCTGGGCTTGCCCCGGACTTGTCATCCCGGACTGCTTGCCCCGGACTTGTTCCGGGGTTCCGGGACGGACCCGCTACAATAGTAAGGAATACCTTACAACCCATGATCTGGAACTCCTGAGCATTCGGTGTTCGTTAGCGTAGAAATTGGTAAATTTGGGAACCTTTGTCGGGGCTTTACGATTACAGTAACAATGACCTTTTCCATAGCACCATCCATTGAGGCTCAGAGTCTGTTCATTGAACGGGAAATTCGCTGGTTTCCGCTGAAGCGAATTGGTGTTCAATTGATGGAATGGGCGCATCAACATTATCTAAAGAGTCTCACCGGACTCTTGGACGAAGCGTATACGGACATACAGGGAGCACTGGTTGTGTTGAAAGACTATTCTTCAGATGAGGCCACCAGGGACTTGCCCATTGTGCGTAGGGCGTTGAAGCTGCTGATCATTTACAAGTCCTATCTCGAAGAAACTGAATATTTGAGAAGCACGGTGGTTAAAGAAAAGATTCACTCGGTGATCTCGGCATTGTATGACGCGGAAATTCAGCTTAAGCGGAGAGCCTTTGATGCCAAGGCCATCGTGCCCACAGAAACGGAAGTATTGGATGCTTTGGCGTCCGCTTCCAAGGGTGCGCTTCATCGTTCTCTGTCCCATTGATTTCGCAGCGCGACATTGTAGAGGTTCCTTTTAATCTTCCCCAAGGGATGAAGTCACATCCCGTTATCGTTCTTTCCAATAGCGATATCATCAAGGAAGAGGAATACTTTGTGGGGGTGATGATGACTACAGAAAGGAAGGATGATTTGTATTCATTCGAAATCACCTCTTCTATGCTTTCGAAGGACCTGAATGTGCCTTATTCAGAAGTGAGGCTTCACCTGATCAGTGCTTTTCGCACCAGGGAGGTAGTAACTACCTCGAATTTTAGCAGCCGGATCAAACCTGAATTCTTTCGGGAGATCATCAAGCAGATCAATCAAATCACATTTGCTCAACATTAGTAAAGAGCGGTTAAAGCGATCAGGCTGAGGGAGCAAGTAAAGCGTAACCAAGACAGGTTTCCTAAAAATTTCATGTTCCAACTTGATAAGGAGGAAGTTGATAACATGGTATCGCAAAATGCGATACCTACAAAACAGCACGGATAAAACAGGAGCGGAGACATTAACCGCGAAGGCGCAACGGCGCGAAGAAAGTAAAGAACCTATCTGGCGCTCGTTTAGCTACTTGGTCTGGCGCAGCGTCATGCCTTCGGCAGACAGGTCTCCTTCGCCCACCTTCAGCGCTTTACGGGCAGGCACCGACCACCGCCTACTAACCACTGACCCCTGACCCTAAATCGGGACAGCTAGTATTGGCTATTGCATGGTGGGATTCTTGGGACTGCTCAGTTCCCCTTTAGGGGAGAAAGGGGTGGGGAGCAAAATGAGGAATGAGGAGTTATGAGTTATGAGTTGGGACCGGGGGGGGGTGATGAGGGTAGTTTTATTGAAGAGGCTTGTGTACGTGGCCACGATCGCGGCCAAAAATTTCCAACATCCAATAACGAACACCGAACATCCAAGTGAGGGAGCTCCAAACTTCGTTATTGGATATTGGAAGTTTGTGATTGCAGAGTTCCCCTTTAGGGGAGAAAGGGGTGGGGAGCAAAATGGAAGTTTGTGATTGCAGAGTTCCCCTTTAGGGGAGAAAGAGGTGGGGAGTTTCCGAAGGACTTTCTATTTGAGCTTAATGATGCTGAATGGAAACATCTAAGGTCACAATTTGTGACCTTAGAAAGTGGAAGGGGGAGGCACTCAAAATATGTTCCCTTTGCGTTCACGGAACAAGGTGTTGCCATGCTATCAGGGTTGTTAAATACCCCCAGAGCGATTGCCACCAATATTGCGATCATGCGCACATTCGTTGCCCTTCGCAAGTGGATGCAGTCCAACAAAGACCTGGAAATCAAGATTCGTCAATTGGAAGGCAAGTACG
>JAYVBH010000049.1:0-68690 GCA_043750575.1 Cyclobacteriaceae bacterium
ATTTAATGAAGTTGTGGAAAAGTTTCTAACCCCTGTTGAGCATGATCGCTGAGGAGCTCATTAACCACATGGTTCCGCCTCTCAAAGTGACGGACGATGCCCATAAGGCGATTGTTTGGATGGAGGAGTTCCGTTGCAATTTTCTTCCTGTGGTTGACGAAGGACAATTGCAGGGTTTCATTTCTGAGGAGATTATAATGGAGTCAAATGACATTGAGAAAAATGTCGGTGCATTCACGCTGGTAGGAAAAGCATGTGCAGTTTCTCTTGATTCTCACTTCTTTGATATTCTCAGGGTAGCGGGTGAGCACAAACTCAATATGGTGGCCGTTCTCAACGAAGGGGGAAAGTACGCCGGCATCATTACTGTCCAGGATGTTATGGCCTCGTTTGCCCAGACAGCGTCAATTCAAATGCCAGGCGGTATTCTTGTACTTAGCATGGACTTGATTGACTACTCTCTCGCCGAGATTAGTCGATATGTCGAAGAGAACAACGCCAAAATTATTAGCAGTACGATGGTGGAAGACCCCCTTGATCATGGGAAGATCAAGTTGACTTTAAAAATCAATCAGCTTGATTTGTCACGTATCGTCGCGACACTCGAACGATTTGGCTACCGCGTCATCGGCCGTTACCAGGAGGCCCCTCGCGACGACGACAGCAAGGAACGACTCGATATGTTGATGAAGTATCTCAATATGTAATTCCTGGACACACTCGTTGAAACAGCTGGGCTGGACTGCCAGGATTGATTCAATATGAATCTACTCACTCTTCAGATTTTCTACTGGGTTAATATACGCAGCGCGCCAGGTTTGTGATCCAATGGTAAGCAAGCCGAAAATGATCAGTGCAGCAATACCTAATAAAATTGTTGGGACGTCAACAGAGACATGATAAGCAAGTTCCTCTAACCATAAGTTGTTAATGAAAAAGGCTGCGGGTACAGCGATAAGCACTGAAATCACAAGAATCATGACAAACCCTTTTGAAAGCAGATAGATAATTGAGCCGTTGCTGCTGCCCAGTATTTTGCGAATGGAAATCTCTTTGATTCGTGTCTCGGTTGCGTACGTGGCCATACCTAACAGCCCCAGGCAGGAAATGAGTATGGCAAGGAATGCGATTACGCTGAGCAGACTCACGAGATCACCGAATAGGATATCGTACATCTTGTGAACTTCCCCACTGAAGTCTTTGTAATCAACTTTTAGTCCGGGATTGATGGTTATCCAGGCGCCTTCTACCGTTTTTCCGACTTCTTCGAAGGTACCGGTATACTGCACCTGGAGCATTCTAAATTCTTCCGGATTGTAGATCAAAGCCATTGGGGTAAGCTTTTCCATGAGCATCGCATGGTTGTAATTTTTCACAACACCGATGATCATTTTTCTGGAAGAATCTGTCTTTACAATGATTTCCTTCCCGATGGCATCTTCAGCTGTATCGAAGTGGAAGGCCTCAACGGCTGACTCATTTAAGACAATGAAATTTTTGTTTGATGCTCCATTTTCAACGGAGAAGTACGTGCCGGCACGCAAAGTGACCTGCATATTTTTCAAATAGTCTTCATCTGCGGCATAATAAGAAACGTCTGTCCATTCCTTTTCTTCCAGTGATTTCTTGAAGCCATTCGAGTAGCTAAAGCCGGCTGCTGGAATGTGCGAGACGGCCGTCACATTTTGGATATTGCTAAATTTTAGTAATTCAGTCTTTAGCGTTTCATGAGGCATATTGTTCAGACCAACGATTACCTTTTGATCCATTTTGAATTCGTGGTCCGCGCGGAGGAATAGTTGCAATTGATTGAATACCACAATCACCGAAAGGATAAAAATCAAGGAAAAAGTGAACTGGGATATGAGAAGAACCTTCCGCATACGCATACCAGAAAAGAGTTTTACGGTATTCAGGCTTTTCAGAACTTTCACCGGTTGAAAACCACTCAGCACCAAAGCAGGGAAAAGGCCGGCCAACGCGCCAACGGTAACAGCAAAAACAAGGAAGATAACAGCGATTAGATAGTTGATTTCAAGGTCCCAGCTAAGCATGCGCGCAAAACTAAGCTGAAGCATGAGGGGTTTCAAAACAACAAGGAGCACAACTGCAGCGAGTAGTGAAAACAGAGCCACCAGAACGGACTCTGACAGAAATTGAACAAAAATTTGCGACCGGGTGGCACCCGTTACTTTTCGGACACCGATTTCTCGCGCCCTGGTTAGTGAACGAGCTATGGACAGATTGGTGAAGTTGAAACACGACGTGAGCATGACAACTCCGGCCAAAGCCATGAAAAAATAAACGAACATCCACGGAAGAACAGGGCCGATGGCGTTGTTGATAATCGTGCCCGGTGTGATTGACATAAGTGATTGAGGTACAAACTTTACCTTACGTTGATTGTCGGGGTTAGTAATCCCCGCGTTGATACCCGTTGCGATTGCCTCCAGATGCGGCGTGATATCTTCGATATGCTTGCCGTCCTCCAGGAGAATATATACCCAACCCGACCAGTAGTCATATATATTGTCAAGATCATTGGGCTTGTCGTCATCGGCAAGGCCCTTGTTCTGTTTTTGACCGGCTGCCAGACTCTTCACAGTGGACATACTGGCAAGCGCATCAAAAGCAATGTGCGTCTTGCGTTTGTTCTCTTTTAGAACCCCTGTCACTTTGTAAGGCCCCTCAACGCCAACCTTAAATGATTCTCCTACTGGATTTTCCTGGCGGAATAGTTTTTTAGCTGTTTTCTTCGTCAGTACAACGGAGTATGGATCAACAAGAGCCGTTTTGGAGTCCCCATACTCCAATTCGTATTCGAAAAGATCGAGAATTTCCGGGTCTGCAAAATAGCCAGATACCGGGATGTTTACATTTTGAGCGATCTCAAGCCAAAGATTGCCAAAGCCTCGCTTTATGCGAACAGCTTTTTCTATACCCCTGTAATTTTCTTCAAGGATCTGTTTCAAAGGCAGGGAGGTTGTAGACTGTTCGCTGAATTCTTCTCCGTTGCGACCGAGGGGAATACTGTTTATTCGATAGATACGATCACGCTTTGTGTTGTACCGGTCATACGTCATCTGATCGGCCACCAACATAATAATGCACATGGACAGCGCCATGGCCACAGCCAGGCCGAAGATGTTGATGAAGGAGAAGAAGCGGTGACGCATCAAACTCCTAAAAGCTGTTTTAATGTAGTTGCGTATCATTAGGATGGGTGTTCTATTATATTGGGAGTGAAGTACCCCCGGCAAAGTTTCCTCCACTGGGGGCAATAGACGTCGGCAGCGTTAGATTGTTACTTGGTGTCCCGCTTGACCAAGAAATAATAAATGAGAAAGCCCAACGACACGGAGATGGCGAAAAGACCGTAAGGAAGGGGGGAAGCACCACTGGCAGGAATGTACTCCATGAGGACCAGAGAAATGCCAGCGAAGAACACAATTAATCCCCACTTTAGCGCGCTGTACTTGTTGTCAGAGGCCTCTTCTTTGTGAAATATGGACTGTGACTCCGCATTGACAAAGCCTTTGTCAATCATTTTCTTCTTTAGAATATACTCAGTCATGATTTTTGTAAAGAAGTACAATGCGGCGCCGAAGCTTCCAATGATTGTGATTGGCATCAATACTTCGTGCAGATTCGAGTCCATAAGAGTTTGTTTTAGTTGTTTAATGCGTAAGACACAATTCTTACAATGGATGTTGCAGTTTGCTGAAGATTCCGGGCTGATTTCTTTTTCAATCGAAGAATGAATGCAATGAATAGACATCCTAACAACTAAAAATCTCGTATTTACTGCAACATTTCACCCAAATGCGTGTCTAACCCTTCAATGACAGATGACCGGGCCCTCGTTTCAAGGGTGATACGAGGTGAAAAGCCCGCGCTAAAGACGCTAATCAGCCAGCATGAGCGCCTGGTTGCCCACATGGTGGGTAGGCTGGTAAAAGGGGCGGAAGACCGTGAGGAAATTTGTCAGGACGTTTTTTTGAAAGTCTATGAAAAGCTCTCTGAGTTTGCGTTTCAGTCAAAACTGAGTACTTGGGTTGCCACAATTGCCTACCGCCAGGCCATCAATCACGTGAGAAAGCAAAAGATGGAATATGAGGAATTGCCTGAAGAAGGAGGATGGGCCGAACGATTCATTGAGCGACAAGACCCGGGGAATATTCTGGCAGCCAAAGATGAGGATGCCCAGATTCAGAAGTTTATTGAGCAACTACCAGCGCAATACAAAGCCGTTGTGACGTTGTATCACTTGGATGGAATGAATTATTCTGAGATTGGAGCGATCATGGACATGCCGGAGGGAACCGTCAAAAATTATCTCTTCCGGGCAAGAAACTTGCTGAAAGAGAAAGCATTGAAGTATCTTGACATCGATTAGAAATGACAGACGAAGAATTGCAGGGCCGCATTGAAAAGGGAGAATTTTCGGACAACCGGGATTCGCGTACCTATGTAAAAATATTTGAGGCGCTGCGTCGTGAACCTGAATTTAGGGTCTCTAACAATTTGGCTGAAACCATCGTTCGTCAAGTAGACTTTTCATCCCGCAGATCTTCGCGCGATTTGGTTTGGCTCTACACAGGATTGGTCGCATGCTTTGTAGCCATGATCGTGGCTGTGATGTTGACTGATTTTAAAATCAATTTTGGGGCACTCAAATTCATCTCAGGATATCCAGGGCTATTTGTTTTTGGAATTCTCTTTGTGCTGGCACTCCAGTGGGTAGACCGTAAAATTGTCCGTAAGTCAGTCTAGCTACGGTTAATCACGACTTTTCCGAATAGGCATATTGGCGCTAATTCCAATATAATAGTTAGCCGTTGGGGCAGCATTGTAGTACCGTCCCCCGGCTGCATTCAGATCATTTCCCAAACTGTACCGCTGATTGAGAATATTGTCGGCGCCTGCAAAAAAATCGATGAGCATTCTTCCTGATGTCCGATATCCGGCGCGGGCTCCAAGTAGGAAATAATCCGAGGCGTAATCCACATTTGCATCGTTGAGCGGCATCCTGTCAACAAAATTTCCAGTGATCTGAGCATACACACCCGCTCTCGATGCCAGGTCTAGCCCAAAAGCAACGGAAAAAGGCGAAACTCCGGTGATCTGATTTCCAGAATAGTCGTTCCCATCATTGACATAGTTTGCGAAGTGATAATCGTTGTAGGTGATGCCTGTATAGAGCCGAAGTGTCTTGAGTACTGGAGATGAAAGCTTTTTTGTCCAACCGACATTAAATTCAACTCCTCTTTGTTCGGTCCCTCCAGCGTTAATGTAATAATCAGCACCGCTTGTGTCCCGCTGGATGACAATGGCGTTGTTCAATTGAAAATCATAGGCAGCCAGATGAAAATCAATCACCCGCATGAATTTGCCGGATAATCCCATCTCGTAACTCCATCCGCTTTCGGGGATAAGATCCGGATTGTAAATCCCGGTGGACGGAATAACCTCTGCAACTGTGGGTGGCGAGAACCCTCGGCTAGCCGAGGCATAAACAGAAAGCAATGCCGATAGCTTTTTTAATATCGCAATGCGTGGGGAAAATACCGGATCAAACTTCCGGGAAAGGTCCCCGGCTGGGGGGCCCACCAGTCGGTTGTCTTTGTATTGCAGATAGTTAAGGCTGCCGCCTATTGTAATATGGATTGCGCCGGGGAGATCAACGTCAGCCTGGACAAAACCCATTCCAAGAGCAGAAGTAACCTCATCGCTCGATATGATTTGTGTTCCTGGATTTCCTCCTGCGTTGTTTTTTACGATAATGGGGGAATACAAGTGCTGAAGTTCTCCTCCGAATGTTAGCTTTCCCCTCCATGTGCTCAATTGAAATTCATATTCGTTTGTAAGGCGAGCCCCGAAATTTCTTTCGGCACGTGTCTCATAGTTCCGTATGGATGGATTCTTAAAGTCGGTGGTTGAGCCAAGAAGACCAAGGGCGGTCGTCCAGGCGCCATTCCAGTGGTGCTCAAAATTGACCCCGCTGTAGAATGTTTTGTTAAAGACGGCAGCCTTTTGTTGTACAGCGCCTGGCAAGGTTGGCGTGGAGGGCCTTGCTTGGCTTGGATCGGTTTGGTATTGCGCCTCGGTGAGCCCCCCTGGTGTTTGATAATAGAGGTCGGAACTAAGAAGAGTGACCATGAGCGAGTTCTTTGGGTCTAACAAAAATGTCATATCTGCGTTGAGTGAATTTCTGGTCAGGGCACTCTGAGTACGGTACCCGTCGGCTTGCTGGCGATTGAACTGAATCCGCGTGATTACGTTGTCCCCCTTTACCTGGATTGCACCACCGTAGCGAATGGCTCCAAATGAGCCATACTGTGCAGTTAATTCCATGCCTGTTTCTAGTGGAACGGGTGATCGCAGGAGGACTGCTCCACCTGTACTTGCACCATAGAGACTAGCAGCAGGACCTTTGATAACTTCTGCCCTTCCCAAGGCAGAGGGGTCGAGCAAATTCAGATATGTGTTTCCGCCCCCGTCCGTGAGTGGCAATCCGTTCCAATAGAACTTGATATTTCTTACCCCGAACGGAGAACGAAGCAGGCTGCCCCGAATAGAAAACCTATAACTGCCAGGGGATCTTTCTTCCATGCGTACGCCTGGTAACATATTGAAGGCAGGCACGAGTGATATATTACTGAATCGGTTTAGATCGGCCCGGTCAACAAGGTCAATCGAAGCGGGAATTTCAGCCGGGTTTCGATTGGCCGAATAGGCTTCGACGATGATTTCTTGTAGAAGACGCACAGAGTCTTCTTTGGGTTGACCAACAGCAGGTACGGAAAGAATAAGGAAAAGTGAAGGGCACAGAAACCGAAGCTTAAAGGAAGAACGGTCGTCGCAGGTAATCATCTTGGCGAATGCGGTGCACTAAAATTCTGCAAGTACCTTGTCGATTTCCTTTGCTCCTTCAAACAGACCAAGTAGCCGCATCATCACGCGATCCACCACAGTATCAGGACAAGATGCACCGCTGGTCAAAATAATTTGTGTCGTTTTCTTATCGGGCAGAAACTGATATGTTGATTTCTTTGTCTTCAAGTGATAATCAAAATGGCGGATTTCTTCCCGAGAAACGATTTCAGTCTCTGAGTTGATAAAGTAAGTGGGAAACTTTTCTTGACACAATTCCACAATATGAGATGTGTTGGAACTATTATACCCCCCGACCACAACAGCGAGATCGGCCTTCAGCTTAAGTAGTTCATAGGTAGCCTGTTGATTATCATTTGTGGCATAGCACAACGTATCTCGTGTATCGGCAAAATGAGATCCGATTTGTGCTGCGCCAAACTTGCGCACCATCACTTGCTTGAGAAAATCAGCAATAGCTGATGTCTCTGTTGCGAGCATTGTGGTTTGATTGACAACACCAATCCGCTGGAAATGAATCTCGGGTTGGAAGCCGATAGAGTATTTTCCTAGGTATGTTTCGAAGAATTCTGCATTGGATTTACTTCCAAGGATGTAGTTACTCAACTCTACTGCATCATTCATATCTCGCACAATTACGGATGGCGCTTCATGTGAGCTATGCGAAAATGTGGCTCTGGTTTCTTCGTGATTCGGCTTACCGTGGATGATAACCGTGTAGTCATCCTTTCCAAGTTTTACTGCTCGGTTCCAGACCTTTTCAACAAATGGGCAGGTAGTATTGTAGGGCTCAATGTTGACGCCTTTTGATTGCAGAAGTTGCTCAATCTCTCGGGTGGTTCCGAAGGCAGGAATAATAACGATATCTTCAGCATGGATCTTGTCCCAGGAAATCAGCTGCGAGCCATCGGTATCCAGAATAAACGCAATCCCGCGATCCCGTAGATCGCTGTTTACGTCCGGGTTATGGATCATCTGACTGAGCAGATAGACCCTTTTGCCAGGATTCTCTTCAAGGGCACGGTAGCTGATTTCAATGGCATTTTCAACGCCGTAGCAAAAGCCAAAGTGTCTTGCCAGAACGAACTGAACAGGACCAAAGTCGAGGATTGTTGGACTAAAATCCTGCTTGCGAAGATCTTTCGATTTTCGAAACTCTTTTATCCGGCTGCTAAGCGAAGACCGGTACTGTGCGGGTATTTCAAACTTTTTGATGGCTCCTGCGGATTATGGAGCAAAGGTAGCGGGTTTCTCTCAGGAATTTGAGGAGGATAAACTGAACAATTTCCCACCAACCCTTATGGTGTGATCAAGCTGCTTTGGATAGCTTGTCCTCTTTTACGGTATCCGTGTGGATCTCTTTGGAGCGGAGGTCGAACCAGCGCACCTCCACCACGTTCTTCTTCAAGTATTTCAAGACCTCAACAATTTTTCCATCGACCAGATTGCGGGCACGATCTCCTTTTTTGAACATTCTTCTCATAGTAACTTGTTAAACTACATTCTCACGGCGTAAATGTATTCACGGGCAAAATCCTCGTAAACGCCCGAGAAGGTTATCAATTCGCCGGATTTCTTTTTCTTAATAATTTCATTTACCTCTTTTGCTGACATTACAGGCTTGTTATCGACTTCAGTAATAACATAGCCTTGGCGCATGTCTGTGTACTTCGCAACTTTCCCGTTTCCAAGGGACTTTACCCTTGCGCCTCCTGAAATTTCAAGACGCTTGAGCAGCTTGGAGTCTGCATCTTCCAGTTCAATTCCCAGCGCACCAATGGCGTTGCGCTCATCCTTCTGCACAGTTCCAATGCTGCCTTCTCGATTTTTCAGGATTACGACAATTAGCTTGTCCTTGCCATTTCGATTGACAAGCACATTGACTTTGTCTCCCGGACGTTTTGTGCCGATGTATTCAATCAAGGCTGAACTTGACTTGATGGCGGTGTTGTCCAATTTGACAATGACATCACCTTTCAGAATTCCAGCTTGCTTCGCGGCACTCTTTTCATCCATGTTGCCGAAGCCGCTGACGTAGGCGCCTTCATTAACAGACAAACCTTCTTCCTTGACCAGATCGCTGTTGACACTTCCCACTTGTATTCCTAGCCAGCCTCGCTGAACAGCTCCATAGGTAAGAAGGTCTTCAACGATTTTACTGACAATGTTTGAGGGTATGGCAAACCCATAGCCTGAATAAGACCCGGTGGGGCTGGCAATGGCAGTGTTGATCCCCAGAAGCCCACCGTTGAGGTTTACGAGCGCCCCACCACTATTGCCCGGATTAATGGCTGCGTCGGTCTGAATGAAGGATTCTATAGCTGTAGTGCCGGCTTCAGGACGATCTGAAGAGTTGATTATATTGATATTTCTTCCTTTTGCACTGATAATACCTGCTGTAACCGTAGAGTTAAGATTGAATGGATTGCCTACCGCCAAGACCCACTCACCAACTTTAGAAAGATCCGAGTTGACGAAAGAGAGATAGGGAAGGGATTTTTGATTGATCTTGACCACGGCCAAGTCCGTATCAGGATCGGTGCCAATCACCTCAGCCTTGAAAGATCGATTGTCATAAAGTGTAACATCGACAACATCAGCGCCCTGTACTACATGGTTATTGGTAACAATGTAACCATCTGCATTAATCAGTACCCCGCTTCCGGAACTCTGACTGGGGCCGCGCTGGCGCGGAGCATCTGGCCCGAAAAAGAATTGAAAAGGATCCATTGTGTCTGGACTACGATCTCGTGAACTCGGATTGCCCTCAGCCGTGGAGCGGATGTGTACCACCGCCTTTGTCACTTTATCAGCAATACCGGTGAAATCCAAAGGGGCCACTTCTCCATTTTCGCCACGCGTATAGGCCACCTGCGCCACGGGGGTCGTATCGTGGGCAATCTTCGCTGTCTTATACTCCTTTAGAAAATATTGCGTGGTAAAAAGAGTAATCGTGCTGCCCAGGATGGCGGCAACAATCAGGGATCCAAATCGCTTCATAGTCAAACCGTTGTTTTATTGTTACTTGAAAATTCCCTTAAAAATTGTGCCAGATGGAGCTGGCATAAGGTGGAAATGACATTTTTTCAGTGTACCCTAAATACGATATAAACGCAGATTTGGTTCGCTAATACCCGGAAATCTCTAGTTTTTTACCAATTCACCTTTTTCATACAAGTATTCAAGCGTCTTGTTGCCATCCCGGTCATACCACTTAGAAACACCTTCGCGTAGGCCATTTTTGTAGTATCCCTCTTCCATCAAATTTCCATTCGGGAAATAGACCCGGGAGATCCCTTCAAGTTTTCCAAATGAATAGTAGCGCTCCTCTTTAACCCGTGTCTGAATGTACTCGACGTACTTTCCATGCCGTTTGTCATTATGGTAAAAGCATCGAACCATCAGTTGGTTAGCCGTATTGAATTCCAAATACACTCCTTCTTTCTTTCCTCCGATGTAGTTGGTCAATCGATGCACGCGATCGTCTTCAGTATAATCTGTCCAAGACCCGGCCTTCTTCCCATCAAGCCAATAGCCTACAGTGGCCAGGCGTCCTGAGGCATCGAAAATTTCAGAACGAATCAGTCCAGGGGTATCATCAAAGTTCTCCTGAACTCCCATCGGCTGCTCTTGCGCAGCATCTTTAGGTTGCTCACCGGATGCTGGCCCCTGGCCGCAACCCACCAGTAGAAGGATCAGTAATACAATTGGAAAGAGTTTCATAAATAGGCTGTTAATAATCGAAAAATTGAGTTTTGATTTGGTCGTGCATATCTTCATTTTCCGGGGCTCCTTGTGGAATGAAAGATTGCAGAAAAACACCTGAACTCACCTGCAAGTTGCCGCTTTTCGGAAAATATGGCGTTAATTTATGAAACACCATGGAAATACAAGGACAAGTCCATCTCAAAAAAGGCAAAGAAGCCTCACCCAAGCGTTTTCACCCCTGGGTATTCTCCGGCGCTATTCAGTCGGTTGAGGGGGATCCTCAAAATGGGGACTGGGTCTGTGTCAGGGACAGTGATAAGGAAATCCTGGGGTACGGTCATTATCAAAATGGAACGATCACGGTGCGACTGCTTTCCTTCAGCAACCAGCCCCCTACTTCTGATTTCTATTTCAAGAAGTTTAAGGCAGCCTTTGAACAGCGGATCATCACTAAAGTTATTCAACCACCAACCAACTGTTATCGATTGGTTCACGGAGAGGGTGATGGTTTGGCTGGTTTGATTATTGACCTGTACAATGGAGTCGCCGTGGTTCAGTCGCACAGCGCTGGTATTCATAAAGACCGGCAGCATGTTTGCCAGGGATTGATGGAGAGCATGAAGACCGATCTTACAGCAGTGTATTATAAGGGTATGCTGTCCGGAGACGGAAAGGCAGACAGTGAGTATCTCTTTGGGATGGGGATCGTTCCCCATGTTGTTCTGGAGCACGGAAACAAATTCCTGGTTGATTGGGAAACGGGACAGAAGACCGGGTTCTTCCTTGACCAGCGGGAGAATCGTCGATTGTTGGGAAGCCTCTCCGAAGGCCGTAGCGTTCTCAATACCTTTTGTTATACGGGAGGCTTTTCTGTTTATGCTTTGAAAGCCGGAGCCTCTATGGTCCATTCTATTGATGCTTCTGAACGAGCCATTGAGCTGGCGAAGAAGAACATTACACTGAATGGGTTTGATTCAGACCAACATGCTTGTTTTGCAGGAGACACATTTGAGTATCTCAAGGATAAGAAAGATCAATATGACATCCTTGTGCTTGATCCACCGGCATTCGCAAAGCATAAAGAAGCAAGGCATCAAGCGATGAAAGGTTATCAGCGTCTGAATGCGGAAGCGATGCGCGTGATAAAGCAGGACGGAATCATTTTTACATTTTCTTGCTCGCAAGTTGTTGATCGGCAATTATTCTATGATACCGTCGTTTCCGCGGCCATTCAATCCGGACGGGAAATCAAGGTCTTGTATACCCTTACACAGCCTGCCGACCATCCTGTTTCGATCTATCACCCAGAAGGAGAGTATTTGAAGGGGTTGGTCCTTTTCGTGAGATAGGGTTCCCCACGCATAAACCCAATGAGCCCTGCTTTAAGGTTGGATATCACTGGATTTTTACCATTGCCCTAAATGGGTTAATTTTGCAAAAAAAACAATATGAGCAAAGGACTTATCACCGTTCTCGTCTTCATCGGGGCGATTGTATTTATTGGAGGAGGATTCTTCATGTGGGGAGCTGGTGTCTATGACAATGCAGTTAAGCTGCAGGAGGGAGTCAATCAAACATGGGCAGATGTTCAGGCTACATACCAACGAAGGGCTGACCTCGTTCCACAATTGGTAGCAACAGTCAAGGGTGCTGCAGAGAATGAGAAGGCAATTCTAACTCAAGTAACAGAGGCGCGAGCTGGTATAGTCAGCGCGAGAAATCCCGAAGAGTTGGACCGGGCGGGAAAGCAAATCAATACGGCAATCAATCTTGCTTTTGAAGCGTATCCCCAGATTCGGTCGACTGAAAATTTTGCTGAGCTACAGGCACAACTTGAGGGTACGGAAAACAGGATTGCTGTTGCACGGGAGCGTTACAATGAATCAATCAGGGGCTATAACACCTATGTACGTGGTTTTTTCAAACGCTTTGCGCTTGGCATGTTTGGCGGTGGAGAAGACTTTAGCGCAAGAAAGGGGTTTGAAGCTGCTGCAGGTTCTGAAAAAGCACCTGAAGTCAAGTTCTAGAATTCACCATGGAACAAAAAAGCCTCAGGATTCCTGAGGCTTTTTTGTTGTCTTCACAGTTAAGATCAGATCTTTTTCACCTCACGATTCTCATAGCTTTCGATGACATCACCGACCTGCATGTCGTTGAATCCTTCAATGCCCATACCGCAGTCAAATCCGGATTTAACTTCACTGGCATCGTCCTTGAAACGTTTTAATGAACTGAGCTTGCCTGCGTACACAACAATTCCATCGCGAATCAGGCGGATCGGATTGGCGCGCTTGATGTATCCATCGGTTACCATACAGCCAAGGATGGTTCCCACTTTGGAGATCTTGAAGACATCGCGAACATCTGCATTTCCTACAATCACCTCTTCCATCTCCTTCTCCAACATACCTTCCATAGCGCTCTTCACGTCATTGATGGCATCGTAGATAATGGAGTAAAGACGAATTTCTATTTCTTCATTCTCGGCGAGTTTCCTGGCTGAGGGGGAAGGGCGAACCTGGAAGCCAACGATAACCGCATCGGAGGCTGATGCCAACAAGACATCCGATTCAGAAATCTGACCGACAGCCTTATGAATAATACCGACTTGGATCTTTGGCGTTGACAGCTTCAGCAGTGAATCTGACAGGGCCTCGATAGAACCGTCCACATCACCCTTCACAATGACATTCAACTGCTTGAATGAACCAATGGCGATTCGTCGCCCGATTTCATCCAATGTAATATGTTTCTTGGTTCGAATGCTCTGTTCACGGACCAGTTGCGCACGTTTCGTGGCAACTTCGCGTGCCTCACGATCAGTTTCATAGACTGCAAATTTTTCGCCTGCTTGGGGCGCTCCGTCCAGTCCAAGTACTTGTACAGGAGATGAGGGTCCTGCTTCTTTAATGCGGGCACCGGTATCTTCATACATGGCTTTGACGCGGCCATGATTGGACCCCGCCACGACAATATCACCTACACGAAGGGTACCGCTTTGAACCATGACTGTCGCAACGTAGCCGCGACCTTTATCCAGCGATGCCTCAATGACCGATCCAACAGCCGGCTTATCCGGATTTGCTTTTAGGTTGAGCAGTTCAGATTCCAGAATTACTTTTTCAAGCAATTCATCAATTCCTTTTCCACTCTTAGCGGATATTTCCTGGCACTGGTATTTTCCGCCCCACTCCTCAACCAGAATATTGTTTTTTGATAATGATTCTCTGACTTTGTCCGGATTAGCGGTTGGTTTATCAATTTTGTTTATAGCAATGACGATGGGCACGCCAGCCACCTGCGCATGATTAATTGCTTCTTTGGTTTGCGGCATCACATCATCATCGGCGGCGACAACAATGATGGCAACATCGGTAAGTTTAGCCCCCCTTGCGCGCATGGCAGTAAAAGCTTCATGACCGGGTGTATCCAGGAAGGCAATCTTCTGACCGCCCTTGGTGGTTACGTCGTAAGCGCCGATATGCTGCGTAATCCCGCCTGCCTCCGAAGCCACTACTTTGGTGTTTCGTATAAAGTCCAGTAAGGAAGTCTTTCCATGGTCTACGTGTCCCATGATGGTGACAATGGGAGCTCGTGGCTGAAGCGATTCTTCTGCTTCGTTTTCTTGTTCAAGCACGACCTCTTCTTCCCCTGTGATAAACTGAATTTCGTAACCAAATTCATCAGCGATAACCGTAATGGCCTCTGCGTCCAGGCGCTGATTGATAGAAACAAACATACCCAGGTTCATGCAAGTGGAAATCACTTCGTTCACCGAGACGTTCATCATTGATGCCAGGTCGTTGGCTGAAATGAATTCCGATACACGAAGTGTTTTTGAGGACTCTTGTTCTTGCAAGAGTTTTTCCTCTTCGGCTTCGGAGACGGCCTGCCTTTTTTCCTTACGGTACTTTGCGCCGGAGAATTTCTTTTGCCCGCCACTCAGCTTGGCAAGTGTTGCCCGGATCTGGTCTTGAATTTCTTTTTCTGAAGGCTCGCCTTTGCTTGGTGCCGCACGCTTTGTGCCGGGGCCACCTGCGGGGCGGCCTTTTTCGTTGGGCAAGGAAACAATGCGTTTCCGTGGTCGCTTCTTCCGAGCGTCTTCCCTACTTTCTGGTGTCGAAGGCTTTTTCTCTTCCGGCAATTCTATTCGGTCCACAACCTTAAGTCCCTGGAGTTTGTTGGCTTTCGCCTTGATCAGTTCCAGTTCAGGTTGTTTCTCAACCTCCGGCGCCTTGACGGCAGGCGCTATGGGCTCTATCGGCTTAACCTCATCCTTAACTGGAGGTTCTTCTTTCTTCTTTTTTTCGAGGTCTATCTTGCCCAAGACCTTGATGCCTTCAAGTTTGGCAGACTCATGCGCTACCTTTTCGGGTTGCTTTGCCTCTTCCTTTCCTTTGATTTCCTTCGAGCCGAGATTCTTGATCAGGATATTGTCGTCTTCGTCAACCTTCTTACGATGCGTCTCTGTCTCGCTGTGAGTGGTCAGTGAATCACCGTGCTTTCCGCCAATGGTAAGTACAGATGCCTCAATCTTTTCTGAGGCTGAGGAGGCGTACTCCTTGGCAAGCATGGCAAATTGCTCTGATGTGAGTTTTGCATTGGGGTTATTTTCTACGACAAGGCCTTTCTTTGCCAGAAATTCCAATATGGTATTGTGACCCACATTGAGTTTTCTGGAAGCCTGCCCCAACCGTATCATTTTTTCTTCTGCCATTTTCAAAGTTGACTATGTTTTTCCTGATTTATTTGATTTTGCAATGAATTTATTCGAATTCCTTGCTTAACACCGCGACAACATTATCAACTGTTTCTTCTTCCAGATCTGTGCGACGAACGAGCTCCTCTTTGTTGAGCGCGAGTACGCTCTTCGCCGTATCAAGTCCGATCTGCTTGAGTTGATCAATCACCCAGCTTTCAATTTCATCGGAGAATTCATCCAGATCTACATCCTCTTCACCGGTTGTCTGCTCACCTAATTCACGGAACACATCGATTTCCATTCCTACGAGACGGCTAGCCAGTTTGATGTTCAGTCCGCCTTTGCCAATTGCTAGGGAGACCTGATCAGGTTTGAGATAAACAGAAACACGGTTGGTTTCCTTATCTATTTTCATGTTTACCAACTTTGCAGGACTAAGCGCTCGCTGTATAAACAACTCGAGATTCTCCGTGTAGTTGATGACGTCGATATTTTCATTCTGCAGTTCGCGAACAATAGCGTGAATGCGAGAACCCTTCATGCCCACACATGCTCCCACCGGATCGATCCGATCATCGTAAGATTCAACCGCCACTTTGGCCCGCTCCCCTGGCTCACGGACAGCTTTCTTAATGGTGATTAGCCCATCATAAACTTCGGGAACCTCCTGTTCAAAGAGGCGCTCCAGCAGAACAGGGGTTGTCCTGGAAAGAACAATTTTCGGACTTCCGTTAACCATTTCTACTTTGTGAACGATCGCACGAACATTTTCTCCTTTGCGGTAGCGGTCTTTAGGAATTTGCTCGCTGCGGGGAATTGAAATTTCATTTCCTTCCGCGTCAATGAGCAAAACTTCGCGGCTGAGCACCTGGTATACTTCACCCGTGATGATCTCTCCGACAATGTCTTTATATTTTTGAAAGAGAATATCCTTCTCAAGATCTTTCACTTTTTGCATGAGCGTCTGACGCGCTGTCGTTACGGTACGACGCCCGAAATCTTCAATTTCGATTGGCTCAGAAACCTCTTCCCCAACTTCAAAGTCAGGCTCAATCTTGCGTGCCTCCGTCAAACTGATCTTGTCATGATCCCAGATGTCTTCTGAGTCATCCTCCACAATCTCACGAATGCGGTAGATTTCCAGGTCGCCCTTGTCGGCATTGATGATAATGTCGAAGTTGTCATCGTAGGTGTACTTCTTCTTAATCATGGTGCGAAACACATCTTCCAGAATCCTTATCATGGTAGGACGGTCGATGTTCTTCTGCTTCGCGAAGTCAGCAAACGATTCAATCAGATTGGATATATCCATAACACTAATTATTTAAAAGATACCGTTACAAATGCTTTTTCAATTTCTTCAAATCGGACAACTACTTCCTTTTGAAGGATGGTTTTTCCCTCCTTGACTTCTTGACCCAAGACAATTTCCTGATCACCAACACTGATCAGCTTCCCGTTAACCTGTGTTTTGTCGCGCTGCTGAACCTTAAGTCCCCGTCCGATATTCTTGTAATACTGCCGTTTCAACTTCAGCGGGTGATCAAGCCCAGGCGTGGATACTTCGAGGGTGTAATGGGTGGATCCAAAGTCGAGCTCATCTAGCTTGGCCGATACGGTACGACTCAACTCAGTGCAGTCATCAATGGTTATCCCGTTGTCCCCGTCGATGATGATCATTATTTTTGACAGGTTCTTGGCCGGAGCGACAACATCTACCAAAAAATGGCTTGTTTTCAGGCTCTCAGCCACTAAATCCCTCAATTTCGCTTGTATTTCCATTTTTTTGATAAACAAAGAGGGGACTTTCGGTCCCCTCTTTCAATGCTCCTTAAGAAGTGATGCAAAGGTAGTTCTTTTTTATCTTACGCCAAATTTCGCCTGTTCTGACCCCATGCGCTTAACTTATTGGCATCTGCCCCGCGCCCTATATCTTATCATTCTTTTTTCAGTTTCCTGCGAAGTCAAGAAGCAACCGCAAGATGAATCTGCAACAAAGTTAGTCAAGGTGCCAGAATTCAATGCGGATACGGCGTACGCCTTAGTCAAGCAGCAAGTTTCTTTTGGCCCGAGAATCCCCAATACGAAAGCCCATCGTGAGACAAGTGATTTTATCATTCGAGTCCTCAGGTTGTATGGAGCCAAAACCGTTGTTCAGGAATTCCAGGCGAGTACTTATGATGGCCACAACCTCTTGCTTCGGAATATTATCGCAAGTTATAACCCGGAAAAGCGGAAACGTGTGCTCTTGGCAACGCATTGGGATACGAGACCATTTTCTGACAAAGACCCTAAAGAGAAAAATAAACCGTTCGATGGAGCAAACGATGGAGCGAGTGGCGTTGGGGTGCTGCTTGAGATAGCCCGTCACCTAAGTAACGCGCCAGAAATTGGAGTCGACCTGATTTTTTTTGACGGTGAAGATTGGGGGGAACCCGATGAAGCTGCGAATCAAATTCAGCCTTCACCGGGACAGGATTCCTGGTGGTGCCTCGGATCTCAGTACTGGTCAACTCACAAGCATACCCCCAGCTATCAGGCTGATTATGGCATACTGCTCGATATGGTAGGCGGGACTGAGTCGCGCTTTTTTCAAGAAGGTAATTCTATGGTTTATGCTCCCCGAATTGTAGAAAAGGTGTGGGGCACAGCCTCCCGGATGGGATATGGATCTACGTTTATTAGACAGAAGGAAGATCCGATTATTGACGATCACCTCTTTGTCAATGAAAAAGCAAACATTCCAATGATTGACATTACACCGTTTGAACCCGGCACTGGGTACTTTGGCAATTTTCATCACACCCAACAAGACAATATGACGCTGATCAGTCGGGAAACGCTCGGGATTGTTGGCTCAGTGTTAATGCAGGTTATTTACCGGGAGGAATAGTTAACCTTCGATGAGTCGCTTCAGGTAAACCCCATAGCCACTTTTTTCCAGAGGTTGTGCAAGCGCAATCAATTGCTGTTTGGAAATGTAGTTCATCCGGTAAGCGATTTCCTCAATGCAGCCTATCTTCAATCCCTGGCGTTGTTCAATCACCTGAATAAAGTTTGCCGCTTGCATCAATGAGTCGAATGTCCCCGTATCCAGCCAGGCTGTACCCCGACTCATAATGCCCACGCGAAGTTTCCCCTGTTTCAGGTAGGCGTTGTTGATGTCTGTTATTTCCAGTTCGCCCCGGTGACTGGGTTTAAGGGCTTTAGCAATTCGCACCACCTCGTTGTCATAAAAGTAAAGACCCGGAACGGCATAGTTTGACTTGGGCTTCGTGGGCTTCTCTTCAATGGAGATTGCCTGACCATTCTTTCCAAATTCCACCACGCCGTACCGTTCGGGATCCTGAACGTGGTAGGCGAACACAACACCACCATCGGGGTCAGTATTCTCCTGCAGGAGCTCGATCAACCCTGAGCCATAAAACACATTGTCTCCAAGGACAAGCGCAACTTTATCATTGCCAATGAATTTTTCTCCTATGATAAATGCCTGCGCAAGCCCTTCTGGGCGTGGCTGTTCAGCATAAGTAAAGCTGCAACCGAGTTGTCGACCATCACCCAAGAGTCGCTGGAAGAGCGGAAGATCATGTGGTGTGGAGATAATCAGAATTTCACGGATGCCTGACATGAGCAATACGGACAACGGGTAATACACCATGGGCTTGTCATAAAGCGGCATGAGTTGTTTGCTTATGACGAGCGTAAGTGGGTGAAGTCGGGTTCCGGATCCTCCAGCCAGAATAATTCCTTTCATCTGCTTTCTATTATTATTTACTAAACGGCACGTATGACTAATCCGACTTACACTACCGACCGTGGTACATTAGGTCATAATATTCCCGGTACGACCCCGAAGTTACATGATCAAGCCAATCTTTGTTATCAAAATACCAATCAACCGTTTTTACAAGACCCGTTGGAAAATCGACAGTGGGGCTCCAGCCGAGTTCGAGTTTGAGTTTTGAAGAATCGATAGCATACCGTAAGTCGTGCCCTTGTCTGTCTCTCACAAAAGTAATCAGTCGGGCAGCGGTACCATCGGGCTTATTCATCTTTGTATCCATGATCCGGCATAGCAAATGGACCAGATCAATATTCTTCCATTCGTTATTCCCTCCTATATTGTAGGTTTCGCCAACTTTCCCCTGGTGAAGGATCAAATCAATGGCCGAGGCATGATCCTCTACATAAAGCCAATCCCGTACATTCTCTCCTTTGCCATAAACCGGAAGCGGTTTTCCGTTGATGACATTATGAATCATCAGGGGGATAAGTTTTTCGGGAAAATGATTTGGGCCGTAGTTATTAGAGCATCTGCTGATGATACCTGGGAAGCCGTAACTGTGGTAAAACGCGCTTACAAAATGATCACTGGCTGCTTTTGAAGCAGAATATGGAGAGCGTGGGTCGATGGGGGATTCTTCCGTAAAAAGGCCCGTAGCGCCAAGAGAGCCATACACTTCGTCCGTGGAAATATGATAAAAGAGTTTGCCCTGAAAGGCATCTTTCCAACTGGCCCTGGCGGCATGAAGAAGGTTCAGGGTACCTACAACATTCGTCAAGGCAAAATCCGCGGGGTTCTCGAGTGACCTGTCTACGTGTGATTCTGCGGCCAGATGAACGATGCTATCAAATTTTTCCCGCAACAAGAAATTGTTGAGAAACGCCACATCCAGGATGTCGCCGAGCACGAATGTATAATTAGAAGATTTTTCAATCTCCCGAAGATTTTCAAGATTCCCTGCGTAGGTGAGTTTGTCCAGATTGAAAATTGCGTAATCTGAATATCGCCTCACGAGCCGACGCACCACGTGTGATCCGATGAATCCGGCTCCTCCGGTAACCAGTATCTTCCGCTTCATCGTGTATAGGTATCAAAATTCTTGTGATCGCGCAGGTACAGCTCTTCGTGTGACAGGGTCTTAAAATATTCGTATGTAATCTTTAGCCCTTCACGTCGCGAAACTTTAGGTTCCCACTGGAGAAGTTTCTTTGCCTTCGTGATATCAGGCTGACGTTGGAGAGGATCATCTTTAGGCAAAGATTTGAAAATGATCTTTTGCTTTGTCCCGGTCAATTGGATGATCTCCTTTGCAAAATCGAGAATGGTGATTTCATCGGGGTTACCAACGTTTACCGGCAGATGATAGTCAGTCATCAAGAGGCGATAGATGCCTTCAACAAGATCATCGACATAGCAGAAGGAACGGGTTTGCATCCCGTCACCGAAAACGGTTAGGTCTTCTCCGCGGATAGCTTGCCCAATAAACGCAGGGAGAACACGACCATCATTTAGCCGCATCCGGGGTCCATACGTATTAAAAATGCGAATGATTCGCGTATCAACTTTGTGGTACGTGTGGTAGGCCATGGTAATGGCTTCCTGGAATCGCTTCGCCTCATCATAAACACCGCGTGGACCAACTGGGTTTACGTTTCCATAGTATTCTTCAGGTTGAGGGTGAACCGTGGGATCCCCATAGACTTCAGAGGTTGAGGCAACCAAAATACGTGAACCCTTGACGCGAGCAAGGCCCAGGAGGTTGTGTGTTCCCAAAGATCCCACCTTGAGTGTTTGAATGGGAATCTTTAGGTAGTCAATCGGACTGGCGGGTGATGCAAAGTGAAGAATGTACTGCAGGTCACCAGCCACATGGACGAATTTTGACACGTCATGGTGGTGAAATTCAAAGTCCGGCAAGGGGAACAGGTGTTGAATGTTTTTCATCTCACCAGTGATCAGGTTATCCATCGCGATAACGTGGAACCCTTCCCGGATAAACCGGTCACAAAGGTGTGAGCCTAAAAATCCGGCGGCTCCGGTAATTAATATTCTTGGCTTAGCCATTTATTGATTTTCGTCCAATACTGATATAGGTAAATCCGAGGCCCCTCATGTCGTGAAGATCATAAAGGTTTCGGCCGTCAAAAATAACTTTGGATTTCATCACTTCAGCCAATTTACCGAAATCCGGCGCACGGAACTCAGGCCATTCAGTCGCAATGAATATTGCATCAGCACCCTTGGCGGCATCGTATGGGGTGTGATGATAGGTGATACGATCGCCTATGACTTTCTTGACGTTTTCCATCGCTTCCGGATCATGGGCCCGTATCGTTACTCCCTGGGCGAGCAGTTCATCAATATTGTAAAGGGCAGGGGCTTCGCGGATGTCATCTGTATGTGGCTTAAATGACAGACCCCAGAAGGCGATGGTTTTGCCTTTGAGATCTCCAAAGTGTTTCTTTATCAGAGGCAAGAGTTTTGTCTTTTGCGACTGGTTGACAGCCATCACCGACTTCAAAATTTTAAAATCGTAGGCGTGGTCTTCAGATGTTTTTGCCAATGCCTGCACATCTTTTGGAAAGCAGCTTCCGCCGTAACCTATACCAGGAAATAGAAACCGTTTGCCAATACGGCTATCGGTGCCCAATCCCCGGCGTACCGCATCAACATCGGCCCCGACTTTTTCGCACAGGTTGGCGATTTCGTTCATGAAGGTAATCTTGGTTGCCAGAAAAGCATTTGCGGCATACTTGGTCAGTTCAGCTGAGCGCTCATCCATAAAGATGATGGGATTGCCCTGCCGGACAAAGGGTGCGTAGAGCGTTTCCATGATTTTCCGTGCACGCTCCGTTGAGGATCCAATAACAACACGATCCGGCTTCATGAAATCATCTACGGCAACCCCCTCACGTAAAAATTCCGGATTTGAGACGACATCAAACTCTGCAGTAGCCGTGGCCTTGATTTCTGCCGCGACACGTTCTGCCGTACCAACAGGGACTGTGCTTTTATCTACAATTACCGCGTACTGATCGAGCAGGCTCCCCAGATCACGGGCTACACCCAGAACATATTTTAAGTCGGCTGCCCCATCATCTCCAGGAGGGGTTGGAAGAGCAAGAAATATAACCTTAGCACCCTGAATACCTTCTTTAAGGGAGGTGGTAAAAGACAAACGGTCCTGCTTAATATTTCGATCGAATAGGTTGTCAAGGCCCGGTTCGTAAATCGTGATCTTCCCTGCCTTCAGGCTCGCTACTTTCTGCTCATCAATGTCCACACAGGTTACATTATTGCCCGTCTCAGCAAAACAAGTCCCAGTAACCAGTCCAACATACCCCGTTCCCACTACTGCTATTTTCATCCTAAATCGTTAAGGAGGTCAAAAATAGCGCTTTGGCCTCAAGAATACTCCCATTTGAGTGAAATAACGAACCTAACGCTCGTTTGGTTAATAATTAGGGTTGCCGTACTTTTGAAATCCCATAAAAAGAAAAAGACATGCAAATGATGACTGATGCTCCTGCCATGCTAGGATTTGACCTATCGGAAGGGCAGCAAATGATGACCCAAATGGTTAAGGATTTTGGCGAGAAGCACATCCGTCCAAACATCATGAAATGGGATGAGTCGCAGGAGTTTCCTATAGCGCTATTTCATGAGATGGGAAAATTGGGCCTCATGGGGGTTTTGGTGCCTCACGAATACGGTGGTGCCGGACTTAGCTACAAAGAATACGTAACCGTGATTTCAGAGATTTCGCGTATTGACGGCTCCATCGGACTCTCCGTTGCAGCGCACAATTCCTTGTGCACGAACCACATCCTGCAGTTTGGAACAGAGGAACAAAAACTGAAATACCTGCCCAAACTTGCGACGGGGGAATGGATCGGTGCTTGGGGACTAACAGAGCCCAATACGGGGTCAGATGCGGGTAATATGCGAACTGTTGCCAAGAAAGACGGTGACTACTATGTGATCAATGGTGCCAAGAATTTTATTACTCACGGGAAGAGTGGCGACGTGGCTGTTGTTATCGTACGAACTGGAGAAGTTGGAGATTCACATGGAATGACCTCCTTCATAATTGAAAAAGGCACCCCTGGGTTCACATCTGGTAAGAAGGAAAACAAGCTTGGGATGCGCGCTTCTGAGACGGCCGAGCAGATCTTTTCTGATTGCCGCGTCCATGTTGGGCAACGGGTCGGGAAAGAGGGGGAAGGATTTATTCAATCATTGAAAGTTCTTGACGGCGGACGAATATCGATCGCTGCGCTTAGCGTAGGTATTGCACAGGGTGCTTTTGACGCCGCGCTTCAGTATTCAAAGGAGCGCCACCAGTTTAATAAGCCAATATCTTCATTTCAGGGTATTTCATTCAAACTGGCAGAAATGGCTACCAAGATCGAGGCAGCTAGATTGCTTACATTCCGCGCAGCCGAATTAAAGGATCTCGGCCGCAGTGTCAACAAGGAATCTGCTATGGCCAAGCTGTATGCTTCCGAAGTGGCAGTTCAGGTAGCAGACGAAGGAGTCCAAATCTTTGGAGGGTATGGGTATACCAAGGATTTTCCCGCAGAGAAGTTTTACCGGGATGCCAAACTATGCACGATTGGTGAAGGGACCTCGGAAATACAGAAATTGGTCATTTCAAGGTCAATTTTGAAGTAATCTTGGAAACTATTGTCGGTTTAGCATATATTTGCGGCTCTAACAATTATTAAGGCATGCTGATCATCAACATCAAGGAAAACGAGTCAATTGACAAGGCGCTGAAGCGTTTCAAGAAAAAGTTTGAGAAAACTGGCGTATTGCGGGAGCTGCGGGCACGTACGTCATTTGAAAAGCCTTCGATTAGACGGCGTCAACAGGTTCTTCGGGCAGCTTATCGCCAGAAGCAGTTTGTTGCCGAGAATTACTAAGACATTTTAGAGGCATTTGGGAATATATCCCTCCGGGTCCTTTTCCCGGGGGGATTTTTTTTTTACATTTCTTGTGTCGCCTGGACGGTGCTGATGCATGATTGATTCGTTCCTGAATTATTTGCGGTTTGAAAAGCGGTTTAGCCCTCATACGGTACTCTCGTACCAGAATGACCTTTCCCAGTATGAGCGTTATCTCAAAGAAACATATGAAGAAGAGACTTCATCAGCCTCATACGCAATGGTCCGTTCCTGGATCGTTTCATTAGTTGAAAAAGAACTGGATGCCCTTTCCGTCAACCGGAAAATTGCAAGCCTTAGAAGCTTCTACAAGTTCCTTTTACGGCAGGAGACCATTCAGAAGGACCCCATGACCAAGATCAAGGTACTTAAGACGAAAAAGAAACTACCGCATTTCGTCAAAGAGCCGGATATGGCAAGCCTCCTCGATCAGCCTTCCTTTGCGGACAATCACGATGGGTGGCGCGAGAGGCTGATTCTGGAGCTTCTCTATGGAACCGGAATGCGGCTTTCGGAACTTATCAACCTGAAGGAAAATCAAGTCAATTTACGTGAGCACACCATTCGTGTAATTGGAAAGCGCAACAAAGAGCGGGTGATTCCATTTTCCGGCTCCCTCGTATCGGTAATTCAGGGCTATTTGAAAGTGAGAAATAAAGAGGTTGCAGTCAACGATCACGGCTGCCTCATCGTTAATAACACGGGGGGCAAGTGCTATCCGATGTTGGTATATCGAATCGTTACGAAGCACCTCAGTGCATATTCGTCGGTGGAGAAGAAGAGTCCGCACGTCCTGCGCCATACGTATGCGACTCATTTGCTAAACAAGGGTGCTGAGATTAACGCGGTAAAAGATTTGCTTGGCCATAGCAGCCTGGCGGCAACGCAAGTATACACACATAACTCAATGGAGAAACTAAAGAAGGTCTTTGACCAAGCACATCCAAAAGCATGAATTAATTGTTTCACTTTTAAAACCCACACGTATGAGGCTACAAGTTCACTCTATTCATTTTGATGCTGACCAGAAGCTGATTGATTTTATTCAACAACGAATCGACAAACTTCATACGTTTTATGATCGATTGGTTGGTGGTGAAGTTTTTCTTCGTTTGAACAATGAAGGGATCAATAACAAGACGGTAGAAATTAGAATCGCGGTTCCGGGACGGAAATTGTTTGCCAAGGAACAGGCTCGATCATTTGAAGCAGCTGTCGACCAGGCAACTGAAGCGCTACGGAGTCAATTGGAGAGGTTCAAGACCAAAGTCAAAAGCAAGCGCCTTTAGAAAAGCAAAGGGCCCAATTCGGGCCCTTTTTATTTACTTGAGTTTAAATGCCTTCTTTACGGCATCAACGTAATCAAGTTTTTCCCACGGGAACAATTCGACCTTTACGCGCTTCTCGGTTTTTCGCCCCTTGTTGAAAATCTTTTCTACCACTTCTGGCTGACGCCCCATATGGCCGTAAGCGGCAGTCTCTGAATAAATGGGGGTGCGCAACTTGAAGCGCTCTTCAATAAAATAGGGTCGCATGTCGAAGATGGACTCGACACGTTTGGCTATTTCACCGTCCGTCATTTTCACTTTGGATGTTCCGTGCGTGTTTACAAATAAGTTAACTGGTTTTGCGACACCAATAGCGTAGGCAACTTGAACTAGCACTTCATCGCATACCCCGGCCGCGACAAGGTTCTTTGCAATGTGTCGGGTAGCGTATGCGGCTGACCGGTCTACTTTGGAAGGATCTTTTCCAGAGAAAGCTCCTCCACCGTGAGCCCCCTTGCCGCCGTAAGTATCTACAATTATTTTTCTGCCGGTAAGTCCGGTATCTCCGTGAGGTCCACCGATAACAAATTTCCCGGTGGGGTTGACATGATACTTGATATCATTTCCAAATAGACCCTGAAGTCGTTTTGGAAGGGTCTTTTTTACACGGGCCACCAACACATTAACCACATCCTCCCGGATTTTCTTGAGCATGACCGCATCCTTGTCGAAGTCATCGTGTTGTGTGGAGATAACAATCGTGTCGATTCGCGTAGGCTTGCCGTTATCATCATACTCAATGGTCACCTGCGATTTTGCATCGGGACGCAAATAGGTCATGACTTTTCCTTCGCGACGGATCGCAGCAAGCTCTCGCAAGAGAGTATGAGCAAGGTCCAGGGCCAGCGGCATATAGTTGTCCGTTTCCCGTGTAGCATATCCAAACATCATCCCCTGATCGCCGGCGCCTTGTTCTTCTTTTTTCTTGCGCTCTACTCCTTGGTTGATGTCAGAAGACTGTTCATGGATTGCTGAAAAGATTCCGCAGCTATTCGCCTCAAACATGTACTCGCTCTTCGTATAGCCAATCTTGCGAATGACTTCACGGGCAATGTCCTGAACGTCCAGGTAGGCTTCTGATTTTACTTCACCCGCCAGCACGACCTGTCCGGTTGTAACAAGCGTTTCGCAGGCTACCTTGGAATTAGGATCATAAGCCAAAAAATAGTCGATGAGCGCGTCGGAAATCTGGTCAGCAACCTTGTCAGGGTGACCTTCGGATACTGATTCGGAGGTGAATAAATAGGCCATGAGGTTTCGAGATTATGTTTTAAGGCCGCAAAGATAATGAGGTTTAAGTATTTACCACTCTTTTCAGGAGGCCAGAAAAAGGTAGGTAACAGGGACCTTATCAAGCTTTGGTATTTCCTTTTCCCAGGCAGCGACTGTTTTGCACAGAATCTTTTCTTCGGGTGAGGTGAGGTTGACAGCAAGGCAGAGCCTGGTGGTGGATTTAAGTGAGCGGATCAGGTGTCCCAGCAGCTGGTTGTTTCGATAGGGTGTTTCTATGAATATCTGAGTTTGGTTCTTTTCCCTGGATTCCCTTTCCAATTTTTGAATTTCTTCTCCTGCGCTTTTAGCGTCAACGGGCAGGTAGCCATGAAAAGCAAAACATTGACCGTTGAGCCCCGAAGCCATCAACGCAAGCATCAAAGAGGAGGGCCCTACGAGAGGCACAACCACAATGTCGTGTTGGTGGGCAAAGCCAACAGCCAGGGCACCGGGATCGGCCACTGCAGGGCATCCGGACTCGCTGAGAAGGCCCATATCTGTTCCCTGAAGCAGGGGTTGAAGCATCTGGGCAACCTCAGCCTGGCCTGTGTCTTTGTCGAGCAGATCAAACCGCAAGGCCTCCATTGAAGGATGCGCCTGAAGGCTGCTGACGAAGCGCCTTGCCGACCGCACATTTTCACAAAGGAAATGTTCAAGATTCTTTACTGTGTTTCGTATGGCTGGTGGCAATACATTTTCCTGCGTGCCTTCGGCAAGCACGGTTGGAATGAGATAGAGTTTGCCTTTCATACTTTGTTTCAAATCAAATTATCCGAACTGAAGGAATTTCTCGTCTGAACATAGATTCAGCCTCAAAATGCAGGGAAAAATTTTCGTCAGGAATGTAATACCCCTTCTCTGTCGATCTCACGTATAAAAGTAAGGTTATCCTCACAAATGGAGCCAGCCAGAAAAACAAATCGCTTGTCAAACAGGTCTTTTCCAATGTAGTAGCTAATCCAATACTCGTTGTTCAGGAGAAACACAGAAGGATCTATGGGCTCAACGAGCACAGAATTTTTCGCATTCACTGTTTGAAAAAAATGCCTGAGTGTTGAGGTCTTCTTATGTTCCCCCTCAATCTCCCCATACCCGGTACTTGCGACAAGCGCATTTTCGATTGCAACATCATTGTTGTTTATAAGATACACCCTCCAGACATCTTGCTTAAGATTATTTTTTTCTCGTACAACAGCGAGCGTTACGTGCTGCACAAGGGGAAAGGGGATATCCTTGATCATATCTAGTCAGGGAATCAGGTTCATCGCAAACACTTTAACCAGATTTGTCTTGAGTATTTCCTTCACATCAGGCATTGCCACAGTGTGACCGATTTCTTTTTTCAGCGAGGTCACTGCTTTATCGGTAATTCCACATGGGACTATCAGATCAAAGAACTTTAGGTCAACATTGACATTGAGCGCAAGCCCATGCATCGTAACCCAGCGACTTGTTTTTACTCCCATCGCACAAATCTTCCGCTGAGGGCCTGCTCCATCCGAAATCCATACGCCAGTAAGATTGGAAACGCGTTCTCCACGTATGCCGTATTTCTCCAACGTCAGGATGACCGCCTCCTCTAGGCTCCGCATGTAGGTATGAATGTCGGTGAAGAAATTTTCCAGATCAATGATTGGATAGACAACCAATTGACCCGGTCCATGGAAAGTAATGTCGCCCCCACGGTTTGTATGCACGTATGTGGCTTCATGGGCGGACAATTCTTCAGCGGATGCCAGCAGATTTGTTTCTACACCGCTTTTGCCCAACGTGAAAACAGCGGGATGTTCGCAGAAAAGTAGGAAGTTCCGGGTGGGCTTCTGCTCATGAGGAGGAAGCTCCCGATTCTGCTTCTTTAGTTCCAGAATTGAATTGAAAACCTCTGTCTGGTAATCCCAAGCCTCTTGATAGTCAATCAACCCAAGATCAATGATAGCGGTGTCAACGTTCAATATGAGGTTCACTTCAATTTTGCGAGTTCGCCTTTGAGGAAATCGATCGACGTGACGGGGTCAGGATCAACATTGTTTTCCTTGGCGAGGTAATATGAAATCCAATCAGTGAGATGAATCAGGTAGTAGTATTGTTCCAGGAGAGAGGCCCCTTGGGCAACGATATCAATAATCGGATTTGAGCGCTTTTCGAAGATATCACGGCAGATTTCCAATCGTTTCTCAACCCGATCATGGTCGTGATCCGAGTAGAGATATATGACTTGCACCTGCTGGAGAATGTTTTCCGGGAATTGCCACCCGACAATTTCATTGTGGTTCATTTCCGGAAACGTATTGACATGCGCCATTTGCTTGGAATTTTCATTTAGCTGGTGCTGAAAACGCGTCGCCATGGCCTCGAGCCTTCCGTCACAATAAATAAAGGGCAGCTTGCCTTTGAGTTTCTTAGAAATAATTTCTGCTTCAGACTGAATAGCCTTTTCTCCGCGGTCGAGGTATTCAATAGCATTTTCTGTTTCCTTGATAAAGGCTGCTCCTATCAGGTTCGTGTGGTAAAGGGCATACAGCAGGGAAACAACCATGTACCCGATCATCGCGCGCGGGCTTGCGTACCCGTCAGGCAATTTTATGTAAAGGAAATTATACTCTTTTGCGAGTTCCAGCATTTTGCCCCCGGAGGTGATGCAAATGATGTGTGACCGCTTCAGCATTGCTTTTTGAATGGCCGACAATGTCTCTTCCGTATTTCCGCTATATGAGCAGGCAATGAACAGGGTGTGTGGGCTGACAAACTGAGGAATGTTGTATCCTTTGCAAACGGTGATTGGAATCGGGATTCTCCCAAAGGTGAGGGAATCCACCAGGTTGGCTCCAATTCCGCTACCGCCCATGCCCGTAATCAGAATATTTCTGATGTCACTGCCCTGTCTTGCGAGGTCAGCAGCTTGACCGATTCGGAGGGCCTCGCCTAATTGTCTGGTAAATCCTTCTATTAATTTTTTCATCAACGGGGTTTCTTCTTGAATTTGCGGTCAAAGGTAGGTGATGACTGATAAAATCAAAAGAGGAGCCGAAGGAGAGCAACTGGCAGCGGTCATGCTCGAGGAGAAGGGATTTGTCATCCGCGAAAGAAACTATCGCTACAGACGGTCGGAAATTGACCTGATCGTTAGTCGTGGCAATTGGCTGATCTTTGTGGAGGTCAAAACGCGAACATCGGATGCCTATGGCTATCCGGAGGAATTTGTCGACTACAATAAGAGACGGAAGATCTTTGAGGGCGCAGATCAGTACATGCACGAAATAGACTGGTCTGGAAATGTTCGATTCGATATCGTGGCTGTAAACCTGGCACCTGGTCAGGCCAAGATTCATCACATTGAAGATGCCTTTTATTGACCCTTGTTGGAAGTGAAAATTTCACGCCCTTTCTCGTCCCATTCTTTGCGGATAAATGGGCGGATACTCTCATCAAAGGCTTCCTTAGGATAGGCGATTATTCTTTTTCGCTTTCCGTTGGGATAGTTCTCAACCCAATCGCCAACTTTTTGATCCCACTTGTATTCTCCGGTTACAGCAATAATGCCATTATCGTGGAACAGGAAGTAGAACCCCTCGCGTTCGTCGATTTCAACGGGGATCATTTCTTTCACCCGTTTGCGTTCATTGGGATCATAGTAGGTCACCAGTGATTCTTTTGGCCACCCTTTGTAATACTTCTCCTTGTCGCCGAGGACATCATTACGATCAAATTGCATCCATCGGCCGTGCTTGGTGCCTTTATAGAATATGCCCTCTTCCAGAACAACATTGTTTTGCATTTTCTTGTAAGGACCATGAAGGAGTACGCCCTTCTTCGCGTCGAAATTTGCGGTCTTGCGGACCTCGCGCCGGGTATAGTCGTACCAATAGATGTCCCTGACAAAGATGGAGGGCTTCTCTGGCCTCTTCAAAACTGAAAACAGTTCAGTGGTCGTGCGCTCACCCGTGCCTCGTCTAGCATAGGCCTTGCGCGTCTTGACTCCGTAGAAAGTATTCTTTTTTGGTTTCTTCTTCTTTGCAACGATCGGTTCAGAGGTGGCTTCATCAAGTTCTAGAAGCTTGAACGGCTTCTCCGTTTCAAACGTAAATTGACCCTCAACGCCTATAGGTTGTATTTCGCGCTTTTGTTGCCCCAACGCAGAGGCTGAAATAAATAGACAGAAAAGACTAAATGGAACCTTCACCTTCACAGAACGAAAATAGGGAAAGTTTATTTTACGGATTCGTGCCCAACATCTAATGTGAGGCCAGGGCCACACTACGCTTGATGAAATTGGTTAGATCTGCACCCGTCAACATGCCCTGTGAAAGTAGCGCAAGGTCGTATGCCTGTTTGGCCAAATCGCCTTGTTGCGCCTCATCAACTGCGCTAATAATCTTCTGTGCCATGGCATGATTGCTATTAATCGAAACAGCATATTGGTCCGGCATGGCGCCCATAAAGCTGTACATTCCGCCCCCACCTCCCGTACGGGCCATATCTTTCATCCGCCGGGTCCATTCACTCATTGTAACAGTAACAGGCAAATGATCTGGTGCGTGGGAGTCAATACTCACTGTCATGGAAGGGTTGTTGATTGCCTTTCCGAATATTTCCTTCAGCTTTTCCTGATCGGTTTGACTAAGTACGCTTTCGGTTTTTTCATCTTTTACTATCAGTTTGTCAATCGTATCGCTATCGACTCGACGAAACTGTGTCTTTTCAAGTTTCTGTTCCAGTGTGTTTATGAAATGACTGTCCAGCACTCCGTCGAGGACGAGCACGTCATATGCCTTTTGATTAGCTGTTTCAATGAAGCTGTGCTGCTTGGCTTGATCGGAGGTATACAAATAGATAACGTTCTTTTCTTTATCAGTTTGAAGGTCCTTCACATAGGTTCGATAGTCTTCAAAAAGATAGTATTTGCTCTGTGTATTTTTCAGAAGTGAAAACTCTTTGGCGCGATCATAGAATTTTTCATCGCTTATCATGCCATATTTTACGAAGATGCTGATGTCGTCCCACTTCCTCTCAAAATCTGCCCGGTCTTTTTTGAACATGTCCTGCAATTTGTCAGCAACCTTTTTGGTAATATGTTGACTTATCTTTTTGACGTTTGAATCGCTTTGCAAATAACTTCTGGAAACGTTTAATGGAATGTCTGGCGAATCGAGAACGCCGTGCAGGAGCATGAGAAAATCGGGCACTACATCTTTAACCTCATCCGTAATGAAGACCTGCCGGCTATACAATTGTATTTTATTACGATTCAGTTCAAAATCATTCTTGACTTTTGGGAAGTACAGAACGCCGGTAAGCGCAAATGGGTAATCCACGTTCAGATGAATCCAGAAAAGCGGAGGCTCTGCAATTGGATAAAGTTCCTTATAGAACGAAATGTAATCTTCGTCAGTAAGATCATTAGGGGACTTGGCCCACAATGGGGAGGTGTTGTTGATGATTCGGTCTTTGGTGACCGTCTTATAGGCTGGCTTGTTCTCCTTGTCAACGCCATCTTCGACGCGATCTTCCTGTGTACCAAATTTAATTTCAACGGGGAGAAACTTGCAATATTTTTCCAAAATCCCCTTGAGTCTCCACTCGTCCAGAAACTCTTCCGAATCCTTATTGATGTGCAGGATAACATCAGTTCCCCTCGCCTCTTTCTTGGCGGACGTAAGGGTAAATTCGGTTGACCCATCGCATGCCCACAGCGCTCCATCAACTGAGGAATGGGAGCGCGTAATTATTTCCACATGATCGGAAACCATGAACGCGGAATAGAACCCGAGGCCGAACTTTCCAATAATGTCCTTGGCGTCGGCCTTGTCTTTGAATTTCTCAATGAACTCGGTTGCGCCGGAAAAAGCAATCTGGTTTATGTATTTCTTGATTTCCTCACCCGTCATACCGATCCCCCGGTCACTGACGGTAATCGTCTTTTTACTTTTATCGAAGCTAACCTCAATTTTGAGGTCTCCCAGCTCACCATTGAATTCGCCCATCGAAGCAAGCTTTTTTAACTTCTGTGTAGCATCTACTGCATTGCTCACCAGTTCACGAAGGAAGATTTCGTGGTCGGAGTAGAGGAATTTCTTAATGATGGGAAAGATGTTCTCCGTGTTGATGGAGATAGAGCCTTTTTCTATGGTGTCTGTCATAACCGAAATGTTTGAAGTCGCCAAAGGGCAAGACAAATCTCAGTCCAGAGTGGGATTATGACAGTATGACAGTGTTTTTAACCCACCGCTGGACAGGGATTGCCCTTACAAATAAATAATAGAAGTATTAACCCTAAACTTCGGCAGGAGGAGGGGCAAGCGCAGCCGACTTTTGTTGACCAAGATCAATCTCTTCGCCATCCTTATTCAGGAAGTGAAATTCGGTTATCCCAATGGAGGAATCCTTGACCAGCGTGATAGATCGATGGTACCTTAGATACCACTTCATGCGCTTAGAGATAAATCCTTTGGTATAGTATGCGTGCAGAAAGGGGTGTAGTGCAAGCACCAGACTCTTTTCATTTTGTTTTTCGAACAGGTGTTGAACGTGCTCCTCAATTTGATCGGTGACCAGGATGGAGGCTTCGATTTTGCCACTTCCGTTGCAAGTCGGGCAAACTTCCTTGGTCGCGATGTTCATTTGTGGTCTGACGCGCTCACGTGTAATCTGCATGAGCCCGAACTTGGAAAGAGGCAATACCGTGTGCTTTGCACGATCTTGCTCCATTTCGTCCATCATGGTCTTAAGGACGAGCCGTTTATTTTCCTGGCTCCGCATGTCGATGAAGTCGATCACGATAATGCCTCCCATGTCGCGAAGCCGGAGCTGTCGAGCAACCTCTCTTGCAGCTTCCATGTTTACAGAAAGTGCCGTCGTCTCCTGATTTTCTTCCCGGTTGGACTTGTTTCCGCTGTTGACGTCAACCACATGCAGGGCTTCCGTATGCTCGATAATCAGGTAGCCTCCGCCTTTCAGGCTAACCGTCTGGCCAAAAGCAGATTTGATTTGTTTTTCAATCCCGTAGTGTTCGAAAATCTTCGCCTTGCCGGTATACAGTTTTACGATCTTCTCCTTATCGGGAGCAATGGTGTGAATGTAGGTCTTTACCTCATCGAAGATCTTTTTGTCATCAACGTGTACGTTGTCGAATGACTCGTTTAGTAAATCTCTCAGTATGGAGGATGTTTTGCTGAGTTCGCCGATAATCTTGTCGCGCGGGTTGGCCGTTGTCAGACGGGCGATACCGTCTTCCCATGTCTTAACCAGGTTGCGGAGATCTTTGTCCAGTTCGGCAACATCCTTGCCTTCGGCTACAGTGCGGACGATGACACCAAAGCCTTCTGGCTTGATCGATTGGATGAGTCGCTGTAAGCGCTTGCGCTCATCATTGCTGCTGATGCGTTTGGAAACGTTTACCGAATTGGCAAACGGGACCATCACCAGATAGCGTCCGGCGATGGATAGCTCCGAAGAAAGCCTGGGGCCCTTGGTGGAGATCGGCTCTTTTACAACCTGAACCGGTATAATCAGGTTCTTGGAGAGCTGTGTGCCGATTTTTCCATGCTTGTCGATGTCACGTTCAGCATGAAATTTTTCGAGTCGGCCACCGGTGATCTTTTTGGCGCGGACCATTTTGGTGAACTTCAACAGGGAAGAGAACTGCGGTCCCAGGTCCAGGTAGTGAAGGAATGCATCCTTTTCGTACCCGATGTCTATGAAGGCGGCATTTAAGCCCTGAACAACCTTCTTTACGTTGCCCAGGTAAATGTCACCTACTGAGAATTTAGTTGCACCGTTGTCTTCGTGAAATTCAACCAGTGATTTGTCGCGCAAAAGGGCGATGCGGCATCCTTCCGGAGTAGCGCATATAATAAGTTCGTTACTCACGGCGTATCAGGATGATGCTTATTTCTTCTTGTGACGGTTCTTTCTCAAACGCTTCTTGCGCTTGTGTGTGGCCATCTTGTGTTTCTTTCTCTTTTTACCGCTTGGCATAATCGTTCATTTTTTGCCCCACGCCCTAGCCTAATGACTTAGAGAATGGAGTTGGTTAATAATTATTTAAGCTCCTCCAGATAGGAATCTGCGGTTGCTTTTACCGCGGGATCCGAATCCATTTTTTTAACTTTTTCAAACTGTTGACGGGCTTTTTCCTTTTCGCCCTGGTTCATGAAGGCAACACCCAGGAGCAATTGTCCCTGAAGATGGTTGCTGTTCACGGCAGCGAGCTTTTCAAGCCATTCGACGGCTTTAGCGTACTGCCCGGACTGAATGGCCAGCATGCCCATGTTGAACAAGGCTAATTCATTCTTTGGATCTTGCGCCACCACCTCTCGCAACATGGTTATTCCCTTCATGGGCGAGTCTGAACTCAGGTACGTCATCGCAAATTTTGTTTTGGCTTCCAGGTTCGCAGGATTTTTTTCCAGTACCCGGGTGAATAACTCCCTTGCTTTTTCCGCGAGTGAACGCTGTTTATCGCGCTCTACAGCGAATGTGTAGGCTTCGTAGGCGGCATCGGCCGCCTTCACCATACTTTCATCAGTTTTAAAGAACGTTGCTGCTCGTTCGGCGTACCAGGCGGCGCTGTCAAAAAGACCAGCCTTCTGGTACAGACCAGCCAACGAGTCGGCAAAGATAGCATTTTTTTCTTCAGACGATTCAGATAAGTAGCGGGCTCTCAACCGGTTAATGCTGGTGCGAATACCTTTTGGTGTAGCGTTGTGGGGATTGCCGACTGTCGATACAGAATCTGATCCTGATGAGGTGCCCTGCAACTGGCTATCATTCTCAACAACAGCCTTGGGCAGGAAGTAGAGGAGAGCAATCATTCCGATGGCTGCGACAAGCAAAATGACTCGCGTCTTTTTCATCGGATGGTTAAGGATTCATTCAGGTGGAGCCTTGAAGTCATAAGCCGTCTGGCCTATGACCCCGGCGATTACTTTTCTGCGAGCTGTTTTACTTTGTCGCTGGCCTTGATCTTATTGATAAATACTTTGGCGGGCTTAAAGCTCGGTATGTAATGTTCATCAATTACGATAGCCGTGTTCCTGGAAATGTTGCGGGCAATTTTTTTCTTTCTCTTCTTGTTGACAAAACTTCCGAATCCGCGCACGTAAATATTATGCCCGCTGGACATGGAATTCTTAATGATAGAAAAGAAGGCCTCTACGGATGCCGTTACGTCGGCTTTGTCGATTCCTGTCTTGTCTGCAATTTGATTGATTACGTCTGCTTTCGTCACGGTTCTGGGTGTTTGGGCTTTGATTAGGGACGACAAAATTAATTTGCGCGGTCAGAATTAAAAACAATATTGAAAAATTCTGAGTATCAATGAAATGAAGGACAGGGATTTCTCTTCAAAAATCGTCGAATGGTATGGGGAGCACCATAGGCAACTTCCTTGGAGAAAGACGCGGGATCCCTATAAAATATGGCTTTCGGAAATAATTCTACAGCAAACCAGGGTCGCACAGGGGCTCCCGTACTACCTAAAATTTATTCACCGATACCCCACCGTCACCTCGTTGGCGGCAGCGCCTGAGCGGGAAATTCTCCGGCTTTGGCAGGGCTTGGGGTACTATTCCAGAGCTCGCAACCTTCGCAAGTGTGCGAAAGAGGTGGTCAATGTCCACCGGGCGAAATTTCCAGGCAACTTTACCCAGTTGAAAACGCTTGCCGGCATAGGTGATTACACCGCCGCGGCCATTGCATCATTCGCGTTTGGTGAGCAGGTAGCTGTCGTTGATGGAAATGTGTTTCGGGTTCTTGCTCGCGTCTTTGGAATCATGGATGACATTTCCTCACCAAAAGGCAAGAAGCGCTTTGCGGAATTAGCCAACCGGCTTATCCCTTCAGAAAATCCGGGTATGCACAACCAGGCTATCATGGAATTTGGCGCAACGCATTGCTTGCCGCGTAACCCAAAGTGCGGAACGTGCCCATTTACGCGCGTTTGCGTTGCCTCGCAGCAAGATCTCCAACAAGTCCTGCCAGTCAAGGCGAAGAGCAGGAAACCAAAGCCTCGTTACTTCTATTATCTGGTTGCGCGTCAAGGTCAAAAAATATTGATGAAGGAGCGGGGGCCGGGAGATATTTGGACAGGCTTATATGATTTTCCGCTGATTGAAACCAAGGGCTGGGTGGCAGCAAATCAAATTCACAGACTCCTGAAGGAGAATAACATTGTTAGAACGGGGTCCAACGAAAAGTTAAAAGTCACAACGCTTCACAAGCACATTCTCACACATCAGATTATTCATGCCCGCTTCATCGAGCTCATCCTGAAGGATAAAAGCTCGTTGCCAAGTAGTACACTGTTCACCCGTTCAGCATTTTTCAGTGCACGTCAAATTGCCCGTCTGCCAAAACCAGTCCTCATCAGCCGGTACCTTGAAGAATGGGGGTTACTTTAGGTGTCATGGGGATTTGGTAAATTTGCATCCTTGCCGTTTCCGGAATGGAGAGTTGGCAATGTGTGAATCGCAATAAATCAGCTAAACGCAACGAATATGTCAGGAGTCAACAAAGTCATTTTAGTGGGTCGCCTGGGCAAAGACCCGGAGGTGAGAAACCTTGAAAACGGAGCCTCAGTGGCCAATTTTACACTGGCTACCTCTGAATCCTACAAGGACAAAACAACAGGGGAAAAGAAGGAAATTACAGAGTGGCACAACATTGTGCTTTGGAGGGGGCTGGCTGAAGTCGCTGCCAAATACTTGCATAAAGGAGATATGATATATGTTGAAGGCAGGCTTCGCACCCGCTCATGGGAGAAGGAAAATATTACGCGGTATACTACTGAAGTGATCGGTGACAACATGACCATGCTGAGCACCCGCCGGGATGGGGCCCCAAGTACAGAATACAAGCCCGCTGCAACCGTTCAGCCAAACCCTGCCCCGACAGAATCAAGGGCAAGCATGGATAGTTCGGATGACCTGCCATTCTAAAGAAGTTGATTACACTGGCCTGAAACCCCAAAACCTTTGGACGAGCCTCCTAGTATTTTCTTAGTTGATGTTGCTTCGGTGGAGCTGAATACTTTCTACGTGATCAGTTTTCTGGTCATTGCATTAATGTTGGCTATGTCCGCGATGATTTCAGCTTCTGAAGTTGCGTTCTTTTCATTGAAGGCAGATGATTTGGATCGCTGCCGCGATTCCGGCGATAAGCAAAGCAACAACATTCTTGCCTTGCTCAGGCGGCCGCGACTATTACTCGCCACGATTCTCATCTCCAACAACTTTGTAAATGTTGGAGTAGTAACGATCTCTACATTCTTGATGTGGGAAATGACCGGAACACATAAGCCTACCCAAGCCATCGTTGGAATTGTTACGCTGATAACCACGGTAGCAATTACTTTTTTTGGCGAAATCGTTCCGAAAGTCTACGCAACAAAACGAAACATCGTCATCGCACGATCAACGGCCGTAGTGTGGATTTTTATGGAGAAGATTTGCCGGCCAGTATCCTATATGCTTATGGGCATGAGCGGCTTCATTGAGCGGCGAATCGCCAAGCGCGGATATAACAGCACGGTGGAGGAACTAAACCAAGCGCTTGAGTTGACTACGGACAACCCGGAAACTTCCATTGATGAGAGGGAAATCTTGAGGGGAATTGTAAACTTTGGAACCCTTACAGTCAAGCAGGTGATGAAATCACGAATGGAAATTTCTACTGTGGATTTAGAACTTGACTTTAAGGAGCTGCTCGAAGCTGTCAGTAAATCCGGATATTCGCGCATACCCGCTTTTAAGGGAACGATCGATCACATTGAGGGAATCTTGTATACAAAAGACCTCTTACCCTACCTGGGAGAAAGTAAGAATTTTCAATGGCAGCGCCTCTTGCGTCCAGGTTTTTTTGTTCCGGAAACCAAGCGACTCGATTCGCTATTGCACGATTTTCAGAACAAGCGGGTTCATATCGCTATTGTAGCCGATGAGTATGGGGGCACCAGTGGGCTTGTTACGCTCGAAGACCTTATTGAAGAAATTATAGGTGAGATCAATGACGAATTTGATGAAGTTGCTTCTCTCTATCAGAAAATCGATGAGCGGACCTATGTGTTTGAGGGAAAGATTTCATCCCATGACTTTTGCAAAGTACTTGATCTGGAGGCCCAATACTTCGATGATGTAAGGGGAGAGAGCGAATCCCTTGGAGGACTGATGCTTGAACTTAACAAGACCATGCCTGTTGCCGGAGACATTATCACGCACGGTCGGTTCCAGTTCACAATTCTTACCGTTGACGAGAAGAGAATCAAACGCATCCGCGTGGTTATCACGGATGCAAAGCCGGGTGAAGACTAAGGATACCATCTTCCTTCTTTTGTTGGTAGCGGTAAGCAGTTCTTGCACCACCGAGTATCAGCCGAAGCCTGTTGGGTATAACCGCCTTGTGCTGCCGGAGCCGGCCTACCTGATGTCTCCGGATACGCTGCCGTATCGCTTTGAGTACTCCAGTCATGCACGGTTTATGCGCGATACCTCTTGGATCCGGGACAAGCACTGGGTAGAAATCCATTATCCTTTCCTTCAGGCAACTATCCATGTCACCTACAAGTCGATTGGAAACAGCAATAAACTATTAAAAGAGTATCTGCAGGATGCATATGTGCTGACGGCAAAGCATCAGGTCAAGGCGTATGCCATTGATGAATCGATTGTCCGGACCCCAAGCGGTAAGACCGCTATTATTGCCGAACTTGATGGTGAAGTTCCAAGCCAGTTTCAATTTACATTAACTGATTCTTCGGAGCATTTTTTGCGTGGCGCAGTATATTTCAATGTCAAAGTCCAAAATGATTCACTCCGACCTGCGATTGAATTTGTGAAAAAAGACGCGATGCGAATTATTAATACGTTGGAGTGGAGGTAGGGAACGGCCTAACGTGTTAGGGTGAGATCCGAAATTGCTTGTCCGCGCTTTTGATCAGAATTTCTTCAAAACGTTCATCATTGAATTGCTACCTTGGAATGCAATGTTGCCTTACCATCAGCTCACTAACAAGTAAATAAGTTGGCCTCATTTTTTGAGACTTCCATTGAATTTCTGAAAGGCGTTGGACCTCAGCGCGCAGCACTCCTACAAAAGGATTTGAAGATTTTTACGTTCGGGGATCTTGTGCAGCACTACCCGTTTCGCTATGAGGACCGCACTCGGTTTTGCCAGATCAAGGATGTTCATGAAGAGATGCCCTACGTTCAAATCAGAGGCAAAATAACCCGATTTGAGACGGTTGGCGCCCAATACAAAAAGCGACTGATCGGTCACTTTACGGATGGGACAGGCAACCTGGAACTCGTATGGTTTCAGGGGATCAACTGGGTCCTTCAAAAAATAAAACCTGGTGTTGCGTACGTTGTCTTTGGTAAACCAAGTCGTTATGGAAAGACCATTTCTATCGCCCATGCCGAGGTGGATTTGGAGCAGGAAAAAGGTGAAAGGGGCGGGCTCCAGCCTGTTTATCCACTATCTGAAAAGCTCCGAAGCCGGCACGTAGACAGCAAAACCATTTCGAGGCTTCAGCAGGAGATCCTGCGAGCGGGCCATCTGCACATAAAGGAGACGTTACCCGAGCGACTAATCACCCAATTTTCTTTAGCAGGAAAATCAGTTGCCCTTCATAACATACATTTTCCGGAAAACCAGGTTGCGCTTTCTGCAGCCCAATACCGATTAAAATTCGAAGAGTTGTTCTATCTGCAACTCCGGTTATTGAAAATGAAACTTGTTCGGTATGAGAAATTCAAGGGTCAGGAATTCAAGGATACGGCAATCCTTACAGAATTTTACAAACATCATCTTCCATTTGCGCTGACCGAGGCACAAAAGCGAGTAATTCGTGAGATCTATCACGACATGAAGTCAGGACGGCAAATGAATCGATTGCTCCAGGGGGATGTAGGAAGCGGTAAAACCATTGTTGCCTTCATTTGCATGCTGCTGGTGATTGGAACTAAAGCGCAGGCAGCACTAATGGCACCTACCGAAATTCTGGCGCAACAACACTTCCATAATTTGAAGGTGTACGCAGATGCCATGGGACTTCAGATCGCCTTGCTTACCGGCTCTACCAAGAAACCCGTGCGGAAAGTCCTTCACGAAAGACTTCATTCGGGAGAACTTCAAATTCTAATTGGGACGCATGCCTTGCTGGAAGAGGAGGTGCGCTTCCATCAACTTGGGCTCGCCATCATTGATGAACAGCATCGCTTTGGTGTTGCGCAACGCTCGAAACTCTGGCAAAAAAATGCCACGATATTTCCACATGTACTTGTCATGACCGCTACACCAATTCCACGTACACTGGCCATGACGCTTTACGGTGATCTGGAGATTTCTGTAATTGATGAATTACCAAAAGGACGGAAGCCGATCAAGACAACGCACCAGTTTGATTCCCATCGCCTTCAGGTCAATGCATTTCTGAAATCCCAAATTGATGCCGGCAGGCAAGTGTATGTTGTCTATCCGCTCATCGAGGAATCTGAGAAATTGGATTTGAAGCACCTGATGGACGGGTATGAGAGTATTTCGCGTGCCTTCCCGGATCTTCCGATCAGCATACTCCATGGGCAGATGAAGCCTGAGGCCAAGGAGTTTGAAATGCGACGCTTTGTAAAAGGAGAAACGAAAATTATGGTCGCTACGACCGTCATCGAGGTGGGCGTGGATGTCCCAAATGCCTCCGTCATGGTTATTGAAAGCGCCGAACGATTTGGGCTCTCCCAATTGCATCAACTTCGCGGCCGCGTGGGTCGAGGCGCGGAGCAGTCGTATTGTATTTTGTTGTCAAGTTTGAAGTTGAGCACAGAAGCCCGCCTACGGATGAAGACAATGGTTCGGACGAATAACGGGTTCGAAATTGCAGAAACCGACCTCGAGCTGCGGGGCCCAGGCGACCTGATGGGGACCCAGCAAAGTGGCTTGCTCGATTTACTCATCGCCGATCTCGGAAAAGACGGAAAGATTCTTCAACAGGCGCGAGAAGCTGCCGGCACCATACTGGAGGAGGATGCAGAACTTAAGAAACCTGAGAATTCAGCCATTAAAGCCCATCTTTCGTCATTGCGCAAGACTACGGTGAACTGGGCAAAAATCAGTTAGTCGAGTTTGCCCGAACCAAGTATATTTGAGATTGGGATATACCCTCATGATACGAATTGCATTAACGGTTGTCTTCGTTGGCTTTGCAAATCTGTTTCTTTGGGCGCAACCTGGCCACTATTTTCTTTCTCATTACAAGCCAGGGAGTGACAAAATCAATTACCTGAGCTTTGATATCCACCAGGATAACAATGGCATCTTGTTTTTTGCAAACCGCTCGGGCGTCCTTCAGTTTGACGGACAGTCCTGGTTGCAAATACAGGCAAAGGGCGCCATCTACACGTTGACACCAAGTCCGTCCGGCGAATTGTTTGCCGGTGGATCTTCAGGCTTTGGTAAGATTGTCCTTACTGATCAAAATCAGCGGGAGTATCAATCGCTTTCAGATTCTCTACCGGGGGCCAAACATGTCTTTGCTTCACAAGTTTCTCAGGACAATGCCTATTTCCTCAATGAAACCACCCTTTATCAGGTTAATGTTTCTTCTGCAACCTCCCGGACGCTGATTGAGGCGACAAAACCGGAAGGATCATTCACCGGCCTGTACGCAATAGGCAATCAATTGTACGTCGACACGGAGGAAGAAGGATTAAAAAAGCTCGTGAATAACAAACTAACGACTTCGGATATCCACCAAGGAAAGCATGTTGTATTCAGCGAGCCTTCTCCGGATGGCAAGAGCCATCTGGTAGCAACCGAAAACAACCAGTTCTTTGTCCATCGCGAAGGATCGCCTCCATTGGAAATTCAACCCAAAGACGCAGAATATTTGACCTCCAATGTTGTGGCGAACGCAACCTGGGTAACTGAAAAGATTGTGGCTATCGGCACACTACGTGGGGGCGTTGTTTTCGTGGACCTGGAGACAGCTGAAACCCCCGAGATAGCCAATTACTTCACGGGCCTACCAGACAATGAGGTCTTTGCTATTCACGCAGACTCTCATTTGGGAGTATGGATTGCCCATGAATATGGTTTTTCCCGCATAGCACCTTTTCTTCCCTTCCGCACCTTCAATCACTATCCTGGCTTGGCTGGCAACTTATTGTGCGCTCAGTCTTTCGCTGGTACCATATACGTAGGCACGACACTTGGACTATTTCGTCTGACAGAACAGGAGATTTATGACACGCAGATGTATGAGGTCCTCCAAACCATAGTTGAGGCGCAGAAGGCAACGACAACCGTGTCCGCACCAGAGCGGAAAAAGAGCCGTCGCGGAATTCTGGGAATTGGCAAGAAGAAAAAGGTCGTAGAACCAGAACCAGAGCCGCAAGTTGAAAAGCAACGATCCAAGGCCAAGCGAAGGGCAAAGATTCAGAAATCAAGACAAGTCTTGCGCGGGATTGAGCATTCTTTTACTCAGGTCCTGGGCGTTTCCGGAAAAGTGGACCAGCTGATTCTTGTGGAGAATAAGCTTCTGGGGGGCGGCGTGAGCGGTGTTTTTGAGGTGAAAGACCTTGTGGCAATTCCAATAACGACGATCCCCTCACAAGCCATTTTCTACTCTGGTAATTTAGATCAATTGCTGGTCAGTACGTATGACAATGAGATCATGTCATTTCGTCCAACAACAAAAGGGTGGGTCGACGGACAATTTCCCGATTCGCTATCCATGTACGCGGATTACTTTTTTGAAGACCACGCTCAAAATCTCTGGATTTGTGGCAGAGACCGGGTTATGCGAATCGGAATCGAAGAGAAGGAAATCCTGGATGCGGAAACAATCCCACTACCCTATACATCGGTTGATAAAACAGTGGGGCTTTCCTTCGGTCAGGATGTTTACCTGACTCAAAATGGTGAGTTCTTTCATTACCTGAGTTTCAAAAACACTTTTGTAAAATATGATTCCTTGCCTGGTCCCGAAAAATACTTTGCTTCATCCGGTGCATTTTGGTTTTACGATGGGCACCGCTGGCGAACGGTTGATCGAAGACTACAGGGTGAGATGAAAACTGAATGGCTGGCGCTGTTCCCGGACATAAGGTTCCTGGCTCCTGCAGAGACAGGCAAGAGTCTTTGGGTAATCACGGCCTCCAACGAACTATACAAGTTCTCAAGTGAATTCAACACAGCTGCACAACGGGGAAACCCACTATTCCTCAAGGAAGTCAGAAACCAGCTATCGAAACTATCTCCAAAGGGACTGAGGGTTGATGAGAGCGAAAGCGCACTTACATTTGAGTTTATCCAACCGGAGTATGTGGGCCTGCAGGCTGTTGAATATCATTATTGGGTGAAGGGGCTACAGGCAACCTGGTCAGATTGGTCGACTGTGAATAATGTTATAAACTTCCCATTTCTTCCCCCCGGCGATTACGATGTGATGGTTGAGTCAAGGGATTTGTTTGGAAAGGTCACAAAGCTTGACACGATCGAAGTGAGCGTTGTACCGCCATACTGGAAGCGGCCCGCATTCTTTGCGCTTGAGTTCCTTTTTTTTGGTGCCCTGGTTGTGTTGTCACTCAGGCTCAATGTCTCAACCATCCGGTATCGATACCTTAGCCAGTTTCTTTCAACACTTACAATCGTGCTACTTATTCAGTTCGTTCAAACGGTATTGTCTGCCAATGTGACGCTCAAGAGCTCTCCGGTCGCTGAGTTCTTCATTCAGGTACTCATTGCCCTTCTGATTTTGCCGGCGGAGAATTTTCTCCGTAAGCGGATGATTAAAGCCTCTGAGCGATCACATCATTAATTTATTAGCTGTATTCCGTACTTTTCATCTAAAACTACAGCCTTATGTTCCTAAACCTGGAAACCATCCCTGCCTTTTATAAGGGTTATGTTAAGTTGGTGCCACATCCGGATGTGCTTCAAGCCTTACGGATTTCAGGGTACCGGACCATGGAGCTGATCCATTCCATACCGGAATCAAAGAGTGATTTTCGGTATGCGGAGGGCAAATGGTCAGTCCGGGAAGTCCTGTGCCATATGATGGACGCTGAGCGCATCTTTAGCTATCGGGCGTTGCGTTTCGCGCGCAATGACAGAACACCCCTTTCTGGTTTTGATGAAAATGAATATGCCAATCATCTGAATGCAACCGGGCGCAGCCTCACACAAATCGGGGAAGCGATGCAGCACCTGCGAGCCTCAACGGTTGACCTGTTTGAAAGTTTTACAGAAGAGATGCTAACCCGAAAGGGAACGGCGAATAAGAACGAACTGTCGGTGGTTGCACTGGGCATCATTATCGCCGGGCACGAAACCCATCATTGCAAAATCCTGACAGAACGCTACGTAAACGAGAAATGAAGGAGTGTGGATGGATTTGGTTGGCCGGGTTGCTGCTTGCGACTGCATGTTCTCCTTCCCGCTATCTGCACAAGCAAATTGATCAGGCGGAGAAGGAGTTTCATGATCACATTGGATTTACCCTTTATGACCCCCAGCGTCAAAAGACGGTGTTTGATCATCAAGGCGACCGGTATTTCATTCCAGCATCAAACACAAAGATTTTTACGCTCTATGCATCTCTGCAATTACTGGGAGACTCTATTCCCGCCTTGCGATATGAAGAACGGGGGGACTCATTAGTCTTTTGGGGAACAGGCGACCCCAGTTTTTTGTACGATGATGTGGTTCAAAGCGACCGAACGCTGGGGTTTCTTCGCAACCATCCTTCTAAATTGTTTTTCGCAACGGGAAATTTTCTGGATGACCATTTTGGCCCGGGATGGTCGTGGGGCGATTACAGATATGACTACCAGGTTGAAAGAACGCCATTCCCTATTTATGGAAACCGATTTCATATGCGGAAACAGGGTGCGTCATTCGTGCCAACGCCAGCAATTTTCGATACACCGGTTTTTCGTGCAACCGCCGCAAAAGAAAATCACGAAATGGTGAGAGATATAGGATCAAATTCACTGATGTATGTTCCGGGACGGAAAGATACAGTCTCGGAATGGGAAATTCCATTTCGCTATAGCAACGAGTTTTTGATTCGCTTGTTGACGGACACGCTGAATCGTGACGTTCAGTTGATTTCAACTCCATATTCATCCGGAGCAAAGGTATTTTACTCGGTGCCCTCAGACAGTCTCTACAAAGTGATGATGCAGGAGAGTGACAATTTTATTGCTGAGCAGTTGTTGCTGCTCTGCGCCGGGATGCTCACCGACAGCTTGAGTACGGACATTGCAATTCGTGAAGTGGAGAAAAGATTTCTAGCCGACCTACCCAATCCTCCGGTTTGGGTTGATGGCTCTGGATTGTCCCGCATGAACCTGTTTACACCCCGTTCGATCGTGAAACTGTGGGACAAAATAAGCGCACTAGTACCCCGGGAGCGCCTGTTTGGTTTATTAGCGGTTGGTGGCGTAAGTGGCACAATCAGGAATTACTATAAAGCAGACCGCCCCTATATCTACGGGAAGACAGGTACGTTAAGAAATAATCACATGCTAAGCGGTTTTTTGGTCACACGGAGCGGAAGAATGCTCATCTTTAGTTGGATGAATAATAACTTTACTACCCCCACCGGGAATGTCAGAAACAAAATGCAGGAAGTGCTAAGAAACATTTATGAGGGATATTGATTGGATCTTTGGAATGACGTGGCTTCGCAAATTGCCTGGCATAGCACTCTTCGTGGTTTTAAGCAATGGGCTCTTCGCACAGCCTGCAGACTCCCTGGGCATCAAAATCGGCCAGATGATTCTGATTGGATTTCCCGGTACGCAGGCTGATCCCATGGTGCTTGAGGAAATTCGTCAGGGAAAAGTTGGGGCAGTCATCATGTTTGAGAAGAACATACCCAAGAGCAGTTCAGCTTTTGCTTCGCTCAAGAAGATTATCTGGGCCTATCAAAAGGCCGCTCCGATTCCGCTGATGTTTGCTGTTGATCAGGAGGGAGGAAAGGTAAACCGGCTGAAAGAGAAATATGGTTTTCCCAGATCGATCACCGCACAGGATATGGGGCGCTCTCCTTCGATTGACTCAGTACGTTTTTATGCCGAATCAACAGCGGCCACACTGGCTGGCTTGGGCATCAACGTAAACTTTGCTCCGGTACTAGACCTTGGTGTGAATAAACAAAATACAGTTATCTATACGGTGGGTCGAGCCTTTTCCTCAAACCCGGACTCGGTTGCCCTGCTAGCCAACGAATTTATCAAGGCTCATAGAAGATTCGGGGTTATCACCGTGCTCAAGCATTTCCCGGGCCACGGAAGTTCAATGGCAGATACGCATTTTGGTGTAGCAGATGTTACAACCTCCTGGACAGCAGCGGAATTGATCCCCTACCAGCGCCTTATTTCCACTGGTGCTGCGGATGCCGTTATGACCGCACACATTGTGAATAAGCAACTTGATCCCAAAGGATACCCGGGCACACTCTCTGCCCGAATGATTGACAGTCTGCTGCGGAAGCAATTGCAGTATGATGGGGTGGTATTCTCAGATGACATGCAGATGCAGGCGATCGCCAAGCAGTATGGCCTGGAGGAATCGATTCGCCTTTCAATTAACGCGGGTGTTGACCTGCTTTGCTTTTCAAATAATATCCAGGGAAGTGAGGAGCGCACTGTTGACAAGGTACATGCTGTTATCCGTGGTCTGGTAGAGAATGGTCAGATCAAGGCAGAGCGGATTGATCAAGCCTATCGGCGAATCATGAAGTTGAAGGCGAGAATCATTCTACCCGCTTCAGATCAATTACCGCTGGAGAAACTGACAGCCCCTGTGGAAGTTAAGCAGATGAAGGACACAGCCAACGTAAAGCAGGTCGCACAGCCTGCTCCTGAAAAGAAGAAGAAAAAGAAGCAGAAGTAGCAATTTGCAAAAACACAAAACAAACTCACTATGGCAACGCAAAATGAAATCCTTCAGATGAAGGATGAGTTGAGGAAGATTCAGGAACAGATGCACAAATCACGCCGACGGGCAGCCATCGGGTTTGGCCTCCTCGTTTTTGCCCTGGTGCTGTCTTTCGTTTATGCCTTCGTACAACAAGTAGCAGCTGAAAGAAATGCGGAGGAGGCATTAAGGCAAGAGATACTAGCTAAAGAGTCTATGCATATGGCGGAAGCAAACGCGAAGGAAGCGGTGAGGCAGGAAGGTATTGTTAAAGAAATGACAAGAATGCTCGATGAATGCAGGAGCATGAAGAAATGATTTGAAAAGAAGAACCATCGTAGGAATCACCGTAGTCCACTAATAGACGAAAGATATGACACCACAAGAAGAAATTGTTCAGTTACGTGAGGAGATCAAGAAATTGAACCAGTTGGCGGTCCAAAGAGCGAGACGCTTCGCAATCATGCTTGGTGTAGTGGCTATTGCTATGCTGATTTCATTTGTTTACGCATTTATTCAGCAGATAGCTGCAGAGAAAAATGCCGAGGAGGCATTGAGGCAGTTTACCCGCGCCGAACAATCTTCAAAGCTGGCGGAGCAGGCAGAACAACGGGCACAAATGGCTGAGGCTTTAGCGCAGTCCAGGTTAATACAGTTGGAGAAGAGCCGCGGATCAATGAAGTGAGGGGCCTTTATTGATACTATCAACGAATTAGATCCTATGGAATTGCAAGACAAAACAATGAAATCACTCAGGAGGGCGAGGATAGGACTCGCTATCCTGTCATTCACGACTGTACTTTTTTTGATTTATGGGGCAACACAGTCCATTGAGGCTCAGCGTCAAGCGGATTTGGCAAGGCAAAAAGAGAAAAAAGCACTACAGGCTGAGGAAGAGGCCATCGTTGCAAGAGACAGGGCGGAATTCTGTAAACATGAGCTAGCAAAGTGCCGCGCTTCAGTGAAATAATGAAAGACATTTTCAGAATTACCCCTCCGATAAACTCTGAAGTTCCCATACTTCTCAGTATCCCGCATTGCGGCACTGAATTTCCGGATGAATTCAAGAAACAGTATGTAAATGGACTTATCGAAGCGCCGGATGATACGGACTGGTTTGTAGACAAACTTTACGATTTTGCTCCTGAGCTTGGCATCACAATGATTTCGGCGCGGATCAGCAGATGGGTCATCGACCTGAATCGCGATCCGGAAGAGGAGCCACTTTATACGGATGGAAGAATTATTACCGGGCTTTGTCCCACCACAAATTTCTTGGGCGAACCATTGTACAACGACAAGCGAACTGAAGTTGATCAAAAGGAAGTTCAGCGAAGATTGTCGAACTACTACTACCCGTATCATGCGAAAATGCAGGAGATGCTTAATCAGCTGATTCGTAAGCATGGACAGGCCTTGCTATGGGATTGCCATTCGATCCGCCAGTTTGTCCCAACCATTCACCCGGAGAAATTTCCCGACCTGATACTTGGCGATGCCGACGGGACCTCTGCCTCGCCCGGACTGATCGAAGCCACGCTGAGTATCCTGGATCACTCCAGTTTTCAGACCCGTCACAATTTCCCTTTTAAAGGTGGCTACATTACCCGACATTTCGGTAAGCCAGCCCTGGGCCAGCATGCCTTGCAACTGGAAATGACAAAGATGAACTACATGGACGAGACAGAGCGAAAGTATGATGAGGTAAAGGCTCATGAAATGAGAGCATTGTTGAAAGGTGTCTTCCAGAAACTTAGTGACCAGCTATGAGCGCCTCTAATTCGCTGACATATTTTCGGTTTAAGGGAATACTTCAGCATGAGGATTGGCTTTCACCCGCCTATGTTGGCGTTGATGGCACCGGTATAATCCAATTTATTTCTTCGCTTCCACCGGAAACGGGTGTGGCAATTGAGGCGATCGATGGATATGCACTTCCCGGATTTCAGAATGCACATTCACACGCCTTTCAATACGCAATGGCCGGATGGGCAGAAAATCATCCCCCCGGTACAGATGATGATTTTTGGACCTGGCGTGAAGAGATGTACAAGTGCGCACTTTCGGTAGATCCAGATCAGGCCGAGTCGATTGCGGCCATGCTGTATGCCGAAATGGTTCGTCAGGGTTATACGCATGTAGCGGAATTCCACTACCTCCATCATGACAAGAGCGGAAAGCCGTACACTCATCTTGCTGAAATGGGCGAGCGAATGGTTGCTGCAGCGCAAACGGCCGGCATTCGCATTACACTCGTGCCTGTGTTTTATCAAAAAGGAGGATTTGGTAAGCCACCGGGCGAGCGGCAGCGCAGGTTTATTTCTGAAACGGTTGATAGCTACTTCAGCCTACTAGAGGCCTCAAGAAAAGTGGTTGCAAATCAACCCCGAGCTCAGTTGGGATTCAGCATTCATTCTCTGCGTGCCGTAGATCTCAATGATATTGTCAGAACCTACAGCGAAGGCCCGGCTGAATTGCCATTTCATCTTCACGTAGCTGAACAAAAGAAAGAAATAGAAGACAGCATTGCCTACTGTGGAAAGCGGCCCGTGCAATGGGTGTTGGAAAACTTGCCGGTTGATCACCGGTTCAATCTGGTTCACGCCACACACCTCGATGACGAGGAATTGAAAAGTGTGGCCGCCTCAGGAGCGCATGTGGTATTATGCCCGTCAACGGAAGGAAACCTGGGTGATGGAATCTTCCGCATGAAAGAATACACAGAACGCGGCGGTCGCTGGACGATAGGAACAGATAGTAATATTGGAATAAATCCATTGGAAGAATTTCGAATGATCGACTACCGTCAGCGATTGGTCACAAATCGCCGGAATACGTTTCACGGGGACGCCGCACACTATATGGTCAATGAATCAGTTACCTCGGGGCGCGGCGCCATGGGAAGGAAGGATTCAGAACATTTTGCTCCTGGATCTCCGCTAGATGCAGTAGTATACAAGGCCAATTCCCATTTGCTGGAAGTTGCACAGCCGCAACACCTCGCATCCATCCTGGTTTACACATCCGATTCCAGCCGCGTGTTAGGAACACTGGTCGCGGGGAAATGGGTTGTCAAAGATCAGCATCATGTTCGTGGGCATCGGATCAAGCAGGAATTTCAAAAGGCTATGAGCGCCATTCGCAGCCGGTGAGCATATGGACGAGGAGAAACGTCTGCTGAATACGATTCGTCTTTGCCTCTCGGCAATTTCCTTGATTCTTATTGTTATGGTTGCCCTGTTGATTCCATTTTTTATCCCAATGAGACTAGACACTGACGCTCAACCCGCGCAATTGGATGCGCAAGGGCCTGCTGCAACCTGGTCCCCACCAGACTCATTAATGATTCCGCTATCTCCTGAAGGTGATCTGATTCGTTATGGGCGTGAATTGGTTTCGCATACAGCCGTTTACCTGGGTCCGCAGGGGAGTGTTTCCAATATCAGCAACGGAATGAACTGTCAGAATTGCCATTTGAAGGCAGGGAGGAAAATATTTGGGAATAATTTTTCTGCTGTTGCCTCTACCTATCCAAAATTTCGGCCACGGTCAGGAACCCGGGAGTCGATTGAAAAACGTGTCAATGATTGCCTGGAAAGAAGTCTCAACGGAAAGAAACTTGATGAAGACAGCAAAGAGATGCGGGCTTTCTTTTCCTACATCCGGTGGGTAGGGTCTGGTATCCCAAAAGATATTGTGCCAGCGGGTGCGGGAATTTTTGATTTGCCCTTTCTAGATCGCGCAACTGATCCGCAAAGAGGAAGAGTTCTATATGACGCACATTGTCTTCGTTGTCATGGCCGCGATGGTGAAGGGGCTAGAAATCCAAATGGATTAGAATGGTTGTATCCACCGCTTTGGGGTCCCAATAGCTACAACACGGGAGCAGGAATTTTCCGGTTGTCGAGAATGGCAGGATACATCAAAATGAATATGCCCAACGAAATACCAGCTGATAGTTCGCAACTTCGCGATGAGGAGGCGTGGGATATTGCGGCCTTTGTGAATACCATGCCCCGGCCCACTAAAGATTTAGCAGGTGATTGGCCTGACATTTCTACGAAACCAATCGATCATCCATTTGGTCCCTACGCTGACAAATTTTCAGAGGGGCAGCACAAGTATGGGCCCTTCTTGCCGATTATTAGCAGTCACGCTAATACAAATAGGTAGGTCATTTGAGTTGTGTCTCAAACAACTTGAGAATCCGCTTGTATTCGTCCGTCCAACTGCTTGCCTCAACAAAACCATGGTCCTCCACGGGATATACAGCAAGTTCCCAATTGTCTTTTCCTAGTTCAATAAGCCGTTGGGATAGTCTGACAGCATCCTCAAAGTGAACATTCACATCGACCATACCATGGCAAATGAGCAGATGTCCTTTTAGCCCCTCAGCATAATATAAAGGCGAGCTCTTGGCATAGGAGATGCTGTCGGTTATGGGTTCATTGAGAATGCTGGAAGTATAACCGTGATTGTAGTGGGCCCAATCTGTAACGGGTCTGAGAGCAGCCCCTGCAGCGAAAACATCGGGTGTTGTAAACATGGCCATGAGCGTTATGAATCCGCCGTAAGAACCACCGTAGATTCCGATTCGCTTCGGATCGATTTTATACTTATCGACTAGCCATTTTGCTCCATCAACATTATCCGTAAGGTCCTTTCCACCCATAAACCGGTAGATGCCAGTGCGCCAATCTCGTCCGTATCCTGCGCTGGCCCGATAATCCATGTCCAGAACGGTATAGCCCCTGTCGGCGAGTAGATTATGGAACATGTATTCTCGAAAGTAGCTAGCCCACCACTTATGCGCATTTTGTGTGTAGCCGGCTCCATGTACAAAAATAACAGCGGCACCATTTGGCTTAGCTGGCGTGTAGACGCGCGTATAAATATTCGCGCCATCCCGCGCCTTGAACGTTGTTACTTCTGGATCGCGCCATGGATATGATGCAAACTCTTGCGTGAGTGAATGCGTAATTTGCTGGATAGGAGCGCCGGGTTTATTTTCTTGTAGGAAAAGTTCCCACGGCTTGTTGGTATATGAATACCGGATGGCCAACCATTTTTCATCTGGCGATACCGTTACATCATGCGCGCCAGGAAGGCTGGTCAGTTTTTCGGTTTTTCCCCCAACAACTGGCATACGATAGAAATGCCTTTCGCCAGGATGCGGCTCATTGGAAGTCAGATAAAAGAACTTCTTGTCCTTGGATACCTCCACGCGCTGAACCTCATAGTTACCTGAAGTAAGCGCCTGCCGTTTTCCCGTTGCGAAATCATAGACATAGAGATGAGCGTATCCCGTTTCCTCTGACTGAAACCAAAGCGTATTGTCATTGATCCATCCTGCGGAGCCAAATCCAAATCCGGTAGCCGGTCCACCCACCCAAGCCTCGTCGTGCAGTCGGTCAATAAGCGAAAACTTTTGCGTGGAGACATTCAGCGAAAGCAGCCAGCGGTCTTTGTTGTCTTGAGACCTGACAACGACAAAGTTATTTTTTCCATTTTCACTCCAGAATGGTCCTGAAAATGTGACTGGACGATTCTCAACTTTAGCCGGCTTACCATCTTTGACTGTTTTAATCGGGTAATCCTTCCTAAACGCCGCAGTTTCCTGGATCCCAGGAATTTCGTCAGTCTTTACAGCCAATACCGTATCCCGGGCTACGTCATATACAAATAACTCAACTTGAGTTTGGGCACCCCCAACTTTTGTTCGGGCAGGTATGTCTTCAGTAAAACCCGATTCGGTTATATAGTTTGGCACGATGGTACTCTTTACAGTTGGTGACTTTGAAAGACGATACGTGATGTATTTTCCGTCAGGACTCAACTGCACTTCAGCAACATTCTTTTCTTCAATGTAGATTTCCTTGGGTCGCTTTGGCCTGTCAGCCTTCTGAATTCTTTCCGCTGCTTTCCTATTGGCGTTCCGAGTCCTTAGGATTTCAAAGTATGCCAGTTGGTCAGCTTTAAGCCATTTCTCCTGGTCGGTCATTTTGGGATCTGATTTTCGCGTGCCCTTCCGGAAATCGGTTAGTTGAGAAAACTGACCGATCGAGATTTCCCAACCATACAGGTTGCCGCCAGCAGTAAACAGGACCTTCTTCTCATCTATTGAAAATGAAGGATTAAATTCAGACTCAAGGCTGTTGGTGATTTGAATTTCTTTGCTTGTGGCAATATCAAGAAGAAAGATGTCCCCGTTCCTGACATATGTCTTTTTGCTTTTATTCCGATTGTATGATCCGTTGCGAGCCGGCAGTCCCCTTCGCAATTCGGGAGATACCTTCTGAGGAATTCGGTTAGTCAATGAAATACTATAAAGGGAGTCACCCGGATTCTTGTCGGGGTTCCAGCTGAAGTAAAGCTGTTTTCCATCCTCGCTCCAGAAGGGATTGGTGGGAGCCACCCCGATCCACTTCGGATCACGCATGATTTTTTCTATGGTGAGTGGACTTAATGTCTGACTTTGGGCTGCAAAGGCGACAAACATCAGAAAGAAGATTTTTTTCATAGGGGTAGCGTAAAAGGGAAAATTAGTCATCGGTCAGCCAACCGGAAACAACGAAAGTGATGGATGGCAAACGGCTACTTCTTCTCCTTGGTGAGGTCTGTAAACAGACTATTGAAGATGGACAGGATAAGACTAAAGGCGAGCGCCCACCAAAACCCATCTACTTGAAACCCATCAACAAAATAGTCCACACCAAGAATGATCATGGCATTGATAACAAGCAGGAACAGCCCTAGGGTAAGAATGGTGATGGGTATTGTAAGCAAAATGAATAGTGGACGTATAACCAGGTTGGAAAAAGAAACCAAAGCCGCTACCAGGAGCGCTGCCCAATAATCCATCACATGAACGCCGGGAAGGAGATAGGCTGTGAGCATAACGGCCACACCGGAGAGCAAAAATCGGATCAAGAGATTCATAGGGTCAAAGATGGGATTTAGCTGGTGAATATCCATAAGCCGGGCACATGGAAATAGTATGCATCAGAACTTTTTAAGCTTATCACACATGACTACTTTCGGGTTGTGTATGCCATAGTTGATATCGAGACCACGGGGGGCTACGCCGAGAATCACCGCATGACCGAAATCGCCATCATTCATCATGATGGTCTTCAAATCACCAACCGGTTTCATACCCTCATTAATCCGGGGAGACGTGTGCCTTCTTTTATTACCGGACTAACCGGAATCACGAATGAAATGGTTGAAGATGCGCCACCGTTTGAGGAAGTAGCTCATCAGATTGCCGAACAACTTCGCGAAAAGATATTCGTAGCGCATAATGCGCAATTTGACTACAGCTTTGTGAAAAAGGAACTTGATGATGCGGGGATAGCCTGGTCAACCCGAAAACTTTGTACCGTAAAACTGAGCAGGAAAATTATTCCTGGACTTGATTCCTACAGCCTTGGTCGGCTCGCGGAAAGCCTGGGGATTGTTATTCAAGATAGACACCGTGCCAGTGGTGATGCGGAAGCCACCGCGAAAATTTTTGGTATGTTGCTAAAGCGGGATGAGAGCGGAATTATCGCCAAGGCCCTGAAGAGAAACTCCGGAGAGGCGATCCTGCCACCCAACCTTTCGAAAAAAGATTTTGACAACCTTCCCGCAAAACCTGGCGTGTATTATTTCTGTGATTCGCGAGGCCAGGTGATTTATGTCGGGAAGGCTATCAACATCAAGAAACGAATTGCAGGCCATTTTAGCGGTGAAGCACAAGAGTGGAACCGATCCAATATTCGCAACGAAATCCATGAGATTCGCTATGAACTCACCGGAAATGAATTGGTAGCATTAATCCTGGAAGCACAGGAGATTCGAAGTCGTTGGCCTAAATATAATCTGGCACAAAAACTACGGGTAGAGCAGTGGGGTATTTTTGATTATGTCGACCGTAACGGGTATCGTCGCTTTGTTGTGAATGCAGTAGCCAGAAATGCAAAACCTTTGATTTCATTTCCGAACAAAAGCACCGCGTGGAGTTTCTTGTGGACCAAAGTAAAGGAGTTCGATTTGTGTCCGAAGCTCTCCGGTCTTCAGACGGCAAAAGGATTATGCTATGCACATCAGTCCGGTACGTGCCGGGGGGCTTGCGAGGCGAAGGAGACCCCGGAGTCCTATGAGGCAAGGACTACGGCAATGGTAGAGTCGTTTGCCCCGGATGGGGTGAGCGCTGTTATTTTGGGACAGGGCAGAAGTGCGGAAGAGCAATCCGTGGTGCTGGTGGAGCGGGGAAATTATATTGGCTATGGGTTTGCAAACCGGGATCTGGTCTTTGGCGATGTGGAAGATGCCCGAAGGCAAATTGTCGTTAGCAAAGAGAATCGGGTAGCTCAGGCTCTGGTCACGGCTGCCCTTCAAAATCCCGGAGACCGGGAAATCATTTTTTTCGAATAAAAGCGCCCAGCTCCGGTTAGGGGTAGTTTCAACGGGTTGACCATCTATCCGCCTTTCAGAGTGTTTTTGAAACGAATTCTTTATTATTGCGGTCTACTTTTTGGAAACGACTGAATTATGGCATTTGAACTAACATCCGAACAGGCCCAGGAGCATCGTAAGAAGATTGACCAGGTATACACCGAGGTGGCGAAGGTGGTGGTGGGGCAGGATTATATGGTGAATCGGTTGCTGATCGGATTGTTTACAAATGGTCACATCCTCCTTGAAGGAGTGCCGGGATTGGCCAAGACGTTAACCATCTCGACAGTTGCCCGTGTGCTGCACCTGGATTTTCAACGTATCCAGTTCACCCCTGACTTGCTGCCGTCTGATTTGGTAGGCACTATGATTTACAATCAACGGGAAGGAAAATTCGAAGTAAAGAAAGGACCAATATTCGCCAACATCATTCTGGCTGATGAAATCAACCGTTCGCCTGCCAAGGTGCAGTCGGCGCTACTGGAGGCCATGCAGGAGAAGACAGTAACCATCGGTGAGACAACATTCACATTGGATAAGCCCTTCCTCGTTATGGCTACACAGAACCCTGTAGAAAACGAAGGCACGTATCCTTTGCCCGAAGCGCAGGTTGACCGATTCATGATGAAGGTTTCTGTTACTTATCCAAGCAAGGAGCAAGAACTAGAGATCATGCGGCGAATTTCCAACATGCAGTTTGACTTTACCGTAAATGCCGTGCTTACGAAAGAGGACATATTCTCTATCCGACAGGAGGTCAATAAAGTCAAAATCTCGGAATCGCTTGAAAAATATATCATTGAGCTGGTGTCAGCCTCCAGGCAGGCCAAGGAGTATAAGCTAGAGCATGAGGCCCAGTACATTCAGTTTGGTGCCTCCCCCCGGGCAAGCATAAACCTCAATCTTGCTTCGAAGGCCGCTGCTTACCTGGAAGGCAGAGATTATGTTCTGCCCGAGGATATCAAAGAAGTAGCTCCGGATGTCATGAACCACCGCATTATTCTGAATTATGAGGCAGAGGCAGATAATGTCAAGACCACCGACATCATCAAAGCGATCCTGAACAAGGTGCCAATTGGTAAGTAGTGTTACCGGAATTTTATATCAGTTAACTGCTGATTACCGGAATGTTATTTGGCGGGTCTTTGTAACCCGCTCATTTCCATCGCTTAAGCAGTTCAGCCGACAATTTTCACACTAACCATTTCATTAGAAAAGAGTCCACCTTTCCAGGCCTTTTAACAATTAGGTAACATCCCCGAATCAGCCGGGTAACATGGCCGTACGACCTTTGTAGCGTCAAAATTGATGTTATGCGCACCCTATTATTATCTGCCAGTTTTCTACTGATTTCGTTGATTTCCTTTGCTCAGAACGGAACCCTCAGTGGCAAAGTGGTCGACGCGAAAACCAGCGAGCCGATTATTGGTGCCAACGTTGTCATCCAGGGAACGACCGTAGGGGCCGCAACAGACCTTGAAGGCAATTTTCTCATCAGCAACATAAAGCCTGGCACTTATGGCGTTTTGGTGTCCTCCGTTACCTATAAAACCCAGAGCCTGACAGATGTTGGCGTAGAAAGCGGAAAAATCACCTCACTTGAGATTTCCCTTTCGGAAGAAGTTTCTGAGCTCTCTGAAATAGTGGTTACAGCCAAGCGGGAAATCAACACCGACGCAACCCTTATCAAGAGCATTCGCGAAGCAAAGTTGGTAGTGAGTGGAATTTCTTCCGAGCAAATTACACGCCTCCCGGATCGGGATGCAGCTCAGGTCATGCAGCGCGTGCCTGGAGTCACCATCGTTGACAACCGCTTTGTCATTGTCCGTGGTGTGCCTGAACGATACAATCAAGTGATGATCAACGGTGCCATCGCACCAAGTACAGAGATTGATCGTCGTTCGTTTTCTTTTGATCTGATCGGGGCCAGCTCAATTGATCAGATGCTGGTCTATAAGTCGGCGACGCCGGAACTTCCTGGTGATTTTGCTGGCGGCTTAATTCAGGTAGTCACCAAGCAACCCACCAATGATGAATTCACAAACGTTGGATTGAATTTCGGCTATCGCACGAACACTACCGGAAAGGATTTTGTGTCTTCCAACGGCAGCAGTACTGATTTCCTTGGTTTTGATAACGGATTCCGCGACCTGCCAGCTGACTTCCCAGCCTCAGATATTCTCAGGACATCTCAAAAGAACTCTAACCTCCGGGAACGTGCCGGAAAATCACTAACCAACAATTTTGCCCCCAATACGAAACAGGCACCTCTCAATATGGGTTTCAATTTTGCGATGGCGCGTAACTTCAATGTGGGCAAGGTAAAGTTCAGCAACTTAACGTCGTTGATGTACTCGAATTCTTACATGCATGCAGAGGCTGAGTTTTTGCGCTACAATGACTTTACTGCGACGTCAGCCGAGAAACGTTTTGAATACAAAGACAATTTTTACAGCAATGACGTTCGCTTCAACATTGTTCATAACTGGAGTGTGGAACTGAATGAACGCAACCGGATTGAATTCAAGAACTTGTTTGTTCAATTGGGTGAGAATGAAACGACAATTAGAACAGGTGATGACAAAATTCAGAACCCAAACTTTGATCGGATCAATTACGCATACCATTATTTGAGCCGCTCGATCTATTCAGGTCAGTTAATGGGTAGTCACAAATTGGGCGAGGGCACATCCAAAGTAAATTGGATGTTGGGCCTGAATTTTGTGAATCGCAATGAACCGGATTACAGAAGGTTTAGAACCTATCGTGACAAGACCTCAGCCGGAACGGAAGACCCTTATACGATGCAATTGCCGGCCGCAGGCAATGTATTTGAGACAGGCCGGTTTTGGTCAAAACTGCAGGACAGGGGCTATTCAAATTCTGTGGATTTCGAGAAGAGCTTTGGCGATTATACGGATAAGCGCAAGCCCACAATCAGGGCAGGGTATTATGCTGAGTACAAGACCCGCACCTTTGATGCCCGCTATATTAATTACCTCTATCCAAACACGGCTGATTTTGACCAGGCCATCGGTCAGGAGTTGAGTCGCCTGCCGCTAACTAACATTTTTGCACCTGAAAATATTAAGAAGAAGGATGGATTTGTCATTGAAGAAGGAACACAGCCCCAGGATTCGTATACAGGAAACAACCTGTTAACGGCAGGGTACGTAAGTGGATCTATGCCGTTCGGAAAACTTGATGTTACGGCAGGTTTCCGTGGAGAGTACAATGTGCAGAAATTGAATGCCCGCACGAATACCGGTGAGATTGCGATTGACAATCCAATCTTTTCGGCGTTGCCCTCCTTGAATTTGGCCTATAACATTAGTGATCGATCTCTGGTCCGTGTTGCATACAGCAAAACAGTTAACCGTCCTGAGTTTCGTGAATTAGCTCCCTTTTTGTACTACCAGTTTGAATATGAGGCCGCCCTTATCGGATCACCGACATTGAAAACAGCAACTATCGACAACGTGGATTTGCGTTGGGAGATGTATCCAAACCCGGGGGAAATCATTAGCGTGGGTGGTTTTTACAAGAATTTCAAGGATCCAATTGAAACATATCTTCAGGTCACCACAGAAAATCCACAACTATTTTACGGGAATGCGCCAAGTGCAACATCGTATGGAGTTGAGTTTGAATTCCGAAAGTCCCTGTCCAGCCTTGGCATGTCCAAAATTCTTCGCAACACCTCAATTAACGTCAATGCGGCTTGGATTGAAAGCAACGTAGACATTGGAACGACTGCCACAAACCAAATTCAGAACAGACCACTTCAGGGTCAATCACCCTACATTATCAACACGGGTGTCTATTACACGGATGAACCATCAGGAATTTCTGTGAATATCGCATACAACGTATTTGGACCCCGCATCTTCTCGGTTGGTGATAAGATATTCCCATCCTGGTGGGAAATGCCCAGAAACTCCGTGGATTTTCAACTTTCCAAAACCTGGAAGAAGCGATTTGAAACCAAGCTCAACATTCGGAACCTTTTGGATGCTACCTACAGCATTTATCAAGATAACAACAACGACAACAGTATCAACACTGACCAGGAAGCCATTATTCGAAAGTACAGGGTAGGAACAACCTATACGCTCGGATTTGCCTGGAAATTTGGACCCCTTCATTAGAAGGGCAAAACAAATTATTTGAATGTTAAGCCTTTGAATAGCCGATAACAGACAGGTAATGAATTGTTAATTGGTCATTCATCACCCCTGAGGTTCATAATTCTACTTTTGAGGCGAAATAATAAACTTATGAATAAGAAAATCAGCCTATTGGCCATTGCCGCACTTGCATCAATACTGATGATGTGCACTGAAGACAAAGTCAACCCGGCTCCATCCATTACTGTGGACCCGATTTCCGCCTCCAATATCCCGGGCGGTGTAGTAACCACAAACGTAACGTTCAGTGCTCCGAATGGCGCGAAGCAGTTGTTTGTCTATGTTGCTGGAGTTGAGGAAGAGGTTGTTGAGCTTGCAGGCGTTGCTTCCCCTTACGTTTATGAATACACTGTTCCCGCAAATGCGCTGATTGGCTCCACCATCATTGTGGCTTTCCAGGTGCTGGACAACAAAGGATACCCGTCGGCAGTTGCAAATTTTATTGTTTCCGTTGGTGACCCTGTCACCATTTTGGAAGGCATTCTGGCTACTCAAACACTTGATGCGACCACACCATACCTGCTGAAGGGCCAGGTGTTTATTCCTACTGGAGTAACTTTAACCGTTCCTGCAGGAACCGTCATAAAAGGTGATAAGGCGACAAAAGCAACACTTATCGTTCAGCCAGGTGGCAAACTTATCGCAGCTGGGACTTCCACAAGCCCTGTTGTTTTTACATCTGCTCAGAATGTTGGAGAGCGGGACCGTGGCGACTGGGGCGGTATTGTGATGCTCGGGAATGCGTTTGTTAACCAGACAGCAAAGCCGACTATCGAGGGAATAACTCCTTCACAGAATTTTGGAAGCGTTGTCGCTGACGGTGCAACTCCCGCAACCAATGCCAATGAAAATTCAGGATCACTTCAGTATGTGCGCATTGAATATGCGGGAATCGAATTGACACCAAACAACGAAACCAATAGTCTCACCATGGGTGGCATTGGCAATGGGACAACAATCGAATATGTTCAGGTTTCCTTCGGAGGTGATGATGGATTTGAGTGGTTTGGAGGAACAGTCAATGCCAAGTGGCTTGTTTCATTATCTACATGGGATGACGACTTCGATACAGACTTTGGATGGGGAGGAAATGTGCAGTTCGGACTCGCTTTGAGAAACCCTTTCTTTGCCGATCAGTCAGGTTCTAATGGCTTTGAAAGTGATAACCAGGCAAACGGTACAGCGATAACTGGCGTTTGTGATGGCACAACGAATACCGGTTGTACACGTGGGGTGTTCTCTAACATCACAGTACTTGGACCGCGTGAAGTTCAGGCCCGCTCCATTTCCGGCAACTATCAGAATGCCGCACACATCCGTAGAAGATCAGCGATATCCATTTTCAACTCCTTCTTCTCTGGTTACAGGGTGGGCATAAGGATTGATGATGCTGGCACATGGGATAACCTGAATAATGGGGTTTCCAAACTGGCTAACAATGTGTTGTCTATCCCAAGTACAAGTGGAACAGGCGCATCAACTACGGCCTCTGACGCTACCTTTGCAACTGGGCTTACCATTGCGCCCGATGGCGCGGGTAATGCAGCACAGATTGCAGCGTATTGGACAAATAACACTAACCAGGTGTTTAACAATGTGACAAACACGAGCACGTTTACAGACATCGGTGTGACGGGTGGACTATATTGGTCTGCGCAGACTTCCTCCACATTTCCTTCAAATCCTAACTTTGTTTTGGTTGCTGGAGTTGCCGGAGCAAATAACCTGAATGCAGGCGCAGATTTCTCTAATCCAAAATTATCAGCTTTCACCTCGACGACATACCGCGGAGCCTTCTCTACAGCTAGTGATTGGACCGACGGATGGTCAGAGTTCCAGCCTTTGAATAAGGTATACTAGGATCTTATTAGCTTTTCTTTATCAAAGAAGGCCCACTGGAAATGGTGGGTCTTCTTTCTTTATGCCCTAACTTTGAAGTTCTATGCGTGTAACGAACACTTTACTCATTTGCCTGACTCTTTTCCTGTTGAATTCTTGCAGGCGGGAGAAGGACTACAACCCCACAGCTCATTTATCCGTCCCTCAACAGGATCAAATGATGGATAAAGTCATACGGTACATGGCCAAATCTCCGGATGGCATTACGTTTGACGAACGATTTTATAAGGGGTACGATGAGCACTACGCCGAACAAAAGAGTTTACATCGGCTGGATGCTTATTATGTTGATGGGAAAGTTCATTATTTTCTTGTTAGCCGAATTGCTCCTAGTTTGATTGTAAAACGCATTGCCATCGGCGGAACCCTGGAATTGGATGCTAAAGGAGAATTGATCAGCTATGAAGAAGTTTTTCGAACATGGAAAATGGAATCAGATACACTCGCAAAGAGAAGCATCTTCCTGTTTGATAGAATGGTTCGTGGCGAAGATCTTCAGCCATACTATTCTAACATTTCTGGGAACACAGATTATATCGAGTTCCCCGATGCCCGTACTTACTTCGATAAGGAAAAGAGAATGTGGAGGGCGAAGCAGCCTAATTAACTTTTCGAAGTCTTTCCTTATGAAGCTCTACCACTCGCTTGATGGGTATGGTCGTGGCACTTACAGAATCCTGCGCCTTCTTGTTGTTGACGATTTTCTGCAGCAGTACTAAATGCTCCAGCTTGTTTGCCTCGATCGACTTCTCCAGTTGAATCTTCTGCTGCTCGTTGCTTGTTAACTTGGTATTGAGTGACTTATTCTCATTAACAAGTCGTTGTTGTTGCCTTACAACAATGTTGAGTGCTTCTTGGGCCTCATTGATTTGGGCCTGGATCTTGTCCTTGTAAAACTTGATTCCAAATTGGTATACCAGTTTTTCCGCGGCATCCTCGACGATCTTAATATCATTTACCGTCCATTCATCTGCACGAAGGCCGAGCCATACTGTTCCGGATTCAGCGCCTCCACCAGATCGGGCATACAATACCCCAGAAGTATACACTGTTCCACCCATGGCGGGGCCTTCAATAAATTGATAATCGCCACCACTTTTCACTTTGCCAAGTTCTTTAATATACTTTGACCAAGCCGATGCCACTTCGTCCTTCTTGCCCTCCAGGGTTGTTGCATAACCTTCAGCGGATTCTCCCTTTACTCGCTCACTTTTCTTGCTCACGCTCACTTTTTGTCCCAGGGCGGTGCCAACGAAAAACACAGCTATGATGATCACGAACTTTTTCATGCCTGAATGGTTATCTTGATGTAAAGATCATTCAAAATTTGATGTTTTGACAAATTCAGTTTTAATCACAGGTGCGACCGGATTGATCGGAGCCCGGCTCACAGAACTATTGCTTCAAAAGGGGTGCCGGGTTTCTCACCTTGGGCGGACGAAGCGACCAGGTCCAGTCCCCTCATTCGCCTGGGATCTGGAACGAGAAATAATTGAAGCTGGGGCCTTTGAGGCCATTGATACAGTCATTCACTTGGCAGGAGCCAGTATTGCAGATAAGAGGTGGTCGGCTTCTGTGAAGCAGGAAATCCTTGATAGCCGCATCAAGTCCACTGCCCTGCTCTATAGGCATCTGAAAGAAAATCCTCATTCCGTCAGTACCGTGGTCGGCGCCTCAGCAATTGGTTACTATGGGTTTGAGCTTGGGGATGATTTGCTGACGGAGGAAAGCCCTCCAGGTAAGGACTTTTTGTCGGGCGTAGTAGTCGGCTGGGAAAAGGAAGTGGATCGACTTGAAGCCCTCGGGATACGGGTGGTCAAGATTCGTATTGGAATTGTGCTGAGTGAGGGTGGAGGGGCACTGAAAGAAATAGCGCGACCGATTCGATGGGGTATTGGGGCGGCACTTGGAACCGGTCGTCAAATGGTTAGTTGGATTCATCTCGATGACCTGTGTGAAATGTTTATGATGGCAGTTCAGCGCGAATCGATGCGGGGCGCTTTTAACGGCACAGCACCTTCGCCAGTAACAAACCATCAATTGACAGAAGCAATTGCAAAAATCCTTCATCGCAAAATTCTGCTTCCGAATATTCCATCGACTGCCCTGCATCTTCTTATCGGTGAAATGGCGGACCTTGTCCTCTTTGGAAGCAACGTGTCATCCCGCAAAATGCAACAGGCAGGGCTTGAATTTAAGCACCCTGAGCTCCAACCCGCTCTAGCTGATTTGTTTGCAAAATGAACTAGCAAGGGCTTTGCCGCCAGCACTAGTAGATTTTTTCTAACTTGGGCTATTCGAAACAGTTGAGATATGTCTAAGAAAAAGAAGAATGGAGATGAACTGATCAAGCAGGCGCTTGAAGAGGAGAGCAAGATCCGCAAAGCATTTAAGGACAAGGATTGGGCAGAGATCAAGAGTTCCGATTCGTGGGTGATTTTTAAAGTCATGAGCGAATTTGTGGAGGGGTTTGAGAAATTGGCGAAAATTGGACCTTGTGTAACAATTTTTGGTTCTGCCCGGGTGAAAGCGGGGCATCCGTATTACAAGATTGCCGAGGAGACCGCCTACAAATTGGTGCAGCATGGATATGGTGTCGTAACGGGAGGCGGCCCCGGAATCATGGAAGCAGGAAATAAAGGAGCAAATCGTGCAGGTGGAAAATCTGTAGGACTTAATATCTTCCTTCCCTTTGAGCAAAAGGGGAACGCCTATATCGACCCTGATAAATTGATTACGTTCGATTATTTTTTCGTCCGGAAAGTAATGTTTGTCAAATACTCCCAGGGATTCATCGTGATGCCAGGTGGATTTGGGACCATGGATGAATTGTCAGAGGCACTCACCTTGATCCAAACCAAGAAGATTGGACGTTTTCCAATCGTGCTGGTTGGGAAAAAGTTCTGGGGAGGCATGATTGAGTGGATGAAGAAGGTTCTCGTCACAGAAGGCATGATCCATGAGGAAGACTTAAGCCTTTTTAACCTGGTGGATACCCCTGAGGAAGCAGTTAAAGTGATCGATGATTTCTACGCGAAGTATCTGCTCTCACCAAACTTTTAGCACTTCGAAAGCCGTTTTTTGAGGCCTTTAGGCCATTCATAAATATTTTCCGATGATTTCGAACCTTAATCGTAATATTACGATTAAGGAGATATGGGACTTACCAAAAAAGAGGATTTTACTGCAGAGCAAAATGACCTGGCCATGCTAACAAAAGCACTGGGCCATCCGGCGCGTATTGCCATTCTACAGTTTCTCATTCGTCAGAAGTCGTGCGTGTGCGGTGCCATTGTCGAGGAGCTCCCGCTCTCTCAATCAACCGTTTCTCAGCATTTAGGCGAATTGAAAAAAGTAGGACTCATCAAGGGCGATATTGATGGCCCAAGTGTCTGCTATTGCATTGATGCGAAGGCATGGGCGAAGATGAAAATTACCATGCATGAGCTGCTGGATAGCTTTCAAGATCCGAATTGTTGTTAAATACGATCACGAGAAACTAAAACATATACTATGAACACCATAGAAAACGCATCACACCTAAAGGAATTGGTCAAAGAAAAGTACGGCCAGATTGCTGATCAAAGCAAAGCTACCAATGAAACGAGTTGCTGCGGGGCAGGAAGTTGCTCAACGCTGGACTATACCGTGATGGCGGATGACTACACAAAAATTGAAGGATATGCTGCAGATGCTGATCTGGGATTAGGTTGCGGACTGCCAACGCAGCATGCATTGATTAAACACGGCGATACCGTGGTGGATCTCGGGTCTGGCGCCGGGAATGATTGCTTTGTCGCCCGGTCATTAGCCGGAGATTCGGGTCGCGTGATCGGCATTGATTTCACAGACCGCATGATTGAGAAAGCAAGAATCAATGCTAAGAATCTGGGTTTCACAAATGTAGAATTCCGCCAAGGCGACATTGAAAACCTGCCGCTGGCTGGAGGAATCGCAGACGTGGTTGTTAGTAATTGCGTTATGAACCTGGTTCCAAACAAGAAGCAGGCATTTGCCGAGACCTTCCGTATTCTGAAAGCAGGAGGACATTTCAGCGTTTCGGATATTGTCCTGTCGGGTGAACTACCGGAAGGCCTTCAGAAGTCTGCAGAAATGTACGCTGGTTGTGTTGCTGGAGCTATACAAAAAGCGGATTATCTCTCCATAATTGAGAAGGCAGGTTTCAAGAACATATCCATCCAAAAAGAGAAGCGGATAAACCTCCCGGATGAGATACTAAGTGACTACTTGAGCAAGGAGGAGATTGAGAAATTCAAGACTGGCAACACCGGAATTTTCAGCATCACCGTGTATGCCGAAAAAGCCGACGGCTGTTGCGCTCCTGGATGTTGCAATTAATTAACGGCGATGAAGAAGATACTAGTTCTGTGCACGGGGAACAGCTGTCGTAGCCAGATGGCGGAGGGGTATCTTCGGGCTTTTGCTGGCGATCGCGCTGAAGTGTACAGCGCTGGAATTGAAGCCCATGGGGTAAACCCCCGCGCAATTGCTGCCATGAAGGAAGATGGTATTGATATTTCACGACACACCTCAAACCGAGTTCAAGAGTACGATGCTATGCATTTTGACTTCGTGATAACGGTTTGCGACAACGCGAAGGAGCGATGCCCCATTTTTTCTGGAGTGACCAAAAAATTTCATCGTGATTTTCCGGACCCGGCAAAGGCAACTGGAACGGAGGAGCAAACCAAGTCTCAATTCTCCAGCGTGCGAGATCAGATTAAGGAATATTGCAAAGGATTTGTTCTGCAATACCTTAGCGATTGACATGCCCCATAAAACGACGCGAAGACAAAGATTACATGTTTGAGTGAAAGGCTTTTGCCCTACCACCCAATCCCGTAATCCTCCCCATGATTGCTCGATCCACCCCAGAATGAGCCATGCTTCCAGTCAAACCAGATCGCATTGATAGGTCCGCTGGTCCGGTCTTCGTAGGATAGACGATAGCCCATGCGCGACAATTCTTTGCGAACCCATGGCGGCATGGCGCTGTTCAGCGTAAGCGCACCGATTCTTTTTTCATGATCGCCGAAGGAGGAATACATCTGAAATGTCTTGAAGCTTGGGGCTTCACATGATTCCTGAACGGTCATGTTAAACTCCACCATATTCAAAAAGAACTGAAGGAGGAGCTGGTCTTGTTCATCACCGGCTTGCTTGGCAAAGGAAAGAAAGGGCTTGCCATCTTTCAGCGCCATGCTGGGCGTCAACGTGACCCGTGGGCGTTTACCCGGCTCAACGACGTTAAACGGATTTTCCTTGGCATCCAGTACAAAAGACTGCATGCGCTGACTCATTCCCATTCCCGTATTGCCGGCAATGCACGAAGGCACCCAGCCACCGCTCGGTGTTATGGAAACGACCCAGCCTTCTTTATCAGTTGTCTCCACGGATGTGGTCCCCGCAGTGAATGACTCCATGAATTTTTCATCGAGTGGATTACCTGGGCTCATATTGGAGGCTTGGGTATTTCCCCAGGATCTCAAGACGTCGAGATGAGGATTCTGTTTGCCTTCAAAGGGATAAGGATCGCCTGGTCCCGCCTTTGGATCATTCATTTGCAGATTGATGGTCTTGCTGCGCTCTTTGGCATACTCTTTAGACATCAGGCCCTTTATTGGCCCCTCAGGACCGAAAGCCGGATCACCATAGTAGAAATCACGATCGGCAAATGCCAGATTCATCGCCTGATAAAGTGTGTGAACATAACGCGCGGAATTATATCCCATACTCTTCAAATCAAAATTCTCCAGGATGTTAAGTGTCTGAAGCATTGCAGGTCCTTGTGTCCACTGCTGCAACTTGTACACCTCGATGCCACGGTAGTTGGTCATGAGGGGTTCTTCGATTTTTACCTTCCAGTTGGCAAGGTCTTGCTCGGTGATCAATCCGCCTTGTTCCTGGCAGCCTCGCGCATATTCCTTGGCAATGTCACCGCGGTAGAACCGATCGTTGGCCGCATAGATAGCTTCCTTCCTGCTCTTTCCTTTCTTTAGGGCTTGTTGTTCGGCGTCTACCAATTTCTGGAGCGAAACAAGCAGATCTTTCTGAATAAAAATTTCACCGGCATCGGGGGCCTCCCGCTTCTCGCCAAGATGAGGAAGAAAGACTTTCTGGGAGTATGGCCATTTCTTGATTTCTGCTTTTCCGCGCTCTATTGAGTTAGCTGTTTGTGCTTCGATGGGATAACCCTCCGCCATCTGCATAGCCGGCGCCAAAACTTCCTTGAGACTCATCGTTCCATATTCCGCCAGGATGGTCATCAAACCACCCGGTGTCCCTGGAGTAACAGCAGCAAGCGGTCCAAGGGCAGGTGGATATTTGAAGCCCTTGCCCTTGAAGAAATCCGGTGTTGCACCAGTTGGCGCCACGCCCAACGCATTGATAGCGATTACTTTTTTTGTCTTTGGATTATAGATCAGCGCTTGCGTCTCTCCGCCCCAACTCAGCACATCCCACATCGTGCAAGTCGCGGCAAGCATTGCACAGGCAGCATCAACCGCATTACCCCCTTTTGTAAAAATTTGGGCACCAGCTGATGCGGCGAGTGGCTTACCCGTAATCGCCATCCAGTGACGACCATGAAGTGGA
>JAYVBH010000050.1:0-66869 GCA_043750575.1 Cyclobacteriaceae bacterium
CGCGATGGTTGCATGTACGTTCGTCCTGGTCGGCCTTGCCAGCCTTCGGCTTTAGCAAGTCCTCCTAAGCCCAGCTACGGACGCATACACTCACGTTGTGGGCCATAGGCTTTCAATGGATATTCACAGTAAAAACTCTTAAATTGTAACAAAAAAATCCAAACTATGGGGACAATTGAGTTGAAATCCAATCTTCACCAGATAGTCGACCGAATTAAGGACGAAAGGCTACTCCAAGCTATTTACAGCTTCCTGAAGGAACGGGAAAATTCAAAAGATAGCAGCATGTGGGACTCTTTAACAGATCAGCAAAAAAAGGAAGTCCTCCTGGCCTACGACGAATCAGAGGACGAAGCGAATCTTATCGAAGATAAGGACGTCTGGAAAAAGCTCAAATGAGAATCGTTTGGACAAAGACAGCACAAAAGCGGCTTCAGGAAATTCTAATGTACATTCAAGAGGAATTTGGAGATAATGCAAAACTCCAATTCAGGTCCAGGGCCATGGACTTTACTAGGTTACTCGCTGAATTCCCCGAAATGGGGACGCTAGAAATAAAGGAAAAACACCTAAGAGGGTTTCAACTAACTAAACAGACAAGAGTCTATTACAGGTTAAAGGGAGAAAGAATTATCCTTCTGACATTCTTTGATTCACGCCAAAATCCAAAGAAGAGACCACGTTAGCCTACGACCCACAACAATGAACTGTGCTAAAAGTCAAGCAACTCAACAACATTCTTTTAGCACCAACTTACTGTTTGAGGGGCTGTTGAGAGGAATGGATTAGGCCACCAGTCCCGGATTCACGCTGCAATATTCTTCCTGGTACCTAGCCCCGGATTTGGCAATGGCCAGCGATTGTTTGAGTAGTTTGTTGGCCACGGCAATTAGAGCGAGCTTTTTGGATTTTCCCTTGCTAACGATCCTGTTGAACAGCTCACGGCAGGCTTTGTTGCGCTCGCATGCCGTGAATGAACACATGAATAGCAGGTTACGAATGGCACTGTTTCCGGTCTTGCTGATGCGGCTTTGGTGTAAGCTCCCCTGAAGTTCGGCCATTTAATAGTTGGAATAAGATTATCAACTTTAAATGGTTAAACTAAGAGGCAAAATTCACAGAGACCCAGATTGTCAAGGCGATCAAGGATCACGAGACAGGGCGTAACGCGGTAGAGATCTGCCGGGAACTGGGCGTTGCTGCGGGTATTTAATAAAATCCGTTGACTTAGATGCGTCAGGAAATCTTTGTTTCTTGAATAGCCTCTTTGATGATACCGCATGCTTCACGGATTTCATTTTCCGAAATCGTCAAGGGCGGGGCAATGCGGAAGCTGTTCGGATGAGAGAGAAACCAATAGCAGATCACGCCTTTTTTCTTGGCATATTCTACAATGCGATTGACCCGGTCGGATGAATCAAAGTCCACCGCAAACATCATTCCCATCCGCCTGATTTCTTTTACTTCGGGATCCTGGATCAGTGAAGCAATCAGTTTTCCCTTAGCCTCGACTTGAGTGAGAAGGCCCTCTTCTTCAATCACTTCCAGTGTCGCCAGGGCAGAGGCACAGCAGACGGGATTTCCGCCGAAGGTGGTGATGTGGCCAAGCATGGGATTGGTTGTGAATGCCCTAAGGTTCTCTTCTGATGAGACGAGTGCGCCAATCGGCAACCCGCCGCCAAATGCCTTCGCTATCGTCAATATGTCGGGAACAATACCGAAGTGCTCAAAGGCAAAGAGCTTTCCCGTACGTCCCATGCCACATTGGATTTCATCCAGGATGAGGAGGGCACCCGTTTCGTCGCATTTCTTGCGTACGGCTTTCAAGTAATCTGCGGATGGGATTCTCACACCGGCATCGCCCTGTATAGTCTCCATAATCACGCAGGCAGTCTTGTTGGTGATCTGAACCAGGTCGTTGATGGAATTGAAATCAATAAAATGCACATCTGGCAGGAGCGGCCGGAAAGCGCGCTTCTTAACTTCATTACCTGAAACGCTGAGTGAACCGTGCGTGCTTCCGTGGTAGGACTTTCGGCAAGAGACGATTCGCGTTCGTCCGGTGACGCGCTTTGCAAGCTTAAGCGCAGCTTCATTCGCCTCCGTACCTGAGTTTACAAAATAGCAACAGTTGAGGTTTGGCGGGAGCAGGCTGGTTAGCTTTCTTGCAAGTAGGTTGGAGGGAGACTGGATGTACTCACCGTAGGCCATCACATGAAGATGTTTGTCAACCTGGTCTTTAATCGCCTGCACCACCCTGAGGTGCCGGTGGCCGATATTGGTCACGGCTATCCCTGAAATCATGTCCATGTACCGGGTACCATCCGGACTGTATATGTAGATTCCTTCCGCCCTTTCCACAGCGATGCCGAAGGGATGAGGTGATGTTTGCGCGAGGCGGTGAAGAAAAGTGTCTTTATCGAAGTCCATGGGCAGCGGGCGCGGTTGCTAAGATCGCAAAAAAAAGCCCCTGCAGAAACTGCAGAGGCTCACTAAACACCCCTTGTCTTTACATGTCGGTTTCCGCCTGGGCTACTGGACCTTTGCTTTTGCTTCTGCGGTTGGAAGCCACCATGGAGGAAGATCTAGGAGCCTCCATCCTTTTCTTGTATAATATTTTAACAACCCGGTTAGAGCTGATGTGTACATTGACTCTGAACTTGGGCTTGTCGAAGCGGGGGGGCTTGTGATTGCGCCCGGCGACCGCGAACTGGGAAATCAACATGCAAATCATGATGCAGAGCAGCAGCACGATGACCTGCGTCAGTCGGTGGCGTATGTTGATGTTTGATGCGAGCGTTGTCATGTCCCCTCCTTCGTTTTGTTGAAACAAAATTGGGACACCGCGCAGGCCGGATTCATCCAAAGTCAGGGGAAACAATACATTAGTAAACTAACCATTCAAGACCCCCCATATGCCAGGTTGTGGGATAATGGGCTAGTGTAAATTATTGATTATCAGCACCCTAATGTGTGTTCGCCTCATTTGGGGGATGTCAGATGAACATTCAATTCCTGTTTTCCAGCTATTCTATTGCACTATTTTCCACTGAATCTTACACGCTTGGTTACCTTCCATAATGTCAATTTTGACTGAATTCATGGGGAGAATCCGGATTGACTTCATCAAGAACAGACCCAAAATCACCCCAGTTTTTACGTTCTTGTGCCATGTTTTCTCCGGGCGTCAGGTTCATGCTGTTGGCAACTTTTTTCTTTGCCTTGATGAATACGGCTGTGAAATTTTTGGGTCATCTGCCTGCTATAGAAATTGCTCTGCTGCGCTCCCTGGTATCGTTGATTATTGCCTTTGGGATAGTCCGGTATTACCACATCCCGCTACCGGGAAACAATAGTAAAGCTTTGCTGCTTCGGGGTTTTTTTGGCTCCAGCTCCCTGATCTTGTATTTTATCACCCTCCAGCATATGCCTTTGGCCAGCGCGGTCACACTTCAGTACCTGTCGCCAATTTTTACTGCCATCATGGGAATTTTCATCGTAAGAGAACCGGTGAAGCCATGGCAATGGGCATTCTTTGGGGTTTCGTTCCTGGGTGTGCTGATGGTTCAGGGGTTTGACAACCGGATCGAACCATTGTATCTGGGCCTTGGTATTGGATCCGCCTTCTTTGCCGGACTTGCTTACAACATGATCAGGCAGTTGAAGCTGACGGAACACCCGCTTGTTATCACTTTCTATTTCCCCCTGGTCTCCTTGCCAGTGACGTTGTTGCTGATCAACACAGTGGCCTGGGTGATGCCGCAAGGAACTGATTGGTTCTTCCTGATCTTTATTGGCCTGACAGCGCAAATCGCCCAATATTTCATGACGCGCTCATATCAGTCGGATGAGCTTTCGAAGGTGGTAAGCCTCAAATATATTGGTATTGTTTACGCGTTGGTGTTGGGTTACTTCTTCTTCGGCGAAACATTCAGCCTGGCCGCCCACCTGGGAATGGTCGTGGTGCTGACCGGAGTAATCCTCAATATCTGGTATAAGCACTCGCTGACCCAGCAGAAAAAGTAGTCGCAGGAGGCAGGTTATTGGAAGCCTGCCTCCTGTTACTTGTAACCTTTAACCTACTTGTGTTTGGCCAATTCCTGCACCATGTCGATCAACTTGTTGGAATAGCCCCACTCGTTGTCATACCAGGCGACGACTTTCACGAAATTGTCATTGAGGGCAATGCCAGCCTTTGCATCGAAGATGGAAGTGCGGGCGTCCCCTACAAAATCCTGAGATACTACTTCATCTTCGGTGTAGCCGAGGATGCCTTTCATCTCGCCATCGGCGGCTTCTTTCATAGCGGCTTTGATCTGGTCGTAGCTAGCAGGTTTCGTCAGGCGGACAGTAAGGTCGACTACAGACACGTCGGCTACCGGGACGCGGAATGACATGCCGGTTAGTTTTCCTTTGAGTTCGGGTATTACCAGGGCAACCGCTTTGGCGGCGCCGGTGGAAGAGGGGATAATATTTTGGTAGCCACCACGGCCGCCGCGCCAGTCTTTGGCGGAAGGTCCATCTACGGTCTTCTGGGTAGCAGTAACAGCGTGCACGGTGCTCATCAGTCCTTCGGCGATGCCGAACTTATCGTTGAGTACCTTTGCAATAGGGGCAAGGCAATTCGTTGTACATGAAGCGTTGGAGATAATTGTCTGATCCGCCTTCAGGCTCTTATGGTTAACGCCCATGACGAAGGTCGGGGTGTCGTCTTTAGCCGGGGCAGACATGATGACCCGCTTTGCGCCGGCGGTGATGTGCTTCTGAGCATCGACTTTAGTCAGGAATAATCCGGTTGACTCGATGATGATATCGGCTCCTACTTCATTCCATTTCAGGTTGGCGGGGTCTTTCTCAGCGGTGACGCGGATCGTTTTGCCGTTGACGACCAGGTGGCCGTCTTTTACTTCAACGGTTCCCTCAAACTTTCCGTGAGTTGAGTCATACTTGAGCATATAAGCCATGTATTCCGGATCGACGAGGTCGTTGATGCCAACGATCTCGATGTCTTTTCTTCCTGCGGCGGCCCGGAAGGCCAAACGGCCAATTCGGCCAAAACCATTGATTCCAATTTTAGTCATGTCTTTTGCTTTTAAGCGTTAAGAAATCAGCGTGTAAAAATATACCAGTAATAAGCCAAAACCAACCCATTCGGTTCCCCTTGGGTCAAAAAAGGCAATAAGGTTTTTTGTCAAATAGCGTCAGGGTTCTATCTTTGCGGTTCTTAAAAAGGTACGGTCTGTTCGTCTAACGGTTAGGACACCAGATTTTCATTCTGGTAATAGGGGTTCGATTCCCCTACGGACTACAAGTGTAAATATTTAAAGCCCTGTAAGTCAATCGCTTACAGGGCTTTTTGATTTGAAGATATGTTTTTGGTGCCAGCTGGAGTGTCGGTCATTTCAAATTCCAGCGTTGGTTGATTATGACCAGGCAAGCAAATTCCCGGCTTCGCTGTATTTCTGCGCATTCAGTGCGACTTTGCATACCTGGCATAGCCGCTTGGCGAAGGCAGCCGAGAACCGATTGCCATCATTCTTTTCACCAGGGTAGTGTATTGATCGAGTTATGATGAGATTGGATTGCAAATCCCGACCAGCTTGCTTCCGCAAAAATGCCCACCGATGATAGTGAGGTGATTAACTTAAACTAAAACAAGGTAAAACTATTGGCGAGTGTACTTACTAACATATGTGCAACCAGAGCCATTGGCATAAAAGGTCATGGTCAATGTTGTGGCAGTTAGTGTATAAGTCCATGTTTCTGTTGCTGTGGGGCTTCCTGAAACTCCTGTAAATGTAAATGACCCGCCTGCTGCTGCATAAGGTCCAGTTGTTACACTTGATCCTGGATATGAACTTGTCCAGGTTGATGTGGTAAGGACTAGAGTTTGGCAATTGGTTAGGCAGCTTGCTTCAGGCGAGTTAAGGGTTGCATCAGTACATCCAATGGTTGAACCGCTGGTTGCTAGCCAAGTGCCCACCAACGATGGAGCTGCTGGATCAGCACTCTTGCTACACTCAGTAAAAATGATCGTTGATAATACAGCCAGGATTGTAAAAACTCTTGAATGACTCATGCTTTTTGGGATTTTTTTTAGTATTCAAGAACCGTTTTTTTTTTGCATTGTCAAGCCATACCCAATAATATTTTGGGGTAGGGTATAAGAAAGTTAGGGACTAATCGATAAACGCCTTGGCCGCATGTAGCGCGCGTCGAGCTGCTAGGTAGGCCGCGCCGCGCCATACGGTGAAGCCAATTATCTTAAATTGATCGGTGGCTTTTTTTTGACTTCTTGGGTAGATTTGAATGCCAATAGGTTGATTGCCGCGTAAACTAGTTAACGCCACCCATTTTGAAAATTATCGGAAGCGTGTAACGCTGCCTAACTGGCTTCCCTCTTTGTTTCCCGGGATTCCAGGCCGGAGCTGATTGAACAATCCGAATAGCCTCTTCATCGCAGCCCGCACCGATTCCTTTCACGCACGTAACCTCTGTAAGTGTGCCGTCCTTTGCAATGACGAACTCCACAAACACTCGTCCCTGGATGCCCATGCGACGTGCCGCCGGTGGGTATTTAACTTTATCTCTGACAAATGCATAAAAGGCGGCCAGTCCTCCTTTTGGCGATGCGCTCTCCTGGACAATTGTGAATATTTTCTCCGACTCCTCTTCATCTTCTACTACTGGAGTCATAGGTTGAATGACAATCTGCTCTATTTTGGTGTAATCTGTTACTTCGACATCCAGATTCATTTTGATGTCTACCTTGATTTCCTCTTCGTTGGGAACCTCAACTACCTGTGGCTGCAGCACCTGAGGAGCAGGTGGCGGCGGCAGCTCGGTAGCCGGGATGTCGAGAACCTCCTCGAACGTGTTGATGTTTTTGCGCTGCAGTTCCACGGTAGCCTTTTCGTATGACTTCCATTGAAAGGCGGTGACAACGATTATCATGGAAGTCAGCAGGCCAATGCTTCGGAAGAGGTTGACCTTTGTTGACAAAACTGCTGACCCTGTTTTCTTGGCTTCCATACCGATTGATTATAAAGCCACCCGATCGTACTGAAATCGCAACTGCACATGCGATCCAAATTTTGGATCGGTCAGCCTCAATTGCGTATCTAAATATTACAGTTGGAAAATGGAATAACTATGACGTACGTCAGGCCATTGCCTGATTAGGCAGTGCACCTCCGAAATCGGAAATCTGGCTAGTAATTATCCCAGCTTAAAAATAATGGGAAGCGTATAGCGCTGCTTGACGGGCTTACCGCGTTGCTTTCCGGGGCTCCAGGGGGGTGAGCCTTGCACGATGCGAACGGCCTCTTCATCACAGCCCGCACCAATTCCCTTGATAGCACGCACTTCAGAAAGTGCACCATCTTTTCCGATCACAAACTCCACGAACACGCGGCCTTCAATACCCATACGGCGGGCCTGGGGTGGGTACTTGATTTTATCTTTGACATATTTGTAAAAGCCTTGCATGCCTCCCTTTGGAGCGGCCGACTCTTCAACAATTGTAAAAATCTGGTCAGTTTCCTCTTCGGGCTCAACGGCTTGAACCACGATTTCCTCAATCTTTGTTTGATCCGTTACTTCAACATCAAGATTTACTTTAATGTCTTCTTTAATTTCTTCCTCATCGGGAACCTCAACTACCTGAGGCTGTTGCACCTGGGGCGGGGGTGGGGGTGGTTGCTCCGTTGGCGGAACCTCCATGGTTTCTTCAAACGTATTCATGTTCTTGCCCTGCAGATCAACAATTCCTTCCTCATACTGCTTCCACTCAAAGGCAGTCACGACGAGCACCATAGTAAAAATCAATCCTATGCTCAGGAAGAAACTGGACTTGTTTTGTAGGTCAGCACTATCGGTCTTTTTTGCTTCCATGTGTAGTTTTAAAAGCCTAAATATAGAGTTTTTGGAATAGTTGAAGCATGGATTGCAGGATTTTGATCAATCTTCTTCAGGTGAAACAAACCTCAATTGTGCAAAAGGGTCCAATGAGGCCCCTTTTGCAAGTGTTTGAACAAGATTTTAATCAAACCTTTGTAAAGGTTGTTGTTTCGGTGCAGCCACCCCCGGCATCCGCTTCAACAAAAGTCAGGGTTGTGCCAACAATGGTATAGGTATTGTTTTTTGTTGGGATTCCTGTTTCGGAGATGGTAATTGAGTTTCCGGTAGCTGTATATGTACCACTCATTGTGGCACCGCCAGTAATGGCAAACGACCAGGTTCCGGTTGACGTTATTGTGAGGGTGCCGCAGTCTGCTGTGCTGCACACTTCCGAATAATTATCCAGAGGATCCGTACAGAGCGTCTTAGCAGAACTTAGGAACTTCCAGCTTCCGACGAGCGCAGATGTTGGCGTGGTTTCATCTTTCTTACATGAAACAACAAGGGCCAAAAGGAAAAGGCCCACAGCGAAAAGCGAAAGGATCTTTTTCATAAGTATGGGGTTTGATTGAGATATTAAATGTAAACAAAAGTTAGTTAATAGAATACTAAATAATCCTTTATTAACAAGTGGTCTCCTGTAGCCGTGAAAATATTTTTCGGAATGATTTCACCCAAGACCAAATGGACCATTGATGGTGCCAAAAATTCAATTGATCGGACGTTTGGAGCGGGCTATTTGCGCTTGTCATATGGCTTCCACGCTTTCCCTTTTCACTAATATTTTCTGTAGTTTTAGCCTTTTCAAGCTAATTCAACCCTATGAAACAGATTTATTCAGCCATGATCATCGGGCTATTCGCGCTCGCTTTCCTTGTTTCGTGCACGAACAGCAGTAAACAGCAGGAAGCGGTTGTCGTGGATACCACCTACTCCGTGAGGATTACCATGAAGGGGCTCGACTCAGGCATGCTGTTGATGTCCTACCGTATGGGCGAAGACCGCAAGACGGATTCGGCCAAAAGCACAACAGGCGTGTATGCTTTTAGCGGAAAGGCCGATGAGCCTCGCAAAGCGAGCCTTCGCGTTATGGGGGATGAAAGCAATGATTACCTGCAGTTCTACCTGGAAAACGGCAAGATCGAAATAAGCGCTGCCAAAGATTCGCTGTCAACGGCAGATGTGGCGGGTACGAAAACCAACGCTGACAATCACGCGCTGAAGATGGCGACAGCGCCAGTGCAACAGCGAATGGATGAATTTATTGAAGCGTACAGGGCGGCGGATAAAAGCAATAAGCAGCTCACCGATAGCCTGGAGAAGATGTATGACGGAATAGATGCTGACCAAAAGAAGCTAACCGCTGAATTTGTTAAGGCACATCCGGGATCATATGTCTCGGCCTATGAAATAATTGATATGTATTCCTACAATCCGGATGTTCAGAAGTTTGACTCAGCTTTTCTTATACTTGATTCAGCGATCAAAGCTTCTTCCATTGGTCAAAGATTAGCTGGCCGGCTCGCCATCGCCAAGAAGACCGATATCAACCAGATCGCACCGGATTTTACCATGGATGATGTAAATGGAAAACCTGTTACGCTGTCATCCTTGCGCGGCAAGTATTTGTTGATCGACTTCTGGGCTAGCTGGTGTGGACCTTGTCGGAGAGAGAATCCAAACCTGGTGAAGACGTACAAGACCTACAACAAGAAGGGCTTCGAAATTGTAGGCGTGTCGTTCGACGAACCAGGAGACAGAGTCAAGTGGGAAGGAGCGATTAAGAAAGACAAGTTGACTTGGTTGCAGTTGTCTGATCTTAAAGGATGGGAGTGTGAAGCTGGTAAACTTTATGGAATCAGTGGCATTCCCATGAACTTCCTGTTGGACCCCCAGGGGAAGATCGTCGCGAAAGGCTTGCGCGGGGAAGATCTGAACAAGAAGTTGGATGAAGTATTCGTCGCTGCTCCGTCTTCTGCCGGAAACTAGCGAATAGAAATCCGGCGCTCAGCGCGATGCCATTTTCAGCCATTTTGGACCAGTCGGTGATGACAATAATCATTGCTACTCACTGACCGCCCTCAGAAGGAAGAGCCACCAATTTTGCTAGCTTTATTATTCTCGGGCGACGGGGAATCAAGTCATGCAAAATTCAAGTTTTGGTCACCTCCGGTTTAGCAGGATATTGGGTAGTCAAAAGCCGATGTTGCTGACCTATTTTCAATACATCGTCTTCGGCTCCATTATTCTTTACTTCGGCCGTGATGTGTTTATCCCCTTGAGTTTTGCCGTGCTCATCAGTTTTGTCCTTTATCCTACTTGCGCCTGGATGGAAAGGAAGGGTCTTGGTCGTATGACTGCTATACTTGTTAATCTCACCATCCTCACGGCAGTCGTCATAGCTATTGGGGTACTTGTTGTCCAGCAGTTTCTCGGGTTTCTCCAGGAATGGCCTGCGCTTCAGGGCAAATTACTTGAAGCCTTGATGCAGGGCAGTAATATCCTAACCAAGTTCTTTGGCTTCTCGCCGGAGAAGCAGGAGCGCATGATGACCACATTTACGGATCAAATGGCGACCGGAACATTTGCCATGCTGGCCGATGCCGTGTCGTCTTCTGCTGTCTCGGCTGTTGTACTTATACTGGTGCCGGTATATTCCGTGCTTATCCTTTATTACCGTCACCATTGGGTGAGGGTTCTCTACCGGATCTTCCCAGACGAGCGAAATGAGAACATTAAAGAGATTCTTGTCCTCACCATTCAGGCATACTTCAATTTCATAAAGGGCATGGGCATTGTTTACCTCGTGGTGGGTATTCTAAACAGCGCTGGACTTCTGCTGCTGGGTGTGCCGCATCCGATCCTTTTTGGATTTATCGCCTCTATTCTTACGTTCATTCCCTATGTAGGCATCATGATTGGTGCGCTGCTCCCGATCACGATGGCGTGGACCACCTATGATTCCATTTGGTATCCGATCGGTGTGGTAGGTGTGTTTACCTTCGTTCAGTACCTGGAAGCAAACGTAATCTTCCCGATTGCTGTGAGCAGCCGACTCCAGGTCAACACCCTGGTAGTTTTGATGGCCATTTTCGTCGGGGGCATTCTTTGGGGCGTATCGGGGATGATCTTGTTTGTTCCCTTTGTGGGCATTGCCAAATTGATTGCAGACCATAACTACAAGCTTAAGACCCTTTCCATGCTTCTGGGTGTAGACCATCCGGTTGTGCCGCCAAAAGCGTAGTCATTGAAAGCTACCCAGAAACATAACCTGGCGCTGAAACGGGAAAGGTCGCCCAATTCTTCCAGGAACTTCCTCAGGTGATGAAGCGATTCGGTTGTGCCAAGCCACGCAGGTAATTTCATAAGCAGTGGTTATCGCGGTCATCCGATTAGTGAAGAGCGCACGTCCAGATGGGGCATTGAATATGATTCATCACATCCTCCGTAACGCTGCCCATCAGATGGTGGGCGAGGCCACGTCGTCCATGTGTGGCCATGACAATCATATCGCCTTTGACCTCTTTGGTGAAGTGAAGAATGGCATCCTGCTCGACTGTATCGCTGCGAACATGCAGGTGATAGTTCTCCAGCGCGTAACTTTTAGCGAAATCCTCGAGCATGCTCTTGCTCTCCAGATCTGTTTTGAAGTTCATGGGCGTATTGACCCATAAAACTTCCAGGGAAGCGGAAAAGAATGCCTGCAATTTTTTGACTTTTTCGATCAATTTGGTCTGATCGGATCCGAGGGTGGTGGGGAAGATGATCTTCTGGATTGTTTTTATATCTGTTACTTTTCGTATGGCAAAGACAGGAACTGTAGCATGCCTAACTACTTTTTCGGTGGTCGAGCCGATAAGATATTCTGCCAGTCCGCTTGTGCCCTTCGTGCCCATAATGATGAGATCAACATTATTCTCCTTGACGAATTGCCGGATGGCCGAAACAGGTGGCTCATGTTTTACATGGAAAGTGACCCGGAGACCTTCGGCGCCAAATCGCGCTTTGAGTTTATCGAACTTCGACCGTGCGTCCGACTCCAGCTCCCTTAGCAGCATCGGATCGTACGAATAGGGCTGCACATCAAATCCGGAAACGACCATGATGGGCAGTTCAATGGCCTTGAGTACATGAATTTCGCCCTGACTTTTTGCCGCAATTTTCACAGCGAATTGATACGCCTCCAGAGCAGATGCTGAGAAGTCGCAAGGAACTAGGATATTTTTCATGGCTTTTTATATGAATGCCTCGGACCTTCTAACTGACTTCTTGAAGCTACCTGACAATACGGGCTTAACGGATGAGGTGGGTCAACGGGAATCGTGACTTTAATCAGTAATCAAAATACTTGATAATCAGAGTGCTTTCCACATTACAAACTGCGCTTGCAACCTGCAACTTGTAGTCTGGTCACCCTGTTCAAGTGTGAATAATTAACAATGGGTAGGTCGCGATCCTGCTCATTTCCTTGATTACGCTCTTGTGGAAAAGCCGGTCAATGAGGTTCTGATGCTGTGAGCACAATGCGAGGAGATCAACGTCATGTTTTTTCACATAGTCATCCAGCGCATTGGGTATATCTTCGGTGTAAAGAGTTTCAAAGCGCATGACGATTTCGCCGCCATAAACATCGCGCAGGAGACCTTGATCCTCCAGAATTTCTTCCTCGGCCCTGCGACTATATGACTGCTCCATGACTTCCAGTACGGTAAGGTCGCTTTTCAAGGGCTGAATGACCTTGACAAGTTGTTCCATCGGCAGCGTGTTGCTTCTCCAGTAGTCAAACGCAAACGCGGTATGACGGATGTCGCTGTATCCACATCCTACCGGTATGACAAGGACAGGAAGGGCGGTTTTTTTTGCAAGGCGATATGTATTGCTTCCTAAAACGAATTGAAAAAAATCATCGGGTCCGTTAGTTCCCATCACAATCAAATCGTGGCCTTTTGCTTCATTTTCAATTACCGGGGAAAGACCTGCAATGGAGGTTGATACGTCTCCATTGCAAGAGATCTTAAAGACCCGGCTAATTTCCCGACACAATTCTTCGAGCCGGTCATAGGCTAATTGAGCATTCATTTGCTCGCCAAGTAGCGCTTCTTCCGGCGTTCTGTCTACCAGTGATTGGACATTAAAAAGTGTGAGATGGGCTCCGGCTTTCTGAGCTAATTTTGAAGCATAAGCCACGGCTCCTTGCGCCGTGTCAGAAAAATCGGTAGGACAGAGTATCTTTTTCATACAGGACCTATTCATTCGGCTTTTGTAAGATCGTTCTTTTGCGACAAATAACCGGTGACTAAAGTCACTTGTTATCCTAATCGCGATCAGGCTCTTTCTGCTTTGGACATTCGAGATTGCCACTGGGTACACTGGTAAGATAGGATATGGAAAGGGCCTTGGACAAACATAGGATTTTGGATGCGGCCATCCTGCAACACGAAACCGTGATCAAGGACTTCCATGCCCGCATCAAGGAAATGATGGTGAACAGCGGAAATGTGAATGAAGAGGAGTATGACATTCAGGTTCAGTCGCTAAGAGCAGAAAATGCGGCCAGGGTAAATGGGCTTTCTGAGCAGTTGGAGTTTGCCAATCGCGAGTTGGAGTTGTTGTTGCGGATGAAATCAGAATTAGGGGGTATACATGATGTGGTGCAGCGGGGTTCTGTTGTGAATACAGATAAGAAGACCTTCTTTGTGTCTGCCAGCATCGAACGATTTGAAATGGATGGTATACCATTTTTTGGATTGTCTGTGTTGAGCCCGTTGTATCAGATCATGAAAGGAAAAAGGGCCGGTGATATTTTTAGCTACGGTAAAACGAAGTACACAATTCTTGATGTGTTTTGAGGAGACATAACAATTAGCAGCTTATGAAAACCCGATTATCTATTTTTGTTTTGCTTGTATTTCTTGCCTGTAGTAATCAGATTACTGTACGGACGGACTACGACAGCGAAATCAATATTGCCGCCTATAGTTCATTCGGCTGGCTCGATAAGGTGGGTATTGAAGATCGGAATAACCCGCTGTATTATAATGAGCTGAACGACAAACGGATAAAGGAGGCCACCCTTGTTGCGCTTACTGCGAGGGGCTATACCCTGACCGAGAAGGAGCCTCGTCTGAAAGTTCATTACCACATTGTCATCGAGGACAAGACGCAGATCAGAACTGACATTTACTCACCCTATTGGATTAACAATCAACGGGATGCATACCGTTACAGGGAAGGGACCCTGATCATTGATTTGATGGATGCTGAAAGGGATGCCTTGCTTTGGAGAGGCTGGGCTGTTTCGGCATTAAGCGATTCAGAGCAGATGTCAGAAGACCTAATTCGTGAGGCTGTTACCAAGGTCATGGAGAAACTTCCCAAAGCTGAACCTGTGCATTGATCTGCATCGGGCAAAGGTTTCCCTCAGCGGATACGAAAATTGTAGATGACGTATTCATAACATTGATCCGTTGGTAAATGCAGGATGGCGCTCTATTTTAGCCAATGAGTATGTGATCCCTGCCCTGGAGCTTGGAATGACTAAAATCAGCCTTCGCTGTGACCCTACTCACTCCATCTAGCCTTGGTTTGCGTACTTTTGATTTGGAAACATTAGATCCGATAGGTTATGAAAAAGATACTAGTTCCTTGTGATTTCTCTGAGACGGCGATTGAGGCATTCAAGTTTGCCGTTCGGATTGCCGAAAAGAGCGGTGGCACTATTCATTTAGTAAGTGTCGTGGAGTTACCCGCATTGTACGATTCGGCTGCCGTGTTATCGTTCGAACAAGCCTACATGGGCGATCGAATGAAAGAGATTGAAAAAAACTTTGGTAAAATGAAGGAGAAGTGGGCCAAGGATGTCCCGATTAAAATAAAGACGCATGTGGAATACGGTGGAATTGTACCAGTAATCCGACGTATGATTCTGGAGACCAAGGCAGATTTGGTTGTGCTGGGGACGCATGGTGCCAGAGGCTTGAAGGAGTTCACCATTGGCTCCAACACGGAGAAGATTGTACGGTCAAGCCCGGTTCCGGTGATCGCGTTGAAGAAATCGATTAAAGACGTCAAGAACATTGTATTGCCAACTCCGCCGGATTTTGATCTCGAGGAATTGACAATGGAAGTGAAGGATTTGCAAAGTTTCTTCGGTGCCACACTACATATTCTTTATGTAAACACCCCTGCGCGCTTCCGTACTGACGGACAAATCAGTCAGGCGATGAAGGATTTCGCAAAGCGGTTCATGCTTAAGAACTTCACGTTGAACATTTACAATGAATTGTCAGAGGAAGAGGGAATCAAAGGCTTCGCCAAAAGCGTGAAAGCGGATATCATTGCGATGCGTACCCACGGAAGAAGGGGGATTGCCCATTTGGCCAGCGGCAGCATCGCTGAAGATGTTGTCAACCACATCGATTGTGCGATCTGGACCTACGTAGTAAAATGACGGCCTCAGGGTGGTACAGGAAGATCTGAAATGTTATCATTGCGGGCAGGCGTGCGACGACCAGCAATTCCTGGTTGCCGACAAGAGTTTTTGTTGCTATGGGTGCCAGGTAGTTTTTGAGATTATAAACGATAACAACCTGTGTGCATACTACCAGTATGAGGAGCATCCTGGCACTACGATCCGGGCAGTCGATGACGAAGCATACGCCTACCTCGATGCGACAAAAGTTCAGGAAAAACTTCTTGAATTTAAGTCAACAACATTTGCACGCGTGCGGTTCAGCGTTCCGGCTATCCATTGTGTATCGTGCATCTGGCTGCTGGAAAACCTCCGAAAGTTAGATCATGGTATTCTCCGCTCAGAAGTAAATTTTTCAAAGAAATCGCTTTTGGTCGACTACCATCCGGATCGCATATCGCTTAGGCGAATTGCAGGTTTGCTGGCTTCGGTTGGATACTCACCTCAGATTCAGCTAAGCGATGCCCAAGAGAAAATACCGATTGTGAGCAAGCCACTATTGATCCGGTTGGCTGTCGCTGGTTTTTGTTTTGGCAATGTGATGTTGTTCAGTTTCCCGGAGTACCTGGGCTTGGATAATCAGGATGGGCTCTTGCGAAGTGTCTTCTCGTGGCTGAACATAGCCTTGGCGATACCGGTTTTGGTTTATAGCGCCAGAGATTATTTTGTTGCAGCCTGGAAGAGTTTTGCGCAACGCCAGATCAATATTGATGTTCCGATTGCCGTGGGGTTGGTGGCTCTTTTTTCGAGGAGTGTTTGGGATATCGTTACGGGCTTCGGGCCTGGCTACCTCGACTCATTTACCGGACTTGTATTCTTTCTGCTGATCGGAAGATGGTTTCAGGGAAAGACCTATGAGAGCCTCGCCTTTGATAGAGACTTTAAATCATACTTTCCATTGGCAATACAAAAATTGGAGGGTTTGGAATGGAAGCCCGTGATTATATATGAGTTGGAGAAAGGAGATCATATCCGTGTTCGCAACCTGGAAATCGTCCCAACCGACAGTCGCCTACTCGATGGGGATTCGTTTATCGATTACAGTTTTGTGACAGGTGAATCCCGGCCAGTCCATGCCAGGCGCGGGGACCTCGTTTATGCTGGCGGAAGGCTCCTGGGCCAGCCAGTTAGTTTTATTGTCGAAAAGAAGACGTCGCAAAGTCACCTCACGAGTCTTTGGAATCATGAGGCGTTTAGAAAACGTGAGGAGAACTCCTACCAGCGGACCATTGATCGTGCTGCTCGTGTATTTACATGGGTTGTCATGTTCATTGCAGCCGCTACTGCCGCCTTCTGGTATGTGGTAAGTCCAGGGGAGATGTGGCTTGTACTCACTTCAGTGCTTATGGTTGCGTGCCCTTGTGCACTTGCCCTGGCGGCTCCGTTTACCTATGGGAGTATGTTAAGGGCGTTTGGTCGAAATAATTTGTACCTGAAGAATGCAGATGTTATCGAACGGATGGCTTCGGTGGATGCTGTCGTTTTCGACAAGACGGGAACGGTGACATATGGAACGAATCCGGAAATTCAATTTGAAGGCTCTTGTAGCCTTACGGAGCTTGGGATAATCAAGGAACTCACCAGTTTTTCCACTCACCCTTTGAGTCAGCTGATTTCGGCCTCGATACTTGAAAAGCATAAGTTGGAAGTGACTAATTTCAAGGAACTTCCGGGGAAGGGGATTGAAGCGATCATTCAAAACCAAAAGTTTCTCATTGGGTCTGCAGAATTTGTCGGGGCGAAAATTGTTTCAGATCAGCAGCAAACTCGGGTTTGGGTATCCTTTGATGGGCAGGTGCGTGGATCTTTCAAGATACAGACAAGGCTGAGGCCCGGTATTCAGGCGATGGTTTCCCAATTAGGGCAAAAATGTAAGGCGCTCCTCTCTGGCGATGGTGATGGCGAGCGCTCGGCTATGTCACGGCTCTTTGGGCAGCACACGGAACTGAAGTTTAATCAAAACCCACATGACAAACGGGAGTATATTGAAAGCCTGCAGAAGGGTCATCAGCATGTGCTCATGGTCGGGGATGGTTTGAATGATGCAGGCGCCTTAAAGCAGAGCGATGTGGGAATTTCCGTAACAGACAATACCGGAGTATTCACGCCATCCAGCGACGGGATCTTGCAGGGTGACAGGGTAGAAGACTTGGATCGTTTCCTTCGGCTTGCACGACGATCAGCAGGCATTTTACGCATGGCCTTTGCGATATCATTTCTGTACAATGCTGTTGCTCTTTCCTTTGCGGTTTCGGGACACCTAACGCCCTTGGTAGCGGCTATATTGATGCCCATCAGCAGCATCAGTGTAGTTACCTTTGCGTCTGTTGCTGTCCGTATAGCGGCCAAACAAGAACGACTTAACTAGGATATCTAAATACAAGAACTTCATGAGAAATTATATTTCAGGAGAGGAAGCAATAAAGGCCATTAAGCCGGGTCACCGGGTTTTTATTCACGGTGGGGCGGCTACGCCCCAGCACCTGCTTCGCAAGATGGTGGATCGCGCGTCTGAACTTTATGATGTGGAATTGGTAAGCATAAGTTTACAAGGCGAGGCTCCGTTTGCGGACAAGAAATACAAAGACAACTTCCGCGTCAATGCCCTGTTCGTTTCTCAGAATGTTCGGGAGGCAGTAAACGATGGTCGGGGTGATTATATACCGGTATTTCTGAGCGAGATTCCCAAGCTGTTTTCACGTAATGTGCTGCCCATCGATGTGGCCCTGGTGCATGTGTCGCCACCCGATAAGCATGGGTATTGTTCCTTTGGGGTTTCGGTAGATACAGTGCTTTCGGCGGTGAAGTATGCCAAGCATGTGATTGCGCAGGTCAATCCACGCATGCCCAGGACGTTGGGGGACGGGATTATTAAAGCTGACGCTTTCGATGCACTCGTTTTTGCTGAGCAAGAATTACCGGAAGTCGGCGATGCCCACCTTTCTGAAATCGCTTTACGGATTGGTAAGAATTGTGCTGACATGATTGAGAACGGAGCCACGTTGCAGATGGGGATCGGATCAATCCCGGATGCCGTCCTGGCAAGCCTGAACAACCACAAGGAAATGGGAGTCCACACCGAGATGTTTTCCGATGGCCTAATCCCCCTTGTGGAAAGCGGTGTGATTACGAATGAGCACAAGAAGAAGCATCGTGGGAAGATTGTAACATCATTCGTTCTCGGCAGCCGAAAGCTCTACGATTTTGTCGATGACAATCCCTTTGTTTCTGTTTTGCGGGTAGACTATGTAAACGATACCTCTGTGATTCGCACAAATCCAAAAGTCACAGCGATTAATAGTGCGATAGAGATCGATCTTACTGGCCAAATCTGCTCAGATTCGATTGGAAGTTATCAGTATTCTGGGGTTGGTGGACAAATGGACTTTATGCGCGGAGCAGCTTTGTCAGAAGGAGGCAGGCCGATTATTGCCCTTCCCTCAGTATCAAGCAAAGGTGTTTCCAAGATTGTGCCTTTCCTCAAGGAGGGGGCTGGTGTAGTTACGACACGGGCCAATGCACATTTTGTCGTCACGGAATATGGAGTGGCCAATTTGTATGGACAGAACATGCGTCAACGAGCCAAGGCGCTGATTGAAATATCCCACCCCAACCATCGGGAGATGTTGGAGCGGGCTGCCTTTGAGCGGTTCAAAAGCTATCAGTTTGAAACACCTAACACAGATTCATGATCATCGTCGTCATGCTTATCGCGATCAGCCTGATCATTGCCTTGATCTTCCTTGGTGTATTTTTTTGGAATATCAAGACGGGGCAGTACGACGATATGGTAACGCCTTCGATCCGTATTCTCTTTGAAGATCATGAAGTACCTTTAGATACAAAGGGTACTCCTGACGAATCAGCGCCGGTCTCAAAGTAGACTCTTCAGCTGTCTGGGGTCAAATTCGCTTGATTAGAAAGAATCTTGCTGACACCTGACGAAAGTCAGCGTGATACTGTGCCAATGCGGTTAGGTTTGCAATCGTATGAAACCAACCAAAAGCCAAATTTCATTCCAAATTCATTCTTTTTGAATATAGATTCGGACTAGTTAGTCTTTGATTATACTTTTGATTCAACAAATACAAACCCTTATATCCAATGAAATATTTCATCGTACTGATTCTCCTGATTAACCTGGCTTGCGCTCCGGACAAGCCAAAATCCACCGAAGAATATCCAGATCTGACCAAGTCAGCACCAGAAGCGGTGTTGACAGATCCGACCAAAGGAATTGGTGCGGTCAAGAATGTTACACTGAAGACACCTATTGAGTCGGAGCGGGTAACAAGGGGACTTGCCATATATGAGATGAAGTGTAGCGCTTGCCACAAACTGGATGAGACAAGATTTGTCGGACCGGGTTGGAAGGATGTAACCAAAACCAGGAAGCCGGAATGGATCATGAACATGGTGACCAACGTAGAGGTGATGCTGGATAAGGATCCGGAAGCTCAAAAACTGCTTGAGCTTTGCCTTACCCGCATGCCAAACCAAAACGTATCCATCGGTGATGCCCGTGACATTCTGGAGTTCATGCGTCAAAATGATGGAGAGAAATAGACACAATAATCAAATACTTACCTCAACTTAAAATAGAATAATACCTATGAAAAGATTAACTCAAACAATGGTCATTCTGGCTATCCTCGGAGTGGGGATGTCGATGACGCGATGTGCGCCCAAGGGCCCCAAAGAGGCGGTCACCGGCAACGCTGCTGCCAAAGTATATGTGGCTCCTGGCAAGTACGATGAGTTTTACAACATTGTATCTGGCGGATTTAACGGTCAGATTGGTATTTATGGCCTGCCCTCAGGCCGCTTGTTCCGCATCATTCCGGTGTTCTCGCAGTTTCCTGAGAACGGCTACGGGTATAGCGAAGAAAGCAAGCCTATGTTGAATACTTCACATGGATATGTGCCATGGGATGACCTTCACCACATCGCGCTTTCAGTGACCAACGGTGTGCATGACGGTCGCTGGGCGTTTGCCAATGGCAACAATACACCACGTGTTGCACGTGTTGACTTGAAGACATTTCATACAGCTGAGATACTGGAAATTCCAAATAGTGGTGGTAACCACTCCTCACCATTCATCACAGAGAATTCTGAGTATATCGTTGCCGGAACACGATTTAGCATTCCTATGGGTAACCAGACCGATGTTCCCATCAGTACATACAAGCAGAATTTCAAGGGCACCGTCAGTTTCATTAGTGTAGACAAGATTTCTGGCAATATGAACATTGCCTTCCAGTTGACTACTCCTGGTGTAAACTTTGATTTGGCTCGTGCCGGTAAAGGTCCTTCTGCTGGATGGTTTTTCTTCTCTTGCTACAACACAGAACAGGCTTACACGCTTTTGGAGGTGAATGCATCCCAGAAAGACAAGGACTTCATCATGGCTGTAAACTGGAAGAAGGCGGAGGAATACATTGCCGCTGGTAAGGGCAAAAAAGTAAAAGCGAAGTATGCGCACAATGTGTTGGATGAAAAGACAAACATGACGGTATCCACGATGATGGACGAAGTAATGCAATTGGATCCGACTGAGTTAAAAGATATCATCTATTTCATCCCTTGCCCAAAATCTCCACATGGTTGTGATACCGATCCAACAGGTGAGTTTATTGTTGGCAGCGGAAAGCTTGCGGCACTTATTCCAGTCTTCTCATTCACTAAGATTCAGCAGGCCATCGCGGATAAGGATTTCGAAGGTGAGTTCGCTGGTATTCCGGTTATTAAATATGAATCTGCACTTCATGGAGAAGTAAAGAGACCTGGTCTTGGACCACTCCACACTGAGTTTGATGATAAGGGCAATGCCTATACTTCAATGTTTGTTTCTTCTGAGATTGTAAAGTGGAACGTAAAGACGCTTCAAGTGTTGGATCGGATACCTACATACTATTCAATCGGTCACTTGTGTGTTCCTGGCGGACCTACTGCAAAGCCCTGGGGCAAGTATGTTATTGCTTACAACAAAATTACCAAGGACCGCTATCTTCCCACAGGCCCTGAGTTGACGCAATCCGCACAGTTATATGATATCTCTGGCGACAAAATGCAGTTGCTGCTGGATTTTCCGACTACAGGAGAGCCACACTATGCAGAAGCTATACCCGCAAGTCTGATCGCGCCAAATTCTGTAAAATTCTATAGGATCGAAGACAATGGCCATCCGTACGCAGCGAAAGGCGAAAAGGAAGCTCGCGTTGAGCGTAAAGGCAATCAAGTGCACGTTTACATGACAGCTATCCGCTCACACTTGACTCCTGACAATATTGAAGGTGTCAAGCTGGGCGATGATGTATACTTCCACGTAACCAATCTTGAGCAGGATTGGGATGTGCCACATGGATTTGCCGTTAAGGGTGCAGCCAATGCTGAAATCCTTGTCATGCCAGGTGAAACACAGACGTTGAAATGGAAACCACTGACTACCGGAGTTTTCCCTTTCTATTGCACAGACTTTTGCTCCGCGCTACATCAGGAAATGCAGGGTTATATAAGGGTTTCTCCTGTGTCGTCCAATGTGCCGTTGAAGTTCTCTACCGGTAAGATTGAGGCAGAGGGCACTGGGGCAAATTAACCTGTTTTCGTTCATAGTTTACAGGTACCGTCTAAAAGCGGGGAAGGTGTCTCTTGAAATTCTTTTCGAGAGCACCTTCTTTAATCCTAACTTGACATTCCGATGAAACCCATCAAAAAAATATCCAGGCTTGCCCTCGCCATTGCTGCCCTCTCGCTTGTGTCGGCCTACTTTGTTCCCTTGTGGCGAATTCTCCTTTGGGCGCCACAATATCCTGAAGGCCTTGAAATGAAAATCTGGATCAATACCCTCAGTGGGGACGTCAAGATTATCAGTGCCTTGAATCATTACATCGGCATGAAGCACATTGAGGTAAGTATGTTCCCGGAATTTGGATATATGATTTATATAGTGGGTGCAATCATTGCCTTAGGTCTTATTGTGGCACTTTGGGGAAAGCGATTCGGCATGTTTGCCTATCTGGGTTTGCTCATTGCAACGGGTCTGGCTGCCCTCATAGACTTTTACATTTGGGGTTATGACTATGGCCACAACCTGAACCCAGAGGCAGCCATTAAAGTTGAAGGTATGTCTTATCAGCCTCCGCTGATCGGCACGAAGGAACTATTGAACTTTACAGCCTTCTCCGGTCCCGATTCCGGAGGGTGGATTTTTATTCTCTCAGGCATTCTTGTCCTTGGTGTTGTTGTCTTTGAAGAGCATGCCCACAAAGTAGAACCGAAGATATTCACAAAATTGAAATGAGGGGATTGCACCTGGTCTTTCAGACCTTGATTCTTTTTGGAATCCTTGCTGTGTATGGATGCTCCACAAATCCGGAGCCGCTTCTCTATGGTAAGGACGCCTGCTATGCATGCAAGATGACTTTAGTCGACAACAGGTTTGGTGCTGAGTTAGTTACTCGCAAAGGGAAGGTGTATAAGTTTGATGATCTCAATTGTATGCTTAGCTTCTATCATTCAGGGCAGGAAGAACCCGGTGATTTTGTGCATCGGCTGGTGGTTAATCATGAGAAGCCGGGAGAGTTTATTAATGCCGATGAGGCTTTCTACCTCAAGTCGAAAGCGTTCAGAACTCCGATGGCTAGCGAGGTGGCAGCTTTTGGGACCTATGATCGCGTGATGGTTTCTAAGAGGCAAACGGGCGGTATTTTTCTGGCCTGGGGTGAGATAATCACACAATTCAAATGATCTTAGGCATACGGCGCAGCGTTGGGCCTACCTTGGTCCTTTTATTGATTTTGGTTCTGATTGTGCTGGCTCGGCCCCTGATGGCAAGTACCATCGAAGTTGGGCCACGGCTGGCCGTCACCTCTGTAAAGTCAGCGATTGCGCTAGCCAATCCGGGAGATACCATCAGGATACATCCAGGCACATACCGCGAAGGAAATTTGATCATTCAAAAGGCGCTAACCATTACAGGCCTTTCCTATCCTGTAATTGATGGCGAGAACAAATACGAACTGTTTACCATTGCTGCGAATGATGTGACCATCCAGGGGCTCCGTCTGATTAATACCGGCCATGCCAGCATCAATGACATTGCTGCTGTGAAGGGGTTAGATCTTCAACGTTTGCGGATTCTAAATAATCAGTTTGAGAATGCGTTCTTTGGTATTCACATTTCGAATTCAAACAACTGCCTGATTGAGGGCAATACGCTGTTCGTTGATTCATCCAGCAAGGCAGAGCAAGACGTCGGTAACGGAATACACCTGTGGAAGTGCAATCACATTACGATTCGCAAAAATACCGTCCAGGGCCACCGGGATGGAATCTACTTTGAATTTGTTACCAAATCTCTGGTAGAAGAGAATCTCAGCCAGAAAAACCTCCGCTACGGCCTTCACTTCATGTTTTCGCATGATGATGACTATTTCAATAATACATTTTTGAATAACGGATCTGGCGTTGCTGTTATGTACACCAAAGGCGTAAAAATGATTGGTAATCGTTTCGAGGGAAACCTGGGCTCGGCGTCGTACGCGCTACTGCTCAAGGATATCGGTGATAGCCGTATTGAGCATTGTCTGTTTGTAAGGAATACGATTGGTATTTATATGGAGGGATCCAGCCGGAGCATCATTCAGGAAAACGAATTTGTGGAAAACGGTTGGGCCCTTAAAGTACAGGCAAGCTGTGACGGAAACCTGATCGCAAAGAATAACTTTGTGTCAAACACATTTGATGTGGCTACCAACGGATCCATCTCACTCAATACCATCACCGGAAACTACTGGGACAAGTATGAAGGATATGACCTGGACCGGAATGGAATTGGTGATGTGCCCTTTCATCCGGTCAGCCTTTATGGGATGATTGTAGAAAAAATGCCAACCGCTGTTATGTTGTGGAGAAGCTTTTTGGTATTTCTTCTGGATCGCGCCGAAAAGGTGGTTCCTGCGGTAACCCCCGAAAATTTGATTGACGACCTTCCAGCCATGAAATCGTATGATCGAGGTTAAGCGGGTCTGCAAGAAATTTGGGAAACTCGAGGTCTTGAAAGATGTAAGTGCATCTTTTCAGAAGGGAGGCTCTTACGCCATTATCGGCCCCAATGGGTCAGGCAAGACTACCTTGATCAAAAGTATTCTGGGAATGGTGCTGCCAGATTCCGGAAGCGTGGAAGTGGAGGGGCAGTCCATTGTCGGCCAATGGAGCTATCGGCAGCGTATCGGATATATGCCGCAAATCGGACGGTACCCAGACAACATGAGGATAGGGCAGTTGTTTGAGATGATCCGTGACTTGCGCAGAACGGGAAAACCGACGGATGACGAGTTGATCAGGGAGCTTCGGTTGACTGAATTGTTTGGTAAACGAATGCATACACTTTCTGGCGGTACTCGTCAAAAGGTGAGTGCTGCTATTGCTTTTCTCTTTCACCCCGATGTATTGATTCTGGATGAACCGACCGCCGGTCTTGATCCATTAGCGGTGGAAATTCTTAAAACCAAGATCCTCCAGGAGAAAGAACGTGGGAAGATATTTCTGATCACCTCACACATCATGAGTGATCTTGATGAGCTTTCTTCGGACATCCTGTATCTCGAAGAGGGAATCGTACGGTATAGCAATCCAATCGAATCGCTCAAACGCGAAACGGGTGAGGAGAAACTCGGAAGGGCGATCGCAAACATCATGCGCAAGAACCTTGACCAAAGCAAGTCATGATCCGCATTACCAAACACGCGATGTATGATATCTTCCGGAATCGGTTTGTTTTGTTCTACGCGCTTTTTTTGATGGTCATCACGTTTAGCCTGTTTAGCCTTGATAGTGATCCCGGAAAAGCAGTGCTGAGTCTCTTGAACATTGTGCTGATGGTTGTTCCGCTTGTCAGCATCATCTTCACAACGATCTACTTCTTTAATTCCTATGAATTTATTGAGCTTTTACTTTCTCAGCCTATTGACCGGAAGGTGATTTTCTTTAGTGAGTTTCTGGCCATCAGCCTGGCCTTATCCGCCGCTTACCTGGTCGGGGTGGGCGTGCCGGTCTTGATGCTTAGTGCCAACGCCAGTTCCCTGTACCTTGTCGCCTCCGGGTTGTTGTTAACCTGGGTGTTTGTCTCGCTTGCCTTCGCGGCTTCAGTAAGCACCCGTGATAAGGCCAAAGGAATTGGCATAGCCCTGCTGTTTTGGTTCTATTTCGGACTGATTTACGATGGATTCATGCTGTATATTATTTACTCTTTTAGCGACTATCCCATCGAGAAGATTACGCTGGCGCTGATTTCATTAAATCCTGTGGACCTTGCCCGGATTGTGATCCTCCTCAAGCTAGACATATCCGCGTTGATGGGCTATACAGGCGCTTTTTACAAGGATTTCTTTGGCACTCAATTCGGGACCATCTACTCGTTTTCCATGCTTCTGGTGTGGACGGGAATTCCCCTGCTTTTCTCTCTTCGGAAGTTTCTACGTAAGGATATTTAATAATTGCCCGTTAGATCACCTGACAAAAATCATTTTCTCACAAAGACCCATGGGTTATCTTGAACTCAGAATTGCAACAACTCTAAATAACAACCTATGAAAACACTTCAAACTCTTTGTGCTGCTATCCTGGCTGCAGCTATGTTACTTTCCTGCTCGTCAGGAGGAACTCAGTCTGATGCTACAGCCGCAGTGGCTGGCGAGCCTGCTGGCGGTGGTCAGTCTGCGGTCGTTGATAATGATTCTCAGAAGGACATTGTTCGCGTGGCGGTGGGATCGGCTGATCATACAACGTTGGTTACGGCTCTCAAAACTGCCGAATATGTGGATGTACTGGCGAATGCCGGACCTTTTACTGTATTCGCACCAACCAATGCAGCCTTCGAAAAGCTTCCTGCGGGAACAGTGGAAGGACTATTGAAACCTGAATCAAAGGATGCATTGAGGAATATCCTTGAATACCATGTTGCTGTTGGTGTCTATAAATTGGAGAACTTGAAAGACGGCCAAAATATCAATCAGGTAAACCTTGATAATGTAGTGATCGGTGTGAAAGACGGAAAGTATACGGTCAATGGAGCCGCTATATTGGGGACAGCTCCTGCCTCCAACGGAATCGTGTATGTTATCGATGGTGTATTGCTTCCACCTCCTGCCAAGAACTAGAGTAGATTGACTTCGATCAAAAAGGACATTCAAGACCGGGGAGACATCACTCGTTTGGTGAACTTGTTTTACGACAAGGTTCGCAGTGACGCGATGCTCTCTCCGGTTTTTTCGCATGTTGACTGGCCCGCCCATCTGCCAACGATGTATTCCTTTTGGGCTTCACTCTTGCTCGGTGAGCAGTCCTATCAGGGGAACCCCTTTCAAAAGCATGCGTCATTAGCTGTCCAAGGTGAACATTTTGATAGATGGCTGGTATTGTTCAAGGGTACGATTAGAGAGAATTTTGATGGGCCTAAAGCAGATGAAGCCATTGATCGGGCAGGGAACATTGCCTCACTCTTCCGCCATCGGATGGGGCTGGGGCTGCAGGATTGATTTGGGGTATCGTCTAGTGATATTTTCCGGGCACCTTGGGTTCTTCATGCCACGTTGTCCATCCGAGAAAGGAATAAAGTGGACAAAACTTAGCAATCCCAGTGATGAGAATCACCAAGGCGACTGTCACTACAGCGATACCCAGTGCGCCTGTGATTATTCCTGATAGATTAAGGGAGATTAGGATTACGCCGACTGTATATCGAATCAGTTTGTCCGTCATTCCTACATTTGGTTTAATCATTATTTCGGTTTTTAGGTTTATCGTGGGCCCTGCATAGGTACAACCGTGGGTGGAACCAAAGAATGATTTTGGTCAGCAGGAACTTGATAATTTGGAGGGCTCTGAGGGTAAGTAATCATTTACCAAATCCATCTGTCTATCCACCCTTTCGCCTCACCCGCACAACCTAATTTTTGCCGTTATCCCCAGCCGCAGAAAATTCACGATCTGATTTCATATATATGACTAAAATCATATTTTCACTTTGTCGACGGACCTATTTTTGGCCGTAACTCATGACCAAAACTTAATTGCCCTATGGAGTTAGAAAAGTTTAGCTATGACAACAAGATTGTTAAAGCGTTTATTATTGCAACTGTCATATTCGGATTAGTGGGAATGCTGGTCGGGCTCACCGCCGCCATTCAATTGTTCTACCCCATTTTTAACTTTGATCTGCAATACACTACTTTCGGTCGAATTCGGCCGCTGCATACCAACGCAATCATCTTTGCATTTGTCGGCAATGCCATGTTCGCCGGAGTGTACTACTCCATGCAAAGGTTGCTCAAGACCCGGATGTTTAACGACTCACTCAGTTGGATCCATTTTTGGGGTTGGCAATCCATTATTCTGGCGGCAGCCATAACGCTTCCATTGGGGCTAACGACATCAAAGGAATATGCGGAATTGGAATGGCCCATTGATATTGCCATTGCCCTGATTTGGGTTGTGTTTGGCTGGAATATGATCGGCACAATACTCAAGCGGCGCGAACAGCATATGTATGTCGCGATTTGGTTCTACATCGCTACGTTTGTTACAGTTGCCGTTCTGCATATCGTCAACTCTTTTGAAATACCGGTTACCTTGTTCAAGAGCTATTCGTTCTATGCCGGGGTTCAGGATGCGTTGGTGCAATGGTGGTATGGGCATAATGCAGTTGCCTTTTTCCTCACAACGCCTTTCCTGGGATTGATGTATTATTTTCTTCCCAAGGCCGCAAATCGACCTGTGTATTCCTATCGCCTTTCAATCGTTCACTTCTGGTCGCTTATTTTCATTTATATATGGGCAGGTCCGCATCATTTGCTCTATACGGCCTTACCGGATTGGGCACAGTCGCTCGGCACTGTATTTTCAATTATGCTGATTGCTCCATCTTGGGGGGGCATGCTGAATGGTTTGATGACACTTCGCGGCGCTTGGGATAAGGTTCGCGAAAGCCCAGTTTTGAAATTCATGGTCGTTGCTGTTACTGCCTATGGAATGGCGACTCTGGAAGGTCCTCTGCTTTCCCTGAAGAACATCAATGCCATCACACACTTTACTGATTGGATTGTTGCCCACGTACACGTAGGTGGGCTGGGATGGAATGGATTCCTGATTTTCGGGATCCTGTATTGGATGGTGCCGAAAATGTGGGCGACAAACCTCTACTCAACAAAATTGGCCAATCTGCATTTCTGGTTGGGTACTTTGGGAATTATCTTCTATGCTCTACCGATGTATGTATCGGGTGTTGTCCAGAGTCTGATGTGGAAGGAGTTTAGTCCGGAAGGATTCCTCGTGTACAAGAATTTTCTGGAGACTACCGTGCAAATCCTTCCCTTATATATGCTCAGGGCAGTAGGAGGGGCACTTTATCTCACAGGGGCAATTATCATGACCTATAACCTGATCAAGACGGGTTACGCAGGTAATTTTATCGCCAACGAACCCGCTGAAGCTGCCCCGCGCGCGACTACTCAGTCTACCTCGGGCGGCTGGCATCACCGTGTATTGGAAAGCAGGCCAGTATTATTCACTGTACTTTCCTTCGTGGCCATTGCCATAGGCGGTGTTGTAGAAATCGTCCCGACGTTCCTGATCAAGTCCAATATTCCGACAATTGCTTCAGTGACGCCCTATACACCTCTGGAGCTCCATGGCAGGGACATATACATTCGTGAAGGATGTGTTGGCTGTCACTCACAAATGGTAAGGCCATTCCGTTCGGAAACCGAACGATACGGGGAGTATTCCAAAGCCGGTGAATATGTGTATGATCATCCCTTCCTGTGGGGATCAAAGAGAACGGGACCTGACCTTCACCGGACCAGTGGAAAGTACTCGGACTCCTGGCACTATAATCATATGCTGGCACCAGATGCAGTTTCCACCGGGTCGATCATGCCTGCGTATCCGTGGCTGTTTGAGCAGACTATTGACTTGGACGCAACGGCTGGGAAGATTAACGCCTTGAGAACTGTCGGTGTTCCATATGCGGAGGGTTATCAGGATACGGCCAATGAAGATTTGATGAAGCAGGCTTCTACCATTTCCGAGAACCTGAATATGGAAGGCATTGAGGTGGCGCCTGAAGCGGAGATCATTGCAATGATCGCCTACCTCCAAAGACTGGGAAAAGACATTAAGGCTGATAAAGCGAAACAGTAAACATTAACACCATGTACAAGGATATTTTGCAGCGAATGGACAACGTGGCTATCTGGCCAATCATATCGTTCTCCATCTTTTTCATTTTCTTCATTTGCTTGTTGTGGTGGGTATTCACTGCAGATAAGACGTACATCCGAAAAATGAAAGAATTGCCGTTTGATGAGAAGAAGGAGAACCAGCTGGACTTAAACGCTAAGTGATAGTATGAAACATCCAATTAAGATCGAAAATATGAATACTCGTTCGCGGGCATCAGCCATTAGCGGGTACACCATGAAAATCGCAGCAGTATTTCTCATGTTCATGGTCCTTGGAATTCAGGTCATGGCCCAGGATACTGCCAAGACGTTCTTGGATGATCCGGTAAATCACCCGATGACACCGTTATATCTGGTGACGACGCTGATGTTTCTCACGCTGGTCCTCGTAGTTATAGTGGCAGTTTATATGTTGCGGGTCCTTAATCTGTTCGTTGAGCAAGCTGAGAAAGAGCGGGCACAAAAGCTTGGCGTACCATACACCCCTAGTGTGTCATGGTGGACCAGGATGTGGGATCAACTGAATGCAGCGGTACCTATAAACCAGGAAAAAGATATTGACCTGGGACATGAGTATGATGGCATCCGCGAATTGGATAACCATCTACCACCGTGGTGGAAAGGCATTTTGTATGGATCGGTGGTGTGGGCAGTTATCTACATGTTTATCTACCATTTTTCAGGATCTTTGCCCCTTTCCATTGCTGAGTACGAAAACCAGCTTGCTGTGGCCGCGGAAGAGGTTCGTGTGTATAATGCTTCTCAGCCCATTACGGTGATTGATGAGAATACGCTGGCGTTTTCCAACGATGCGGCAATTCTTGGTAATGGAAAGAAAGTATTCATTAGTAACAATTGTCAGTCCTGTCACCGCACCGACGGTGGTGGCAATGCAATAGGCCCTAACCTAACGGATCAGTACTGGATTCACGGTGGAGCAACAAAGAATATTTTCGTTACTATAAAGGTTGGCGTTGTTGAAAAGGGAATGCCAGCATGGGGAAAAGTGATGAGCCCAACCGATGTCCGCGATGTTGCCTTCTATGTGATGAGCCTTCAGGGTACAAACCCTCCGGAAGCCAAAAAGCCGCAGGGTAATTTATATGCCCCAACTGAGGCGCCGGCAGATTCGACGAAGGGGGTAAGTAATCCATGAGTCAAGAAAGTGGTATAACAGATACTGTAGACCACGGAAAGGAATTCTATCAATTTGATGAGGAATTTCGCAATTCCATTGGAACGGTAGATAAGGAAGGAAAGCGTGTTTGGGTTTATCCCAAAAAGCCTGCTGGAACATTTCACCGCAGACGAGTTGTTGTGTCTATTGTTCTGCTGGCGCTTTTTTTTGCTGGACCATTTCTTCAAATCGGAGGAAAGCCGATTCTTTTGTTGAATATTTTCGAGCGCAAGTTTGTCGTGATGGGACAAGCCTTTTGGCCACAGGATTTTGTCCTCCTGGCACTAACGCTTCTGACCCTATTTGTCTTTGTTATTCTGTTTACCGTTGTCTTCGGGCGGCTTTGGTGCGGCTGGATGTGTCCCCAAACACTATTCATGGAAATGGTTTTCCGCAAAATAGAGTACTGGATTGAGGGCGACGCCAACCAACAACGGAGGCTCGACAGGCTTGACTGGACACCGGCGAAGATCATCAAGAAGGTATCGAAGCATATCATCTTCCTGGCACTGTCAGTCCTCATTGCACACATCGCAATGGCCTACCTTATTGGCAAGGACAACGCGCTGGCTATTGTCAGGGATTCACCTGCAGATCATCTTGCCGGGTTCACAGGCATGTTGGCTTTTACGGGTATTTTCTACTTTGTGTTTGCCTATTTCCGGGAGCAGGCCTGCATCGTCATTTGCCCATATGGGCGCTTGCAGGGCGTTCTGTTGATTAAGGATTCTATTGTTGTTGCTTACGACTGGCTGCGGGGAGAGCCTCGGGGCAGGAGGAAAAAGGTCACAGCGGAGGCACCAAAAACAGGAGACTGCATTGACTGTAAGCTCTGTGTGCACGCCTGTCCAACAGGCATTGATATCCGCAATGGTACCCAGTTGGAGTGTGTCAACTGTACGGCGTGTATGGATGCCTGTGACGATGTAATGCTGAAAATCAACAAGCCAGCCGGTCTCATCCGTTATGCATCACACAACTCAATATTGGATGGAGTTCAGCACCTAATTACCCCACGCGTAATTGGATATTCGGCTGTATTAGTGGTTCTGGTGGTCATCTTGAGCTTCACGCTGGCTACCCGATCAGATGTAGAAACTACTGTACTCAAGGTTCCAGGGACATTGTATCAAAAGACGGATGATGGTTTTTTTACGAACTTGTATACGCTTGAGTTTGTTAACAAGACATTCTCGGAAATGCCGTTGCAACTTCGGGTCAAGAGCCCGGCAACAGCAACACTGGTCATCCCGGAAGGGGAGATCATTCTCCTGCCCGCCGAAGGTCTATTGAAACGGATGTGTTTCATTAAGATTCCCGCGGGGGATATTGTCCAGTCACGAACGGTTGTAGTGATAGGTATATATCGCGATGAAGAACTTATGGAAGAGGTTAAGGTGAAGTTTATTGGTCCTGTAAAGTCATCGAAGAAATGAACTGGGGAAAATCAATTGTACTGGCTTTTGTGCTGTTTGCACTTTTCATTGGTGTACTGGTCACAATCTGTTTAAAGCAGGATATTCCGCTAGTCGCCACGGAGTATTATCAAGAGGAACTTGTTTACCAACAGCAATTGGATCGAGTCAACAATGCAAACCAATTACCGGAAAAGCCCGTAATCCAGGTTGTTGGCCGAAGCGTGGAGATTGAGTTTAGTCGCATGGTGGATATTTCAAGAGCTCAATTGGAACTTTTTAGGCCATCCGACGAGAAACTTGATCGACATTTCAACATAGATGCTTTGGGGGGAGACAGACAGCGGATCGATGTGAGTGACCTTGCAGCGGGAATGTACAAAGCCCGGATGCGGTGGACAATGGAGGGCAAAGAGTATTACCTCGAAAGTGTAATCTATTTGTAGAATGGTTGTATCGGCCTTTTTGATTGGATTGGCAGGAAGCCTGCATTGTGTGGGGATGTGCAGCCCATTGGCAATCGCTGTGTCAAACCTATCCCGTTCATTTTTGCTGAATCGATTCTTGTATAATGGTGGCAGGATCTTGACCTATGCAATGCTGGGCGCCGCTGTCGGAGCTTTTGGAGCGATTGCAGGGTTCACTGAATTTCAAGGTATACTATCGGTAGGGTTAGGGATTCTGCTTATCCTCTTTGGAATTGTTGGGGTGAGCCATCTCCAGGTACCCGTCATCACTCCATTCTTCCGTCGCTTTGCGGGGTGGCTAAAAGTACTTTTTGGGAGGCAGCTTCAATCAAAGACGAAGGCTTCGCTTCTGCTGATGGGGTCAATCAATGGACTGTTGCCTTGCGGGCTAACCTATTTTGCGTTGACTTATTGCATTACGTTACCTAATGCATATGCGGGTTTCGCTTTTATGTTTGCCTTTGGTGCAGGTACGTTGCCGGCGATGTTGGGGCTTCCTGCGCTTATTCAATTGTTTGCTTCCCGGACGAAATTCAGAATTCAACGTCTAAGTGCTGTGGTGATGATCGCTTTGGGGGCTTTACTGTTGGCCCGTTCTGTATATGTTTACCAGGACAAAGCCCATGGCGCGGCTCAGTCCAGCGAGGTTGTGTGTCCGTAGCGCTACCGAACTACGTTCCAGCGAACAATTTTTTCAAGTTTGGCGGGTTGGAGGACGCGTATTTTCCCACTCTCAATCTCGATAAGCGCTTCATCCTTAAAATCAGAGAGAACCCGGATGACGGATTCAGAAGCTGTACCAACAATCTTTGCAAGGTCGTCTCGGGAGATATTGATCTTGTCTTTCTGATCTTTAAGTTGCGTAACCTTCAACAAAGCATCGGCAGTACGCTGACGCACTGAGCTGTATGCTAGATTCAGCAATTGCTTTTCTTTCTCTGCCACTTTTTTACAGAGAAGCGAGATGAAGCCAGAGGCCACATCGTGATGGCTGTACAGCAAAGTCAGAAAGTCATGCTTCGGGATCACAATTACTTCAGAGTCCTGCATCGCAACTGCTGAATCATGGTAATCCTTACCTTCCAGGATGGGCTCAAACCCAAAGAAATCGTTTTCCTTGTGGAGATCAGTAATAAGTTCTTTTCCGTCCTGGTGTGACTTAAAGGTCTTAACATCACCGGATTTTAGAAAATAGACAGATTGCGGTACGTCACCCTCACTGAATATCTCTGCTTTCTTCTTGTACTGCTTTACCTTCTTGTCTTTACATAGGTCCTTCAGGTTGAGAACTTTCTGTGCGTCGCGGAGGAAGTTATCAAGGCCCTCAGGGGTGCTGGCATATTCATTGGAACGCAAGGCGTGTTTTCGAAGGCGCGTGCCAATGGCATTGAGGAGTTCGGTATCGCTAAACGGCTTTGTTAGATAGTCATCGGCGCCGAGCTCCATTCCTTTTCTGATATCTGCCTTTTCTGTTTTTGCTGTGAGAAAGACGAATGGAATTCGGGCAGTCTCGGGATTCTTACTCAAAATGTGAAGCACTGCGTAGCCGTCCAGTTCAGGCATCATAATGTCGCAAATAATAAGATCGGGACTCTCTTCCTGGGCAAGATGGACGCCAACTTTTCCATTTTCAGCAGTAATGACTTCGTAACCAGCGAGTTCCAAGATCTCGCCCGTATTCTCCCTGATTTCTTTGTTATCTTCAACAAGCAAGATTTTCTTCATGATGGTTGTATTGGCAATTGTATCACAAATGTACTTCCTTTTCCATATGCACTGGTGAATGATATGGAACCGTTTAAGAGCTCAAGATACCGTTTAACGATATTAAGGCCAAGCCCTGTGCCCTGAATGTTGATCGCGTTGCTGGCCCGAAAAAAGCGATCAAAAAGGTGCCGTTGATCCTCATCAGGGATGCCGATCCCTTCATCCTGTATCTTGACCATAAAATCTTTTGCGGTGCTTTCGCAAATCAGGTATATGGCTTTATCAGGGTCAGAGTACTTGCTTGCGTTGGATAACAGGTTAAACAAGCAATTTCTAAGCATTCGGGAATCTGTATAAATGATGGAAACGGGACCGTGACAATTCATTTCAATATGCTGACCTGGTTTTAGCAGGAGTTTGATCTCTTCTGCGATGTCCGAAAATAACTCACGCACATTCACCTGCTCCCGAATGATTTCCACTTTTCCTTCCTCCAGTCGTCCAACAGACAGAAAGTCGTTTAAGATGGAGGTCATATGATTGGCGGAAGCCCTGGCGCGATTGATGTGCTTCTCAATCTTGTTTACGTCTCCGATCTTCTTGTATTGTTCGATGAGGGAAATGGAACTCAAAATGGTACTCAAGGGCGTCCGAAATTCATGGGAAGCGATTGATACAAATTTCGATTTCATGTCATTGAGTTCGCGTTCCTTGGCTAATGCCTTCAGGACTTCTTCTTCCGCTTTTTTTCGTTCGGCCACTTCTCGCTCCAGTTTGACAATAGAAATATTCAGATCCTCTGTTCGGCTCCGCACTTTCTTTTCCAGTTCGCTGGCGTAAAGAATCAATTGCTCTTCACTTTGTTTCAGTGCTTCCTCGGCTTTTTTCCGAAGCGTGATATCACTAATGAAGGCAATCGCAATAAAGGAATCGCCGGCCGTCGAGTAGCTCAAACTAATCTCAATCGGGAACTCCATTCCATCTTTCTTAAGCGCCGTAAGATCTCGCCCCAGGCCCATGCGGCGGGGTACAGGATTATCGTTGAAGCCTTGGCGGAACAGCGAGTGATGCCCGCGGTAGCGCTCGGGCAGGAGCATCTCCATGGGCTTGCCAACCAATTCGTTGGATTCATACCCAAACATGCGTTCGCCAATGGGATTGACGATCAGGATGATGCCTTCCTTGTCTACGACAACAAAACCTTCCATCATACTCTGAAAGATTTCCTTGAGCGCCTCTCCGGACATCACCGGCATGTTGAATGACTTTGATATTCTATCCATGACTGGCAAAAGTATGACTAAAATCAGTTCCTAGCATGATAAATCTGACCGTCGTGCGTTCGTGTGGATTGGTAGGTTTGTAAGGTGAAATGTTCCTAAATGGCGACGACGGCTAACCCTTCCATTCTCTGCGCAATAGATTTCTCTGATTCGTCGCTTCAGGCGTTGATGTGGGCTATTCCGGAGGCGCAAAAGCACAACTATCATATTTCAGTCTTGTACCCATATAGGCTTGACCAGATTAGAAAGAAAGAGGACGTCGTGAAATCAAAGAAGGAGATGGATGTGGATGCTGTGGAAAAGTTTGACCGATTAGTGTCTGGTATGCTGCGTGACGGTCAGGTCTCCTTCAATTTCAAGTCAGAGGTGGGATTCCTTCGGGACCGCATTCGCGAGCACGCGAACAAGAATAATGTTGTTATGCTCGTGATGGGCAAAGAACTGGCAGGTGAGGAATCATTTCAAGAGCTGATCGAAGAGGTCGAAGTCCCCATCGTCATCGTGCCAGCAAAGAAGTGCAGGAATTAAAGCAGCCTATTTCTTTTTTGGTTTTGGAGCAGACATCTTGGGTATTGGGCTCGAATGCCGCGCTTTGAATTTAGGCTTAGTGGTGATAATCCGGGATACACCAAACGTGAACGATAAAAAAATATCACGTCTTGCACCTGAAAGATCAGGGGCACCTGGTTTTCCTGCAAAGTCAACAGGTCCGGCAGGGGTTTCCAGTTGAGCCAGGTATTCACTTGTTCTGGAGTCCAGTAAGGCAAAGTTGGCTCGACCATCTGCCATAACGCTCCAGTGGTCGCTCAGGTCCAAATCGGCACGCATGCCCACGCCGCCAAACAATTGAAACGTGTTGAATTTATCTTTAGATACATGAACAAGGTCGGAGACTTCTGGCACGAAGACGCCGTCGTAGACAACAGTATAGCCGGGGTCGGTGGGAATGGAAACGCCTGATGGATACCGGAGCTTGGACGAAATATGCGTGAACGTTTCTTTGCCATCGAGTAAGAAGCTGAAGTCGAGTGCTGCTACCATGCTTAGCCGGAAGAAAGCCATGGTGTTAAGGTGAAACTTGAGTGCAATGGGTACGCTGAGGTAGCTCATGTTTATGTCCCGTGACCCTACGTCACCTCCGGTAGTATTTTTTATGATGTAGTTCTGGCCAATGACGAGGTAGTTGGGCGAAATGACATAGCCAAAGCCGGGGCGATCATATCCATAGTGAATGCCTACAGGTGTTCCGCGTATGGAGAATTTCGAAACAAACCGGGGGTCATTTTCAAGACCTTGGTCAATGGTAATGGGCACATTGAAACCACCGAAAACGCCGAAAGACTCAATATTCTGAGCGCATAGCGCATGAGCCAATATAGCAAGGAAAGCGCCTAGCAGGATCTTTCTCATTCAACGGGTTTGGGCAAGTAGGTCAATGGCGTTAATCACATACCTGACAAACGGCAGGCTTACAAAACTAATAGAAAATGGCCATTTGCCCGATACATTATCGTTTCCATTCGAGTATTTTGCGCTTGAGGTGGGGCTATCGTGTTTTTCATCCATAAGTAAGTTTCATTATGATGCGTGATTGGGTTGCCAAGGTAAATGCTGGATTTCGCCTGAGAGATAATATCTATATGGCTTTGTTGGCATCATTGACCCTGGCAATGGCCATGTTCATGGTTTGCCGCATAGCTTTTTACTTCTTCAATCTTGAGTTTTTCCCCGATATGACGGCTGATCGGTTTGGGCGCATTGTTCTTGGGGGGCTCCGGTTTGATCTCACAGCGGTACTATACCTCAACCTGCTGTTCATATTGTTAATGATTGTCCCGTTCTCCTTCAGGTTCGGTACACGGTATAAGCAGGCCATGAAGTACCTCTTTGTCTTTACAAACTCCCTGGGCCTGGTCGCCAATATCGCAGACACTGTTTATTACCAATACACCCTTCGGCGGACCACACTCAGTGTCATTAGACAATTTGAGAATGAAAAAAATGTGGGCGGACTTCTTGGGCAGTTTCTAATCGACTATTGGTATGCTCTTCTGTTTCTGGTAGTACTGGTTTGGTTGATGATCCGGTTTCAGAACATGATTCGATTCACAGGCCCACATATCAAGAGTCGGGCTGTGTTTTATACTTCTGGTTCTGTGGTTATGCTTGTAATTGTTGGCCTCGTGATTGCGGGGATTCGTGGAGGGTTTGGGGAGAGCACCCGTCCGATCACCATGAGCAACGCCGCCCAATATGCCACAGTTCCGAAGGATATTAATATTGTTCTGAACACACCCTTTTCCCTGCTCCGTACCGCGAAGACACCTATCATCAGGAAGGTAGATTATTTTGCTACCGATGAAGAAGCGGAACGCCATTTTTCACCGATTCATGTTCCGCGAGACAGCGTTGCGTTTACACCCCGCAACGTAGTTGTTATTATTCTCGAAAGTTTTTCAAAAGAGTTTTTTGGCGTGTACAATACAACCGCTGAGGGCGGGGCTTATAGGGGATATACCCCTTTTTTGGATTCATTGATCGGTCACTCACACGCATTTCAATACTCCTTTGCTAACGGCCGGAAATCAATCGACGCCATGCCAAGTGTCATTTGTAGTATTCCTGCGATTGAGGTTCCTTTTGTCCTGTCCCATTATTCCGGGGACCGGGTAAACAGCCTGAGCAGCCTTCTAGGTGACAAGGGATACTACAGTGCCTTTTTTCATGGTGCCCCAAATGGGTCGATGGGATTCCAGGCATTTGCAAATACCTGCGGGTTTGATGATTATTTTGGCAAGGATGAGTACGCGAATGATGATGATTACGATGGTATCTGGGGGATATGGGACCACAAATTTCTAGCGTTCTACGCCGATAAGATGAATAGTTTCAAAGAACCTTTTTATACAAACTTCTTTTCTGTGTCCTCTCATCATCCATATAAACTTCCAGCTGAATTCAGTGGAAGTTTCAAGGGCGGTGACATGACGATCTATGAGTGTATTGAGTACACAGATTATTCCCTGAGAAAATTTTTTGAGAAGGCCTCAACAATGCCTTGGTATAAGAATACTCTTTTTGTGATCACGGCCGACCATGCTTCGGCGCAAATCAAATTGAAGGAGTATAATACTGCATGGGGGTATTTTTCAATACCCATTTTCTTTTTCGAACCTGGCTCAGGAAAGCAACCTATGGTTCCTGAAATTATGCAACAAATTGACATTATGCCCACGGTCCTTTCTCACCTCCATTACGACAAGCCGTATGTGGCTTTCGGACGTGATATTTTTGACCCCACAAGCAAGCCTGTAGCTTTCAATTTTCTGGATGACACTTATCAATCCTTTTCGGGTGACTACCTGCTTCAATTTGATGGAACAAAATCTGTGGGCCTTTACGACTTTAGGAAAGATCGGCTACTAACCAACAATCTGATTGATCAACTTCCGGATACCGTGCTGTCTATGGAGGTTGAGCTCAAAGCATTCGTGCAACAGTATAAGAACCGGATGGTAGATGATAATCTGACGATGGCCGGTTCACTTCTACCCGTCAGAAACGAATAGCTTATTGGTTTAAGCCAGATTATGATAGACGTTCTGCACGTCTTCGTCTTCTTCAAGGGCAGTTACACACTCCATGACTTCATCCAGTTCCTTTTCTCCAAGTTCTTTGGTTATTGTTGGGATGTATTGCAGTTCAGAACTCTTGGCCGGAAGTGCTTTTGATTCCAGGAATTTCTGCATATGCCCAAATTCTGTGAACCGGGTATAGACAACGATTTCTTCTTCATCCCGTTGAATGTCTTCGGCCCCGGCATCAATCAGGTCAAGTTCCCAGTCATCCAGCGACAACTTTGAAGGATCGAATTTGAAGACTCCCTTTCGCTCGAAAAGGAAGGACACGGAGCCGGAGTTACCCATATTGCCACCGTGCTTTGAAAAGCGAAGGCGGATGTTGGCCACCGTGCGCGTCGGGTTGTCGGTAGCGCACTCCACCACAACTGGCACACCGTGGGGCGCATACCCTTCATAGATCACTTCCTGGAAGTCCTTTTCCTCCTTCGATACCGCCCTTTTAATGGCAGCATCAACTCGATCCTTGGGCATATTCACGCCTTTGGCATTCTGAATCGACATACGCAACCTGGGGTTGTTGTCAGGATTGGGCCCCCCGGCCTTTACCGCAATTACAATGTCTTTCCCAATGCGGGTAAAAGCCTTCGCCATCCGGTCAAAACGGGCGAACATCTTATGTTTTCTCTTCTCAAATACGCGACCCATTGGGCGAGGGGTTTATTGTAAACGACTGCAAAAATAGGAGGGCAATCGGAAAGGTCAAACTCCGGCCAGACCAGAAAAATACAGGTGAAACTCCATGGGGCTAGCCTCTTTGAATTCATCGGCCACCAGGTCATCATAAATCCCCTCATCAAAGGTAAGTTCACGGTGGTCTACCTTCCCGGTTGGGCTAACCACGAGCTCGGTACCCTTCAGGTGTACCGGATTTACCCGAACAAGGATAATTGATCCTTCTAGTTCTTTTTTAAAATAGCGATGTACGATATTTGAACTCATGCCACTATGTGAAGTCGTCCGATGAAACTGTCCATGCCTGACCATTTCTTTACTGACCGGCTGGGAGTCTTCCGTTTCAGTTGCGAAGATGCAGAAGAAATCTTTTATACCTATGCCAGTAAGCCCGAAGCAACAAAATTTGTTTCCTGGCCAACGCATGAACGAATCGGGGACAGCAGAAGGTTTCTTTCTCACGCCCTGCAGGGGTGGGCGCGGGGGACCGATTATTCGTATGGGATTAGGCTAATGAACCAGCGACTCATTGGCAGCTGTGGAGTGGTCAATGATTCCGGAAAGATACAATTTGGATATGTGCTGAGCCCAAGCCAGTGGGGAAATGGCTATGCAACTGAAGTGTGCCGTAAGCTGATGGAAATCCTAAAGTCAGTGCCCGAAGTGAAATCAGTTGGAACATTTATTGATGCCGAGAACCTTGCTTCACAGCGGGTCTTGCTGAAGTCGGGACTTCAAGTGACAGAGAAGCGTGAGAAGTGGTTTCGTTTTGTTAATCAGAATAGCCAATGGAAGGATTGTGTGCTGTTCAACCTGCCATAACCAATTGGGAATGCAGGGAGTCAATGGATGGGGTGGGTTGCGTGGAAGCCCAGTTATCCTCCAATACGAGCGCCCATGCATTCAAATACGCAATGACGTCCACCTTGCTGTTGTGCATAATGTGACTTCCGCCATTTGGAAGTCGGGCAAGTATTTGCGTGTCTGAAAGTCGCTCCAGGTTGGTCAGGTCCTCACGACCGAACCCAAATTCAATAAGTTCACCGATTACCAGATCCATTCCGAATCTAGTAGACGGGCAGTAATCAATAAGTTGCTCGCTCCAGTCGCCACGGCCCCGGAGCGCATTTATGTGTATTTCCCGGGGACTGCGTTCTGTAACGACTTGAGCCAAAAACCCGCAGTTACAGGCTCCCATATGACCCCACTGGTAATTGGTTGCCTGCTCCAGTCTGTGAGCGGTTTCCCGAATGGCTTCGATGATGGATGGTTTTGCTTTTGCCAAGTGTATAACGTTTCAGGCCTTCAAGATACTGAATTATGGGTGTTTTGTCGGATGCTCATTCTTTCTACATTGTTGACGTCAAACAGATGGATAGGAAATGAGCTGGTCGGTTTTTTCGGAGGAGAATTTTAAGATGATGGTGGAGCATGCGCCCATTGGCATTCTGATCATTGACCGGGAAATGAAGTGGAATTTCGTCAATCAGCGATTTTGTGAAATTACCGGATTTGGACGCGAGGAACTTGCTGGAAAGACATTCCTGGATATAACGTATAAGGAAGATATTGACCTTAACCTTCAGTTGTATCATAAACTCCTGAGTGGAGAAATCAAAGAGTATTCGTACGAGAAGCGATATGTCCGCAAGGATGGTCAGATCATTTGGGTGAGACTGGCTGTTGCTGCTGTTTGGACTGATGGGGATTAATCACATATGGTAGTCTCCGTAGAGGACATTGATCTAAGCAAGAAGAATCAAGTGATGCTGGAAATCAAGAACGATGAGCTTGATACATTGCTGTACAGGGCTTCACACGATCTTAAATCACCGGTGACCACATTAGTGGGTCTTTGTCACCTTCTGCGCCTTGAGCAGACTAACCTGGAAAGCAGTGAACTTTTTCGACACCTTGAGGCAACAGTTGACAGACTAAAGAATCAAAATGAGGCGTTGCTGCAATTGACTAAGATCCAGGACTGGGAGCTGGTCAGTCAACGAATTCTGCTATCGAAACTTGTGGAAGGTCTGCTTTTGGAACTGCCCGTCGGTCAAGCCAACATCCGACTTTCTGACTTAGAAATTGAGCTTACAACGGACGGTCGTTTACTGGCCATGGCCCTTAAGCATATTTTGGAAAATGCCCTTCTGTATGTTCAACCTGGCATGGCTCCGGAAATAATTGTCGATTATGTCCGCATACTCGGGTTACATAAGATTACAGTTGCTGACCGCGGAACGGGTATACCTGTAAAGGAGCTTGATGGAATAATGACGATGTTTTTTCGCGGCTCAATACATTCCCGGGGCAGCGGTATGGGTCTTTATATTGCCAAGAAGGCGATAGAAAAGCTTCGCGGAGAGATTGCAGTGACATCTCAAGAGGGCGAAGGCTCCTCCTTTTCCTTGTTTCTGCCCACGAAATAGACTGTGGTTTTTGCTTTATTAGTTGGTCATTGCTATACTTGCTGCTCAATTAGATTAATTATGGGAAGAGGAGATAAAAGAACAAAGAAGGGTAAGATTTCTATCGGCTCTTATGGAGTTTCCAGAAACAAGAAGGCCATCAAGGCACAAATTAAGCGTGCAAACTCGAAGCCTTCCGCAGTAGTTGTTGAGTCGGCTGTTGCGGCGGAGAAGCCGAAAGTTAAGCGTGTTGTAAAAAAGAAGGAGACTTCAGCTGAATAGTCTATGATTTACATTCTTAAGGCAGCATGGTGGTGGCATCGTTCGGATTTCGATCGGTGCTTGGCTGTTGTTGTATAGTTTTTTAGAAGAACAATTATACAAAACCCGCTCCGATCATTCGGAGCGGGTTTTTTTTTGCCTGCTGATTCCACCAAATAGCTAATTCCAATGCCCCTCAAACTAAAAACATATTCTCGAAAACTGCTGGCAGACACACTGACACCTGTAAACATTTATCTCAAGCTCAGGGATCTTTACGCTGGCAGTATCCTCATGGAAAGTGCCGACTATCACGGGAAGGAGAACAGCCAGTCTTACATCTGCTTTGCGCCGCTGGCGAGTTTCGTGGTCAGAAAGGATGAGGTAAGGATACATATCCTTGGAAAGGCGATTGAGGCCAGGTCGATTTCTTCGGAGACTTCATTGCTTTCTCATCTTGAAGTATTCAGAAAGTCTTTCCTCAGTGACGATACCAACGGACTTACTGGGTTGTTCGGATACATGTCATACGACGCAGGCAGATTTTTCGACGGTATTGGTAACGTAGATCAAACCGGTTCAATTCCTGAAGTGTTTTATCAGCTGTATCGGTATATCATTCGTATCGATCATTCTTCCAACGAAATGGTTATTAGTGAGACACAGCTGCCAGGGATGGAGGAATCGGGGCTTGGGCATATTCAACAAATCATTTTCGATCGCCGTCTGGCACTTTTCCCTTTCAAGAAAAGGGGTGACGAAGTGGCCAACATGTTGGATAGTGATTTTAGTGATTTAGTGGAGAAGGGCCGGCAGCATTGCTTTCGCGGCGATGTATTCCAGATTGTGCTATCACGACGCTTCGCACAGCTTTTTACCGGCGACGAATTCAATGTATATCGCGCCCTTAGGTCCATCAACCCTTCGCCATACCTTTTCTATTTTGACTACGGAAATTTTCGTCTCTTTGGCTCTTCACCGGAGGCTCAGCTGCGTATTAAGGCCGGTACGGCAAGTATATATCCCATCGCCGGTACATTCCGCCGTTCAGGCAATGAGCAGGACGATTTATTGATTGCGGCAAGTCTCTCTGTTGATGAAAAGGAGAACGCTGAGCACCTTATGCTTGTCGACCTGGCGAGGAATGATCTTAACCGGAATAGCGAAAAGGTTCATGTAGTGGTTTACAAAGAACTTCAGTATTACTCCCATGTCATACACCTCGTATCGCAAGTATCTGGTGAGCTTCGGCCAGGTGTCTCGCCGCTCGAGATTGTTGTGGATACATTCCCTGCCGGAACACTTAGCGGGGCGCCAAAGCATCGGGCGCGACAGCTAATCTCTAAACTGGAGCCTACTGACCGAGGCTTTTATGGTGGAGCAATCGGTCATTTGGGGTTCAACGGTGATTTCAATCACGCTATCATGATCCGTACCTTCTTGAGTAAAGGCAATGCACTTACATTCCAGGCAGGGGCGGGGGTTGTCGCGAAAAGCGTTCCGGAATTGGAGTTACAAGAGGTGAACAACAAACTGGAGGCGCTGAGAAGGGCAATGGTCCTGGCGGAAGACCTATGAACGTGCTCATCATTGACAATTACGATTCATTCACTTACAACCTCGTTGCGATGATCCGCGACCTGGGCCATGCCCCGCACGTATTTCAAAACGACCAAATAGATGTAGTGCAGGCAGGTTCATATGAAAAGATACTGCTGTCTCCGGGTCCTGGCATCCCAGATGAGGCAGGTGTGATGAAGGCAGTGATCACTGCATGGGGGCCAACCAGAAGCATCCTGGGAGTCTGTTTGGGCCATCAGGGCATTGCGGAAGTCTGTGGAGCACACATATACAACATGCCTCAGGTCTTGCATGGGACAACATCCAAGCTCAAGGTATGCCAGCCACCATCGAAACTTTTTCGCGGACTTCCCAATGGGTTCTTGGTGACACACTATCACTCCTGGGCGATTGTTCCTGATCAGGTGGGGGACGACCTAATAGTTACAGCAGTAAACTCGGACGCAATTGTGATGGCGATTAAACATCGTGCATGGGACGTGCACGGTGTTCAGTTTCACCCGGAGTCGTTCAGTACAGAACATGGATTGGGAATAATGAAAAACTGGTTATCAGACTAATTATGAAAACACTACTCTCTGAGCTTACAGAAAGCCAGACATTGGATCAGCAAAAAGCGCGAAAGGTTCTTCATGCTTTGGCTTCAGGGATTTATAACTCCAGCGAGATCAGTGCATTTATGACTGTCTATATGATGCGGGCGATTACGCTGGAAGAGCTTGAGGGTTTTCGGGACGCGATGCTTGACCTCTGCGTTGCCGTTCAGTTTGATCGGCCGGTGATGGACGTTTGCGGCACTGGCGGTGATGGGAAAAGCACATTCAATATTTCCACAATTGCCTCCTTTATAGTGGCAGGTGCTGGCCAACCGGTGGCCAAGCATGGCAACTACGGTGTATCCTCTGTCTGTGGATCATCGAATGTGTTGGAGTATCTCGGGTATCATTTCACCAACAAAGAGGAAAGTTTGAAGCGCTCTCTGAATCGCTCGAACATTGCTTTTCTTCATGCCCCGTTGTTCCATCCGGCAATGAAACAAGTGGGCCCCGTGCGGAAGGAGCTCGGCGTTAAGACTTTCTTCAATATGCTTGGGCCCATGGTCAATCCAGCCCGTCCCGAAATTCAAATGGCGGGCGTCTTCAGTCTCGAGCTTGCGCGGCAGTATGGGTACTTGTATCAAAAGACTGATAAGTCATTTGTGATCGTGCATGATTTGGCCGGTTATGATGAGATTTCACTTACCGGGGCAGCGAAACTCTTTAGCAATACAGGAGAAGGCATTCTCGAGCCTTCCGACCTCGGGCTTCAGGAGGTTAGACCGTCATCTCTGGCTGGTGCGCTATCGGTTGAAGAGTCAGCAGGGTTATTTCTCCAGATCCTCGCCGGTAAGGGAACAAAAGATCAGACCGATGTGGTGGTTGCGAACGCAGGGCTTGCACTTCACTGTGCTGGAAAGGCGTCAAGTCTTGAGTCTGCTGTGGAGCTGGCGCGGGAGTCATTGGACTCAGGGCTCGCAGAAGCAGCCTTTGTTAGCTTGTTAAACGGCCAATAGTATGGAAGTGAATATTCTTAATACCATAATAGAGCACAAACGTCTTGAAGTGGAGGAGCGCAGGAGCCTATTTCCTACGCGCTTGCTGGAGCGTAGTATCTATTTTCAAACACCGGGTGTTTCGATGCGAGAGTACCTTCTTCGAGATGGCACTTCAGGTATTATTGCAGAGATCAAAAGGAGGTCCCCATCCAAAGGGGTCATCAATCCAAATGTATCGGTTGAGCGAACTTCGATCGGGTATATGCAGGCCGGTGCTTCAGCCTTGTCGATTCTGACTGACACGAAGTTTTTTGGCGGAACCAACGAGGATTTACTGGTGGCCAGAAAATTCAACTTTTGCCCCATCCTGCGTAAGGATTTTATCCTCGATGAATACCAATTAATCGAGGCAAAATCAATCGGAGCAGATGTTGTGTTGCTCATTGCTGCCATGCTGGAATCGGTAGCGCTAAAATCGCTGTGCAAAGCGGCACACTCGCTCGGATTAGAGGTGCTCATGGAAGTTCACAGCGACCAAGAGTTTCTTGAATACGCCGATTGCGGAATGGATATCGTGGGCGTGAACAACCGCGACTTAAACACGTTTGAGGTTTCCTTGGGAACGAGCCGCCGGCTGTCTGAACTCATTCCAAGGTCTGTTTTGACTATTTCCGAGAGTGGCATTTCCACCACCGCGCAAATCGTGGAGCTTAAGAACTTGGGATACCGAGGGTTTTTGATGGGAGAAGCCTTTATGTGCAATAGCCGACCCGAGCGCGCGGCTCGCGAGTTTATCACCGAGTTACAACAACTTGAATCCCTGAAGCCATGAGCATCAAAAGCAAAATTTGCGGCATGCGGGATCGGGAAAACATACTTGATCTCTCGGAGTTGAGACCTGATTATATGGGCTTCATTTTCTATCGTGGTTCTAAACGGTTTGTTGGTGACCTTTTTCAGATTCCTGATGAACTACCATCAGCAATTTTAAGGGTCGGAGTTTTTGTCAATCAATCAACAACTGAAGTGCTTAGCCTTGTGAGAGCGCACGCCCTCGACATGGTTCAGCTTCATGGCACTGAGTCCCCAGCTCAGTGCCAGGAGATCGGGAAAGAAGGCTTAAAAGTGATCAAGTCTTTTTCGATTGGAAATACCTTTGACTTTCAACTAACCGCTGTCTATGCTCCGGTTGTTGACTTTATTTTGCTTGACACAAAAGGAAGTGAGTTTGGTGGCAATGGTATTTCATTTGATTGGTCATTGTTAGGTGAGCAGCAATTTCAATGTCCATTCTTTTTGTCAGGAGGTATTGCGTTGGAGAATATTCACAGCCTCCCCAACGTGAGCAACGCTGCCCTGCACGCTGTGGATATCAATAGTGGTATTGAAACCCGCCCAGGGTTTAAGGATGTGGAAAAAACTCGCAGCCTCTTGAGCCAACTGGATTCTATGAATAGTAAACAGATCGAAGAATGATACAGGTTGATAAGGATGGGTACTATGGACGCTTTGGCGGAGCTTTTGTTCCTGAAATGCTGGTACCGAATGTGCAGGATTTGCAGGCACGGTACATGGAGATATTAGCTAATGTTGGTTTTCAAGCTGAAGTGAGTGCCTTGTTGCGGGATTTTGTGGGGCGGCCTACACCGTTGTACCATGCTAAGCGACTCTCAAAGCAATTCGGGGCAAAGATTTACCTTAAGCGCGAGGACTTATGTCACACCGGTGCCCACAAGGTTAATAATACCGTTGGACAAATTGTACTGGCTCGGCGGTTGGGAAAGACACGGATTGTTGCTGAGACCGGTGCGGGTCAACATGGAGTGGCTACCGCTACAGTCTGCGCACTGGCGGGCATGGAGTGCACAATCTTTATGGGTAAGAAAGATATGGAGCGGCAGCATCCTAATGTGGAGCGCATGCGGATCCTTGGCGCCAATGTAATTCCCGTAACCCAAGGTAGTATGACGCTCAAGGATGCGACCAACGAGGCTATGCGTCACTGGATTCGAAATCCAATAGATACCCACTATATCATCGGATCTGTTGTTGGTCCACATCCTTATCCCGACATGGTGGCGCGTTTTCAGTCGGTCATTAGCAAGGAGATCAAAGATCAACTTAGCATTCGGGAAGGTCACCCGAATCCCGATTTTGTTATTGCTTGTGTTGGTGGCGGAAGCAATGCAGCGGGAGCCTTCTATCATTTTCTCGATGAGGTGCATGTTAAGTTGGTGGCTGTCGAGGCAGCCGGAAAAGGAATTCATTCAGGTGCATCTGCAGCGACAACAGTGCTTGGCAGAATGGGCGTCATCCATGGGAGTAAGACACTGCTGATGCAAACTGATGATGGTCAGGTTGTCGAGCCACATTCCATTTCTGCGGGACTTGACTACCCGGGCATTGGTCCGCTCCATGCCTACCTTTTTGAGACTGCTAGAGTGACGTTTGTTAGCGCCACAGATGAAGAAGCGATGAGGGCGGGCATTGCGCTTAGCCGCCTGGAAGGCATTATTCCGGCCATCGAGTCGGCGCACGCATTGGCTGCCTTGGGAAAACTGGAATTGACTGTGGATGATATTGTAGTGGTAAATCTTTCTGGGCGTGGGGATAAGGATTTGGACACCTATATAAAATATGGTAACTACTAATTGTAAGGGAATGACAATGAGAAATGCTATCAAAAAGTGCATTTTGGCGTGCTTGTTTTTGCTTGCCGGTTGCTCGCCAAAGAAAGTGACCGAGTCTGTGGTGGACGTTATGGCGTATACACAAGAAATTGACGCGTGGCACCAGGAGAGAATTAAGAATTTGCAGGGACCAAATGGGTGGCTGAATGTTTCGGGGTTATACTGGTTGAAGGATGGAATCAATAGTTTTGGCAGCGGACCTGAAAATGACATAGGTTTCCCATCAGGGAAAATTGCCGAAAAAGCCGGATTCTTTATGCTGAAGCAGGGGATTGTCAGCGCAACTATAGCGCCTGGTGTTCCTGTAACTTCTGGTGGCAAACCTTTTATGCAGGGCATCATATTCCACCCCGATTCATCAGTAAACCCGTCCCTTGAATCTGGATCTTTGAAATGGTTTATTATTAAACGGGATACTAAGTATGGTGTCAGGCTGCGAGATTTTGAGAGTCAGGAGCTAACATTCTTCGCCGGGGTAGAGCGCTTTCCTGTAGATCCTTTGATGCGACTTGATGCCCGCTGGGACCCTGCGCCAATTGGGCGCACAATCATGGTCACCAATATTCTCGGGCAGACCACCCCCCAAGAATCGCCGGGCTCATTGGTGTTTGCGATTGGGCCTGAGGAATTTCGCCTGGATGCTCTGGATGAAGGCGGTGATGAATACTTCATCATATTTGGAGATAACACCAACACAAAAGAAACGTATGGAGCTGGTCGGTACTTGTATGTGAAGAAGCCTGATGCATCCGGACAAACAATATTAGACTTCAATAAAGCATACAATCCCCCCTGTGCTTTTACGGCATTTGCAACTTGCCCTTTGCCCCCGAGGCAGAATCTATTACCCATTTCCATCCTCGCGGGTGAGAAGAATTATGACGATCATGAATAGTATTGCGGTGGTTGATGAAACTCAGATGAAAAATCGGCTGACAAAACTATTCATGAGCACCAAGCGGGACCTTCTGGCTATTTACTATACAGCTGGATATCCTAACTTGGATTCTACAATAGAAATAGCGCGGTATCTTGAATTAGCCGGAGCAGACATTATCGAGGTCGGTATGCCTTTCTCCGATCCGATTGCAGACGGACCGGTCATCCAGAACAGCAGCACAATAGCGCTGCGCAATGGTATGACGATTGCAAAGGTTATTGAGCAAACTAAGATAATCCGGAACACAGTGACTGTTCCTATTTTATTGATGGGCTATTTCAATCCCGTATTGCAGTACGGTGTTGAGAGGTTTTGCAGGGAGGCTGTTGCAGCGGGAGTTGATGGTATCATCTTGCCGGATTTGCCCATGCGGGAGTATCAACTGGAATATGCAAAAGTTTTTGCCTCTTGCGGAATGCACAACATATTTCTGATTTCTCCGACAACGTCCGATGACCGCATCCGTGCCGTAGATGCTGGCAGCAGCGGATTCATCTATGCTGTTTCGTCCGCGGCAACTACCGGTGCCAGCACAGATTTTAGTCCCACGCTGGATGCTTACCTTTCCCGACTCCGGTCGCTTGCACTTAAGAATCCTTGGTTAGTGGGATTTGGCATCTCCGATCATGCATCATTCCGGAAGGTGTGCGATTACGCTAGCGGTGCAATTGTTGGGAGCGCATTCGTCGCTATGTTGGAAACTAGCGCGGACATAGAGAAGGATACCCGGGAATTCATCAAAAAGATAAAATCACCATGATTATACAACTTGACAAGGAACTGAAGGCAGGACAAAAAGAAGCAATCGTTGAGGCTGTTGCCTCAGTTGGTTATAAATCAAGAGAGGTCCGAACCCAATTGGGACATTACCTGATCGGTCTGGGAAGAAATGAAATTGACATCCGTGGAATTGGCCACCTTCCTGGTGTACTGGATATTCATCGTGTATCGGATGATTATAAGCTGGTGAGCAGGAAGTGGAAAGTTGATGCGACACGTATTTCTGTAGGAGATGGGATTGTCATCGGAGAGGGTGAATTGGCGCTCATGGCTGGTCCTTGCTCGATTGAGTCTGAAGAGCAGGTCTTCTCCACCATCGGTCACCTGAAAAATATAGGGGTTGGTATTATGCGCGGAGGTGTCTTCAAGCCTCGAAGCTCGCCGTATGCGTTCCGCGGACTCGGCATTGCAGGGCTTGCAATGTGGTGTATGGCAGCACGGGAAGCGGGAATCAGGATTATCACTGAAGTGATGCAGGTGAGCCAGATTGATGAAATGTATGATTACGTTGATATCTTTCAGGTCGGTGCCAGGAATACTCAAAATTTCAATCTGCTTGATGCCCTGGGCCAAATCGATAAACCGGTCATGATCAAGCGGGGGATATCCGGTACGATCGAAGAACTTCTCTCATCGGCAGAGTATGTGTTCAGTGGAGGCAACGAGCGCCTGATCCTTTGTGAACGGGGCATCCGTACCTATGAGCGGGCTTCGCGAAATACGTTGGACATTAATGCCATTCCGATTTTGAAGGAAAAGAGCCACTTACCTGTCGTCGTTGACCCTTCACATGGAATTGGTTTGCGTGAACATGTGGAAGATGTTGCTTTGGCCTGTGTAATGGCAGGAGCGGATGGAATTATCTACGAGACGCATGATAAACCAGAGCAAGCGTTTAGCGATGCGCAGCAAACGCTTGACTACAGCGAATCTGCAAGAATGGTTTCAAGGCTGCGCAAGGCGTTTGCTGTGCGTAAAGGGTTTTGAGGGGGTTGGAATTAATTGTCCTGAAATTGAATAAACTGAATATGCATCGAATACTCCTTTTGAGTGGTTTGGCAATCCTTGCGGGTTGCGGAAGCCCGAAGAAGATGAGCGCAGGAGACATCCGTCGAGCGCAGAAAATGATCGGTGTTGAGTTTACTGATAAGGAACAGGATACCATGTTGGAGTACTTGCAGGATAATCGCGCAGGCTACGACAGCATGCGCAAAATTCATCTCGATTACAACCTGGCACCTGCATCCTACTTCGATCCGCGACCAGATCACTTTGTTGCGCGCAAGCGGGAGCAGGGTAATAACTGGAGAATTGAGGATGTTTCGGAACTGCCGGCGACGGACGAGGATATCGCTTTCCTCACCGTAGCCCAGCTGGGGCCACTTCTGAAGTCAGGGAAGCTGTCGTCTACGCGCCTTACGAAAATCTACCTCGGGCGACTTAAGAAATACAATGACACACTCGAGGCTGTCGTAACAATCACCGAGACCCTGGCGCTCCAGCAGGCGGCCACCGCCGACGTTGAACTCGCTGAGGGATTGTACCGCGGACCGTTGCACGGTATTCCTTACGGGATCAAAGATCTCTTTGCTGTTCCTGGTTATCCTACGACATGGGGAGCGGAGCCCTATGAAAAGCAGGTGATCAACGAAACAGCAACAATAGTAAAGAAGTTGGAGTCAGCGGGGGCTGTGCTCGTAGCAAAGTTGGTGTCTGGTGCGCTGGCACGTGGCGACGTGTGGTTTGGCGGCAAGACGAAAAACCCCTGGGACCTGAAGCAAGGGGCGAGTGGCTCCTCAGCAGGGTCAGCTTCGGCGACGGCAGCAGGCCTGGTCGGGTTTTCAATTGGCACCGAAACCCTCGGGTCGATAATTTCCCCTTCATCGCGTTGCGGCGCCACCGGATTGCGCCCGACGTTCGGAAGCGTTAGTCGTTTTGGTGTGATGAGCTTGTCATGGTCTATGGATAAGGCTGGACCGATTTGCCGCTCTGCTCAGGATTGTGCGATTGTCTTCAATGTCATCCGTGGATCCGATGGTGCGATGGAAAAGGACCGCGCTGTTGTCGACTATCCCTTTTCCTTTCGACCGCCTCAAGACCTGAAGGGATACAAGATCGGGTATTTGAAAAAACTTTTTGATAAGGACACTTCACGGACAAGTGCGCCCAATATAGAAACGCTCAATGTATTGAAATCGTTAGGAGCCGAGTTGCATGAGGTAAACCTTCCGGACTCAGTTTATTTCAGTGCCTTTGATATTATTCTCCGTGCCGAGGCGGGGTCTTTCTTCGATGAGCTGGTGCGTGAGCACCGTGACCGTCTGATGTCCGAACAGGATCCGAGTTCCCGGGCCAATTCGCTGCGCCAGTCCAGATTCATTTCTGCCGTAGAGTATCTTCAGGCTTACCGCCACAGGAAAATCCTGATTGAGAAGTTTAACAAGATGATCGCCCCATATGATTTCATAGTAGGTCCTGAAAATGGAAGAAATCTTTCCCTGATCACCAACCTCACCGGTCACCCCGCGATTGCCGTGCCAAACGGATTTGACAAGCGCGGTCGACCCACGTCGTTTGTGTTTGTTGGCAATCTATACGATGAGGGACCGATGCTCGAAGCAGCGTATCTCATTCAGCAGGCCACTAACCATGCGGAAAAACATCCCGATTTCTTCCTTAAATAGTGGGTTACCTCTTACTGATTACCTCTTACTGATTACCAATTCTACTGTACTTCCTGCATGACGGTCTCTGGCCGCTTATGCACCATCGGCATTTTCTCCATGTGTGACACTTCAATCATGGTTACGCCGAAGTCATCAACTACCTTTCCCTTCATTTCGTAAAATCCCCGGCCGCGAAAAGGAAATTTCCGGGCCACATCCGGAAAATGAATAGAGTCAAATACATCACCTTTTGCATCATAGAAGGTACCGAAGTGCATGGGCTCCCCCTTGAGTGTACTCGTGTCTTTGGTGGTGACAACGTACCCCACGATGCGGACGTACTGGTTGATCTGCTTCGCAAGGCCGCGCGCCGTGGTGTTACCGAAGTTGGTAGTGCGCAGGAGGGTGAATGGATCGCAAAGCGGGAAACCCAGCAGTTCCAGTTCATCGAACGCATCCTCAAGTTTGGCACGCTGAAGGACAGGAAGCGGGTAATCGCTGGGCTCGGTGTCGAACAGATCTTCGGTGGTGGGGGGTTTGGAATGTGCGGTGCTCAAGTAGAGCATCGCTTCCCAGAGCAATTTCTGTTTGGATTTTCCGGTAAACCGGAAGGCCCCGATGCGGATGAGGATCCTGACTTGCTCCAGTCCTATGCCGGGTGTGCGTCGCAGAAAGTTGTCGAGGCTTTTGTATGGGCCGTGGTGGATTCGCGCTGCGAAAATATGCTGGGCAATTTTTGCCTCCAGGCTCTTGATGTGAATGAAGCCGATGAAGATCTTTGTTCCGGTGATGGTGGTAAGGTGTTCGCTGTGATTGACGCAGGGTGCTTCGATTTCCGCTCCGTGCATGCGGGCCTCGTGGAAGTAGAACTCGGTCCGGTAAAATCCTCCGAAATTATTGATGACGCCGACCATAAACTCCAGTGGATAATGGGCTTTGAGGAAAAGACTCTGGTAGCTTTCTACCGCATAGCTGGCAGAATGCCCTTTGGAAAAGGAATAGCCGGAGAAGCTCTCAATCTCATACCACACGCGGTCGATGACATGCTTCAGATAGCCTTTAGCGTAACAATTTGTAAAGAACCGATCCTCCACACGTTTGAATTCTTCCCGTGAACGGTATTTCCCCGACATGCCGCGTCGCAGAACATCCGCCTCGGTTAGCGTCAGGCCGGCGAAGTGGTGGGCCACCTTGATGACGTCTTCCTGGTAGACCATTACACCGTACGTTTCCCGCATCAACTGGTCCATGTCCGGATGGATGGATTCGTAGGATTTTCCGTTTCGTGTGGCATGAAACCGCTCGATATAAGCACGCATCATTCCGGATCGTGCTACGCCGGGTCGGATGATGGAGCTGGCGGCCACCAGCGTGAGATAATCTTCGCACCTGAGTTTGCCCAGCAACATGCGCATGGCCGGCGACTCCACATAGAAGCACCCCATGGCTTTGCTGTCGCGCAGCAGCGCTTTGATTTTTTCGTCTTTCTTAAAATCCGGAAAGCGATGGATGTTCACATCAATACCGTGATTTCGTTTTACGTGGCGGACTGTTTCCTTCAGGTGACCCAGCCCGCGCTGGCTGAGGATGTCAAATTTGAAAATTCCAAGGTCTTCCGCGTTGTGCATTTCAAATTGGGTAACGGGATATCCTTTGGGGGGAAGTTCGGTGGCAGTGAATGCGTAGATCGGTTTTTCGGTGATCAGTACCCCGCCAGCGTGGATGGAAACATTGGCTGGAAGGTCTTTGATGCGCTCGGCATATTTGAAAATCAGTTCCGTGATTTGATCGCGATCCCGGTGAGCGGCGGGCTCGTCGACGATCAGGTCGATCTCCTCTTTCGGTAAGCCAAATACTTTTCCCAGTTCACGCAGCACGGATCGTTTTTGATAGGTCACATGTGTCCCCAGCAGGCAGACGTGCTCGCGGCCATAGGTGGAGAAGAAATAGTCATAGATGGCATCGCGGTTGTCCCAAGAAAAGTCGATGTCAAAGTCGGGAGGAGAGGTGCGCTCGGCGTTTAGAAAACGTTCGAAGTACAGATCGAGTTCGATGGGGTCAACGTTGGTAATGCCCAGGCAATAGGCTACGATGCTATTGGCGCCACTTCCCCGGCCGACGTAGTCGTATCCGTTTTCTTTGGCGAACCGGATCAGGTCATAGGCGATGAGGTAGTAACCGATAAACCCCTTTTGCTTGATGATGGTGAGTTCCCGCTGAATGCGCTCCCGAAGTTCAGGCTTACTAACGTCGTAGCGGTGCTGAAACCCTTCCCACGATTTGGTTACTAACACATCCCAGTCACTTTCCTCGCTTCCGGTGATGTGCTTTTTATTTTTGTCTTCTCCCAGTGTGAAGTCGATCGTACACCGGTCAAGAAGCTGTTTGGTATTTTCGATCAGGGTGGGATAATTCCGGAAGTGATGCATCAATTCCTCTTCAGGCATCATAATTTCTCCGGGGTGAGCTTGCTCATGAGGAGGTAGTTTGCTGAGCAGGGTATTCTTATCAATGGCGCGCAGGAGGCGGTGCGTATTAAAGTCAATTTTATGAGCGAAGGTGATGGGGTGTAGAATGACAAACTTGTGGGGATGTGTTTTGTACGGAGCATAGCATAAGAAGGAATTTAGCTCCTCCAGGCGCACACCGATGAATTCATTTTCTCTCAGCTGCTCCGGTTGGATCTTGCCAAAAGGGTAGACGACGAACGCGTGATTTAATTCCGGAGCAACTTGGGGCAATGGCTTGCCTTCCAGGTTATGGTGGGAGAGGAAGCGGTTGATCGCTTCAAAACCCGCGTTGTTCTGTGCGATGGCGATGTAAAGAAGTTCATGGCCCTTTCGGAATTCGATACCGAGCGCGACTTCGAGGGCATAGGCCTCTTTTCCGTACGCCGTCAGGGTGCTGCCGGGGACCGGTGCATGTTCTTTGCAGATCCGCAGCATTTCGATGTAGGAAGCGACGTTGTTGATTTCCGTCAGGGCCAGCTTATGTACACCGCAGCGGCGGGCTTCGTTGAATAGCGTGAGCACCTGCATGGTGCCGTACTTGAAGCTGAGGGCTGTGTGACAGTTGAGGAACACTGAGGTTTAGATTTTAAATTTCAGACTGACCACCGATTACTTCCCTCACTACCCCATCCCCCTAAAGGAGAGAATTACGCGATCCAACTTGAACTTCCCACCGACCACTGATCACCGATTACTGACCACCGATTCACTGTGCTCGAGGTAAGCCAGTGCCATCCGGATATCCCGATAACTGTATGCATCACCCAGGGCTTCCTTGATACGTCCGATACCGGGTCCTTCCGTTTGATCTTTAGCTTTTTGGATTGCCTGTATTTTGGAGGTATCCATAAATCGGTCAACGTCGATGCGTCCTTGCGCCACATAATAGGCCAGATGGGTTTCGATGGTGCTTACTGCAAGTTGCCTCAGCTCAGCAATTTGATCCAGCGACTGGCCTTGCTGGAAGAGCCGAAAACTTTCTCGTTTCGTGTCATTTTCAATTTCTGGTCTTTCTGCCCGTTGCCTTTTTGGTGCGCGGAGATGAATGCGGGAAGTGAGGTGATGCATCTTGCAATACTCCATCACTACCTGCGCAAAAATGTCTCCGTACCGGTCAAGTTTCACGTCACCGAAGCCGGATATCTTGCGAAGATCTTCCCGGTTGTGCGGGAGGTACGTTGCCAGTTCTACGAGAGTGGCATCGGAGAGTATCTGATAGGCGGGTACATTTTCTTTGGAGGCCACTTGCCTCCGCACCTCTTTCAGCTGCCGGAGGAGATCAGGTTTGTACTCCATAGTTGTCTCTACCTCAATCCGATCTTTTGGTTTGGCGACCATCACTTTTTGTTCGCTGGCAAGCACCGGACCACTGCGCGGGGTGAGCTTCAGAACCGGATATTGGCCATCCGATTTTGCGAGATAGCCTTGGGCAACCAGTTCACGGATGAGAAAGTTCCACTCCTCCTTGCTGGAGTCGGCACCCGTGCCGAAGATTTTGAGTTGTTTATGGCCTTCCTGAATTTTAGATGACCGTGATCCCCGGAGGAAATCGATGATGTATCCGGCTCCAAACCGTTCATGCAGATGGGTGACGGCGGAGAGTACCTTTTGGGCCAGCAGGGTGCTGTCGGCTTGTTCAAAGCGGGTGAGGCAGATATCGCAACTACCACAGTAGGTGTCGGCCTGCTCGTCGAAGTAGTTTAGTAAGTACTTCCTCCGACAGCTGGCCAGTTCTCCGTATTTTCCCATCTGCTCAAGTTTCCGGAGATAGATTTCAGTTTGTTCCGGGTTGTCGGCGACAGTAACGAAGTTCCTCATCTTGTTGACATCACCGTAGGAGTAGAAGAGGAGAGCTTCGCTGGGGAGCCCGTCGCGTCCAGCCCTGCCGGTTTCCTGATAATAGCTTTCGATGTTCTTCGGCAGGTCCATGTGCACCACGAAGCGTACATTGGATTTGTCGATGCCCATGCCAAAGGCAATGGTGGCTACCATGATCTTGGCATCGTCGCGCAGAAATTTGTCCTGGTGCAAAGCACGTTGCTCCTTCTCCATGCCGGCATGGTAGGCCAGGGCGGGGTAGCCGGCTCGCGTCAGGTTTTGCGCCCAAGCCTCGGTGGAAGCGCGCGACAGGCAATAGATGATGCCGGATTCCTCCTTGCGTGTTTCGAGAAAGCCCAGAAGCTTATCAAAGCTTCCGATTTTGGATTCGACGGTGTACCGGATGTTGGACCTGTTGAAGCTCGAGATGAATATCGCCGGATCGGCTAGCCCGAGTTTTTCGACGATGTCGTTGCGGGTGAGCTGATCGGCGGTGGCTGTGAGGGCAATGACGGGGACTGCAGGGAGGGTTTGTTTGAGGTGGGCCAGGTTCAGGTACTCCGGTCGGAAGTCGTGGCCCCAGTGGGAGATGCAGTGGGCCTCGTCGATGGCGACCAGCCGTATGGGGAAGGAAGAAAGTTTTTTGATGAAGCTGCTCTCCGGGGCGAGGTACAGGAGCTTCAGCGTGCCTTGTTCAATTTTTTTCAGGATGGAATCTTGCTCTGCCCGCCCTTGGGTCGAATTCAGAAATGCGGCTTCGATCCCATTCAGTCGCAGGGCATCGACCTGATCCTTCATCAGGGCGATGAGCGGGGAAATGACGAGCGTGAGTCCGTCAAGAAGGAGTGCGGGAATCTGATAGCACAGCGACTTCCCCCCGCCGGTAGGCATGAGCACGAACGAATCTTTTTTCTGTAGGACGGCCTCGATGACGGCTTCCTGGTGCAGCCGGAAGGAGGAGTAGCCGAATTTTGATTGGAGAATTTTGAGCGGAGACATGGGTACTTTTTTCTGCCAAGATGGAGAATTGTTGGTTCGTAGGATATCTGGTTTACCGGATGAATTTTGGTCGATGGTCGATAGTCCATAGCCCATGGCCCATCGACTATGGACTTCAAGCTGCAAACGACAGATCCATATAATAAATCCATCTCCTCGGCGCCTTCTTCAGCACAGTGATATGATCGCAGCGGAAATATTCGCTGTAGGAAAGGTTTTTCAGGCTGTTCCAGGCTTTGAGAAAATCATTGATGTCCAGGTTGCGTGCAATGGTGATGTAGGGTGTAAAATCGCCGCCCTGATCAGCCAGATTCTCTACGATTTCGCAGATGGGATTTTTTTGTACCACCTCCAGGTAGATGGTGCGCGTGGTGCCATGATCATGGAAGTTCAGGTTCTTGATGTGCACATGAAACGGCGTGAACGCCGAAATTTTCGAATCTATTTGGTACAGCCTGTCTTCGGCGTGTTCGTCGCGGTATTTGAACAGCGAGATGTGCGCTTTGGCGAATTCATCCTCGAAAGGATGTCCGATGGCCAGTTTGACATGCTGCTTGAGCATGGCAACGTATTCGGCGATGGCCGGCGGCGGGGAGATGATGAATAGCAATTCTTTAGAGACGTTCGTTTCCATACGTTTATCCATTATAGTTTAACCACTTTTCCGTTGAACATATTCATCTCCATCCGCACCCGGCGACCGACTCCCAGCGTAGTGGCCCGGACGAGTTTTTCCACTCCGTGCTTGTGCTTGATGTAGTCGATCGCCTCGTACAGGTTGATGTCTTCTTCGGTGTCGTCGAAGAGACTGATTTGATGATTCCCGAAAACTAGTCCGCTGAGTCGAACGCCCACGAGCCGGATCAGCATCCGCCGGTTGTAGAGTTTATCGAACAATTCCAGGACAGTACGCAGCACGAATCCATCGGAAGCCGTGTAGGGGACATGAATTTGACGGGTCTCCGTATCAAAGTTTGAGTATCGGATTTTAACCGTGATACACGACGCCAGTTTCTTCTGCTCACGAAGCTGGTACGTTACTTTTTCCACCATGGCAATGAGGATGGACTTGAGCCGTTTGACGTCGATGGTGTCTTCATCGAAAGTGCTCTCGGTAGAAATTGATTTCTGTTCGGTGTAGGGTACTACCGGCGACTCATCGACCGCATGGGCTTTATTCCAGAGCGACATGCCAGTTTTGCCAAAAGCACTCACCAGGAATTTCAGGGGCATATCGCGAAGCGTCGCCACAGTGCGTACGCCCATGTCATAAAGGAACGACGACGTCTGTTTCCCGATCATCGGTATCTTGTCTACGGAGAGGGGAGCGAGGAACTCTTTTTCGCTACCTGAGGGAATCATCTTCTCCGCGTTCGGCTTGAATTCTCCTGTGGCTACCTTGGATACCAGCTTGTTGACCGACATGCCCAGTGAAATGGGAAGCCTGCTTTCCTTCATGATCTTCTGACGCAGTTCTACCGCCCACCGGAAGGCCCCAAAGAAACGATCCATCCCGCTGGCGTCAATGTAGAATTCGTCGATGGATGCTTTTTCGAAAAGCGGCGCGCTGTCGGCGATCACCTCGGTGACCAGGTGTGAGTGCTTGCTGTAAGATTCCATGTCTCCCGAGATCACCGTAGCATCCGGGCACAATTGCATGGCCAGGTACATGGGCATCGCCGAGTGAACGCCAAACGTGCGTGCCTCATAGCTGCAGGCCGCTACAACTCCCCGGCGGCTGCTTCCCCCGACGATCAAAGGCCTGCCATTGAGCTTGGGGTTGTTTTTCCGCTCCACGGCCACGAAAAATGCGTCCAGGTCCAGGTGGATGATATTGCGATCCATGAGGCAATATACTAATAAAATTAGTATTTAATACTAATAATATTAGTATAACCTTATAATCATGATTTAGGGCTCTTGAGCAGAAATAGTTAGGAAAACCGTCTGATCAACCGGGCTCCATGGGCAAAGACATGGCTAGTTTTGGTAATTGAAGAACCGACCCCGTAAGGAATTCGTAATTTTAAGTACTCATCTTATCATGGACATTCAGGCTGAAAAACTAAGGTTAATTGAACAACTTCTCCGGACCCGCGACATCCGCATTCTGGAGAAAGTAAGGGAACTGCTGGCGAAGGAGAATAATCCCATTGTGGGATACGAGGCAGATGGCCGGCCAATCACACAGCACGACTTCATTCGAATGATTGAAGAGTCACAGGAGGAATATCGCCAGGGTAAATTCCAGTCTATTGATGATGTAGAAAAGGAGTCGGAGGGATGGTAAATGGGAAAGCAGTATCGGGTAATCATGCCACCTGTGGCAAAGCAATCGCTCCGGGAGATTGTCGAGTATATTAAGAAGGATTCACCCTCGGCAGCATCAAAGGTCCGAAAGAGACTTTTTGAGTTGGCAAGGAGCCTTGATAAATTGCCTGAAAGATTCTCCAAAGAGGTTTATCTTGACCAGAGGAAGGGGAACTTCCGTTCGGTAACGATATGGCACTTCAAAATTATTTATCAGGTACTGGAGAATGAAGTTTTGGTTTTGAAGTTTATTCATACTAGTGTTAGCCCTAATAAATTGAAGCAATTATTAAAGAAGGATTAATAGTATGACGTTACCAGAACTAAAGGCAGAGCTTCAGTGCATGATTGAGAGGGAGAATGATATGGGAGTTCTTGAAGTCGTCTAATCCTTCATGGAACATGTTCATCTTGATCCAATACTTAAAGAAGAACTGACGGCTCGGGCGCTCCTGTCAGAGGAGGATATGCAGAGCGGACGTGTTTATACGAAGAAAGATATTGCCTTTGACTGATAAACTCAATTACATGGGTGAAACAAAGAACCCGGCCAGCTAATCTGACCGGGATTTTCACTTTTTTACTGCCTACTGTTTACCTCTTACTTCTTGATCTCCGGAATCCTCCCTGGCGTATACGGCGCACCGGCCGCTTCGAGTTTCTGCTCCAGCGCCTTCACATCAGTATTCACCACAGTCTTCAGTTCGGCCAACACCACTTCAAATTCCTCGGAGGCAATCTGGAGTTGATCCTTCATGGTCGTCGTTGGATCGCCAGTGGAGCCATAACCGGAATAGATAGCACTGAACAACCTCGACGAAATCGATGGTGGTGTGTCGATGTCCAGGCGTCCGGCTGCATTGTCGCCATTCATCTTCGTCTGGATCGCACGAAGCTTGGATTCCAGGCTCAGTACATCAGCGGTAAACTCCTGATTCGGGCGGGCTACACTGAAGATAGCCTCCTTCATGTGCTTGACCCGATTATTGGCGTCGCTCAGAACGCGTGACGCACTGGTAATGGAGCGCTGCAACTCCGCGGCCTTGCGCTGCCACTCGACGAGGGCAGGACGGCTTGCGGCTGGAAGTGTAGCACCGGGCAATACGTTCACTACCATCTTCTCGGGTCCGCCAACATCAGTCATCACACCGTCAACGTATTTCGACATCGTCACAGTGTAGTTGCCGGGAGCGGCGAGGTGTCCGATATCATTGGGCTGGAACACGTTGTCGTTGGCGGAAGGAGCGATGTTGACCGGATTAGAACTGGGATAACGAAAATCCCATACGATCTGGCTCACGCCCTTCTTGGCAGAAGTCTTCAGCTTACGAATGATTTCTCCCTTGTCATTGCGAATCGTAAACAGCAGGTATGGTGCTTCTTCTTTATCCTCTTCTTTCAATGCCTCATAGGTAGGATAGAACACATCTTTGCCATCCTTGTTCAGTTTGTCTTGTTCCTCCGTGCGCTTTTCTTTGCGGGTCTTCAGGTCTTCTTTGTAGAAGTAAGTAATGGCAGCCCCGACTTTTGGATTCTCAGCGGCGTAATAGGCCTCACCCATGAAGCCTTTTCCACGGATGCCCAGTGGGCTGCTTTCAACGTACATCCAGCTGTCCTTAATAGGGAAGATGTAACCCTCTTTGCCTTCCGTCTGCTTCAGGTTGCGCAAGGGTGAGTAATTATCAAGCACATAGAACCCGCGACCGAACGAAGCGAGTACGAGATCGTTCTCACGCTTCTGGATGGCCATATCGCGGATGGCGATGGTTGGCAATCCACCCTTGATCTGTCGCCAAGACTTGCCGCCGTCATTCGTGAAATGCACACCGAATTCTGTGGCTACGAACAGCAAATTGGGATCAACATGATCTTCCGCGATGCTGTAGGTCGATCCACGTTCTGGCAGGTTGGCGGTAATAGAAGTCCAGGTAGCTCCTTTATCCGCAGTCTTGTAGATGTAAGGCTTGAAATCACCCCGCTTGTGATTGTTCAACGTGACGTACATCACATTCTCATCATGCTGGGAAGCCAAGGCATGGTATACATACGTCATGGTAGGTACACCGGCAATGCCGTCGGTCTTCTTCCAGGTCTTTCCGCCATCGGTGGTGATCTGGATCAGGCCATCGTCCGTACCCACAATGATGACGTTTTCATTCTTCGGCGATTCGTACAAAGCGCTCACGGTTCCGTACAATGCCGCGCCGCTGTTCTTGCCAACGGCATCAACGCTCCAGACTTTGCCCATGAAAGGCAGTTTGTTGCGATCCATGTCGCGCGTCAAATCTTCGCTGATCACTTGCCATGTATTGCCATAGTCGTCGCTGCGGAAGGCTTTTTCAGCGGCGAAATAGATCCGGCCTTTCTTGTGTGCGCTGGTCATCAACGGTACATCCCAGTTCCAGCGGTATTCATTCTCGCCCTTTCTTGCCTGCGGTTGAATTCCTACCGACTCGCCGGTAGCCTTGTCAAATCGAACCAGGCCTCCGTGCTGGGATTCGGCGTATACAATATTTGGGTTGAAAGGGTCAATGGCGCTTTCAAAGCCGTCTCCGCCGTTGGTAACAAACCAGTCAGAGTTGGGGATACCGTTCTCGCTGCGTGTGCGCGATGGACCGCCAAGACTGAAGTTGTCCTGGGTGCCGCCGTACACATAGTAGAAAGGCATTGTGTTGTCGACTTCTACTTTGTAGAACTGCGTTACAGCCAGGTTGTCTTTGAACGCCCAGGTCTTGGCACCATCGTAAGTAACATAAATACCACCATCACATCCGTTGATCATATGACGGGTATCGTTAGGGTTTACCCAAAGGGCGTGGTTGTCGACGTGTTTCGATTTCTCGCCGATGGGGCGGAAGTTCTTGCCTCCATCGTTGCTAATGCTCACAGCGTAGCCCATGGTGTATACAGTGTTAGGATCTTTTGGATCAGCCACCACTTCGTTGTAGTAATTTCCCCCAGTCTCGTGACTGCTCATTTTCTGCCAGCTTGCGCCACGGTTGGAGGACCGATAGAATCCGCCGTCTTTGGCAGCCTCCATGATGGCATAGATGTATTCAGGATTAGCGGGAGAAATGGCGAGGCCAATTCTTCCTTTGTCACCGGAAGGGAGACCCGTGTTGATCTTCTCCCAGGTTTTGCCGCCATCCGTCGTCTTGTGCATGCCGGAATTAGGACCCCCGCTTACCATTCCGTAGTCGTGTCGCCTGCGTTGGTAGGCTGAAGCATACACCACATCGCTGTTACGCAAATCCATTACAATGTCATTGACGCCAGTATGGTCATCAATCTTCAACATCTGATTCCATGTCTTTCCGCCATCGGTAGTCTTATACACACCGCGCTCACCGCCTTCTTTCCAAAGCGGACCTACAGCCGCAACCCAAACTACATTGGAGTTATTAGGATCTACGATAATTCTTCCAATGTGTTCTGATGTCTTGAGGCCCATATTCTTCCAGGTAGCACCTCCGTCTTCGGAACGATACACGCCGTCTCCGTAGGCTACGCTTCGCTGGTTATTGTTTTCACCTGAGCCTACCCACACCACGTTGGTGTTGTTTGGGTCGATGATTACGCAGCCTATCGAGTAGGATCCCTGACTGTCGAATATTGGCTCGTAGGTGGTGCCTGCATTGACCGTCTTCCAAACCCCGCCAGAGGCTGTCGCCACGTAGTACTCATTGATGTTGGTCGGATTTACAGCAAAGTCGGCGATTCGACCGGAGGTCACAGCAGGGCCAATGTTTCTGAACTTTATTCCCCCCAAGGGCAGTTCATCTTTCTTTACTTCCTTGGCAGGAGCAGCTGCTTTGGCATCTTTCTTTTGCGCGTGGGTCGCAACCCCGATGGCGACCAAGGCAAGGATCAAAAATATCTTTTTCATGGATTGATGATTTTGTTGTTTCAACCGGTTTGATTCCGTTTCAGTTGAGTATCCGAGTTAGCGAATCCTCTCCGAACGGGCAAGCCGACTGGGATGAAAGGATTCAGGCGCAAGCTGATCGATAAAACCGCTATATTTACCCTGCTGAAAACGGACGGATATGCCTCAAGCGGTTGCAGAAAAGAAGAATAAAGGTGCCTCCTTTGATCCTGACATCCTGCTGCGCGCATATGAACGGATGTGCCTTGCCCGGCGTATGGCCGAAATGTATGACGAGAACCGCGAGGTCTGCAGCAAATACGTCCACAGCACCTCACGGGGTCACGAAGCCATTCAATTGGCCGCTGGCTTTCAACTGACTCCTTCCGACTACGCGTCACTTTATTATCGCGATGAGTCCATGCTATTGGGCATGGGCCTTGAACCCTATGAACTGATGTTGCAGCTGATGGCCAAGCGCGACGATCCGTTCTCGGGCGGCAGAAGTTACTATGGTCATCCATCCCTCCGACGCGAGGGCTTTCCTGTTATTCCGCATCAAAGTTCTGCAACAGGCATGCAGGCGATTCCGGCCACGGGCATGGCGCACGGCATCGCCTATTTGGATTCTCAAAAACTGTTGAAGGGAAAATTGAAGCCGATCGTATTGTGCTCCCTGGGTGATGGTTCGGTGACGGAGGGTGAGGTGGCAGAAGCATTCCAAATGGCTGTTCTAAAAAAATTACCGATCCTTTTCCTGGTTCAGGATAATAACTGGGGGATCTCAGCGACAGGAGAAGAGATGCGAACCGGTGATGCCTATGACTTTGCTGCAGGATTTAAAGGGCTAGAACGCCGAAGGGTTGATGGTTCTGATTTTGTTGAGAGTTACCTGGGCATGAAGTCAGCCATCGAATATGTTCGTGGGAAGCGCGCTCCCTTGCTGCTGCATGCAACCTGTCCGCTTCTCGGTCATCATACCTCTGGCGTGCGGAAGGAATGGTACCGCGGCGACGATCTGCTTGAACACCAAAAGAGAGATCCATTCGTGAAGTTGGAGAAATACCTGCTCGATTCAGGCATCGCAAAAACGCGGTTGAATCAAGTGGCTAAACAGGCGAATGAAAAAGTGAAGGCCGATTACAACCGTGCCGTTGCATCTCCGGATCCGGAAATAGATGACTTTGATTCGCATGAGTTTGCGCCAACATCGATTGTAGAGGAGCGTGGACAGCGTTCGCCCAAGGGCGGCGAGAAAGTGATGATGGTAGATTCGGCGTTGCATGCCGTAGAGGAAATACTAAAGGCGTATCCTGAATCTTTGTTCTACGGACAGGATGTTGGTCGGAGGTTAGGTGGCGTCTTTCGGGAGGCGGCAACGCTGGCGGAGAAATATGGCGATGACCGGGTGTTCAACACACCCATTCAGGAAGCGTATATTATTGGATCTACCGCAGGGATGTCGGCAGTAGGATGTAAACCCATTGTTGAAATTCAGTTTGCCGATTATATCTGGCCCGGGTTAAACCAGTTGGTTGAGGAGCTCTCCAAAAGTTGTTACCTCACGAAAGGCAAGTTCCCGGTGCAATCGCTTATTCGTGTCCCTGTTGGTGCTTATGGCGGCGGCGGCCCGTATCACTCTGGCAGCATTGAGTCTACCTTGTTGACAATACGCGGAATTAAAGTCGTGTATCCTTCCAATGCGGCGGATATGAAGGGACTGCTCAAGGCAGCTTTCCTTGATCCCAACCCGGTCGTGCTGCTGGAACATAAGGGGCTCTATTGGAGCAAAGTGCCAGGAACAGGGGATGCCAAAGCCATTGAACCTGATGATCAATACATCATCCCGTTAGGAAAGGCACGGCTTGTTCTGCAAGCCGAAGAACAGCACATAGATGCGGGATCTTCAGCTGTAATCATCACGTATGGTATGGGCGTGTATTGGGCGAAGGAAGCGTGTAAAAGTTTTCCGGGCAGAATTGAGATCATGGACTTGCGGACACTCAATCCCATCGACTGGGAAGCGATTGTGCATTCCGTAAAAAAACACAGCCGTGCATTTGTGCTTACAGAGGAGCCGTTAATGAATTCCTTTGCCGAATCCTTGGCAGGACGTATTTCCAAAGCATGTTTCAGAGACCTCGATGCACCGGTGTGGACACTCGGAGCAGCGAATCTTCCAGCTGTGCCCTTGAATATTGACCTTGAGAAGATGATGCTCCCCAATGCGGAGAAGGTTACCGCAGCATTGAGCGAATTGTTGGATTTTTGACTGCCATCCCTGCGGTGATGCAAACAGGTCGCCCCGCTGGGGCTAGGAAACAAATTGTTGCTTTGAGGCTACAAAGAGGACGCTCCTAACGGAGCTAAAATTGCTACAGCCAGCCCCATATGGGCGACCTGTTTGTAAGCCCGGGCGTTAGCCTGGGAAAACAATGGCCAAGCATGTGTCAGGGCCACAGGAACATTATCTCAAGGAACTGATCGTGATTGGCCCGCACCGATTCATCATTTTCAAAACGCGCATTTTTT
>JAYVBH010000051.1:0-21517 GCA_043750575.1 Cyclobacteriaceae bacterium
ATCGCTCCAAACCAGCTTGCAGCTTGCTATGCGCTTTTAGGATTCGCGCTTCCGGGACTTGCACCCTTTGGATAATCAAACTAATTTCCCGTCTGGAAAGTAGTTGTGCCATGCTGGGCACACACATTGTGTATATGACATGCGCTCGAACATTGTTTACGAAATAGCTATCTTCGTTCGACCAGCGAGGTGGTGAATAGGTGTGGGCTATCGATCACACGCACGTCATATACACCCACGTTGGCGGGAATTGTTACTACTGAAATGAAACAGATATTCTCTACAATCTTTTTATCTGCACTGATTGCGGCTTGTGTTCCAAATAAGAATCAAGAAAGTCCATCTTCTGACACAACGGATATCGCAGGACTCGAAGACTCTCAAGACGTTACCAACGGTAATGAAAAGAAAATCTTATCAATCACGGATACAGTCTATTCTGGTGACACCCTGAAAATAGCTTTCAAAACTCCGCATCCGAAAGACCTCGCAATAACGACACCATCTGGCAAGTTCTTTTTCTTGATCTATATGGGTAATGATTCGAAAAAGCGATCCCTAGTAGACTGGTTTCAGTTCGCCAATATGGACTACTTAGAAATAATAACGGATAAGGCAACCGCAAATCCTTGGGACGCAAATGAACCAGTGAATAAATTGATATTCAATGAAACTGGCATCTATGAAATCCAACTAAGTGAGAACCTTGAAACGGATGATGGGACTCCAGTAGAGACTCAAAAGGTCTACTTCATTGCCCAAGAGAGCGACCAAGTTCATTTGGTCAGAACCTTCTACGAAAAACATGAGGCATTATGGGCCTCCCCACCGTCGGATGCACGGGACCTTCATAGAAAACTCGACTCCCTTGCTAAAATATACTGTACAGCGGAATTGAGATCTAAAGCGAACGCTTGGCTAGAAGATGGACACGATTATTACACTGATGATTGGGGTCCAGATTGGAGCGAGTTTACTATTGCCCAAGAATTGAACAATGAAAATGGTATCATAGTCTCATTCATAGTTGATGGTGCTCCTTATGTGAATGGCAAGGGGACAAGACAAAAAATAAAACTAAGAGTCAGTGTCATTTCGATGGGCGATGCCTATAAGTTGAACTCTGTGGAGCGAATTGACAAATGAAACAGATTAGCGAAGGTGGGAACAACTCCCGCCAACACGGTGTATGCGCCATAGCTGGGGAGTACTGTTAACTGAAAGTGTTACCTTCGTTTCACCGCGATAGTTGTATGCACGTTGGCTCCTGGTCGGTCTTGCCGGCCTGCGGCCTTGGCAAGTCCTCATACGCCCAGCTACGGACGCATACACTCACGTTGACGGCAAGTGCCCTTTCAATTGGTTCCCCATTTAGCTAAATTGAATTCAAAATCGTCAGGAAATGAAGAAATCTGCAGTAATCGAATCAATCTCCCACCTACCCGATGAAGTCTCGATAGACGAAATCGTGGAAAGACTGATTGTGATTGAAAAAATAGAAAAAGGCAGAAAGGATGTCCAAGCCGGCAAAATCAATACCGAAGACCAGGCAAAGGCAAAGCTCAACAAATGGTTAAGCTAATTTGGACGGACCAAGCGATTAATGACCTGGGAGACATTGGGGATTACATCGCTGATAATTCGGAGAGCTACGAAACTGACTGTCAAGAAGCTTTTTGAACGAACTGATATCTTTAAGACCTTTCCGCTAAGTGGACGAATTGTTCCTGAAAAGAATGAGGAAACACTGAGGGAATTGATTGAAGGAAATTATCGAATCATCTACGAAGTAATTTCACCCAATCAAATAAACATCCTGACCGTATATCATAGCTCAAGGGAACTGAAGCCGTAGGGCAGCAGCCGGAAACAGGGTATGCGCCATAGCTGGGGTGTAGTGTTAAATCAAAGTGTTATCTTCGTTTCACCGCGATGGTTGAATGCACGTTAGCTCCTTGTTAGCCCAGCTACGGACGCATACATTGTATACGAAATCGCTATCTTCGTTCGACCCGCGGGCTGGTGAATAAGAGTGTGCTATCGATTACGCGCACGTCATATACACCGAGCGTTAGCAGCAACTCTGCCATGTCCTTGCAAAGATTAAACAGTCCGACAATGAAATTAAACATATTTCTATTTCTGAGCACTTTAGCTCTGTTGACTTCGTGCAATGGACAGACAACTGATAAGGAAAATAACACAAACCAATTTATAAATGGCGAAACAGTAAAGGAACTTGGAAGCAGTATAATGGTTGTTTACCAAGACAAGAAAAACGTTTTTTGGTTTGGCAGTTGGGAGACAGGAGTTTATAGATATGATGGAAAGACATTGATTAAGTATACAACAAAACATGGATTGCCAAACAATAGAGTTGATGAAATTAGAGAGGATAAATCAGGCAATATTTACTTCATTAGTTGTTCCCCTCAATCGACAATTGTTAAATTCAATGGAAAAGCATTTACTACAATTAAAGCAACCCAAAGCAATGAATGGAAACTTCAATCCGATGATTTGTGGTTTAGAAATGCTTATCAAACTGAAAAAGTATATCGGTTTGATGGTGATACTTTTTATGAACTGACACTGCCAAAACCACCTAAACTTCCCAATTCTTTTGAAATCTATAGTATTTATCAAGACCGAAAAGGAAATATTTGGTTTGGTACAAACCCTGTTGGAGTTTGCCGATACGATGGAAATTCGTTTGCATGGATTACAGAAGAGGATGTGACAGAATTTCGCAACGAAGGTGCAAACGGAGTGCGTTCAATTACGGAAGACAAAAATGGCGACTTTTGGTTTAATACCGAAAACCGTTATAGTGTTTACGACAGCACAACTTTAATAGGTGGTAAGTTTTATACAAGACACGAAAGTATTGGTGGTTTAGATGGGAAAACGGACAGCGATTTGGACGAGTATTTATCAACAATAAAAGACAACAATAATAATTTGTGGTTTGTAACCTATCGCAGTGGAGTTTGGAAATATGATGGAACGAAAATTACTCATTACGTAGTTCAAGATAATTCAAAAGACATTACTTTATTCAGCATTTACAAAGACAGCAAGGGCAACCTTTGGCTTGGAACACAAGAGAACGGAGCATATAAATTTAACGGACAAACATTTGAGAGATTTAAACTATAGCGGAAAAAAAAGGAGCAGCTAACAATTAAGGTTTAAACGAAGCCGAAGGACCAGCTACGGACGCATACACTTGGCGGCAAGCCATTTTGAAAGTGTGAACCCGATACATCAAAATTATGAGATATATTTTTTTCGTAACAGTCTTTTATTCGTTTTGTACTCTCGCAACCGGACAAGGGCTTTCCAAAACTAATTGGTATAGTGAAACCAATACAAATGGCATAGTAATACAAAACAGCTTCCCAAAGGGCGGACCATACAAGGGACCTGCAAAAAAGAATTTTAATTATAGTCACTTAGTGTTCTTTACTCGTGTAGTCAATGAAACCGTGACTCCGTTAGAGCTGACAATTAATTTTTCCGCTGATTCCATCCCAATTCCTAACTCGGCTGACACTTTCGTAAAATTATTTCTGCCTTCGGACACAATGACCCAAGACAAACAATCCTTATTTGATTATGGTGTAACAGATTTGGAATCTTTTGATAAACCGACCAAGTTTCAAAAAACTATAGGTCCTAAAGAGGAGTGTCTTTTCTATGTTGAAGCAATCTTTTATCAGACAAGGGCTGGTGCATGGAGCCAAGAAAGAGGAGGTAACCGAGCAGAACTTGTATTAAAAGGACAAGATCTTTTTTATAGAATGTCCCCGCAAATTGATTCAATTCCCTGCGGGCATATTGTTTCTAAGAGATGAGTTAATCTCGTACTACATTTGACACCGGACTAGATAAAGGTCGAGTGAAAATGGCCAGCCACCAACATGTGTATGCGCCATAGCTGGGGTGTAGTGTTAAATCAAAGTGTTATCTTCGTTTCGCCGCGATGGTTGTATGCACGTTAGCTCCTGGTCGGTCTTGCCAGCCTTCGGTTTTAGCAAGCCCTCCTAGGCCCAGGTACGGACGCATACACTCACGTTGGCGGACATTTGCCGCGGGCATTTATTGAATATGAAATACTTTTTCGTTTGCTTAATAATCATGAGTTGCTCAAATCCGCAACCACAGGGAAGCCCTCAGCAGCTGTCCGACGAATTCATAAATCCCCCCATGTCATACAGACCAGGCGCTTTCTGGTGTTGGCTGAATGGGAATATGTCAGACACATCTATTACCCGGGATCTGGAGGCCATGAAGTCTAAGGGTATCAATAGGGCTGAAATATGGGATGTGGCGGCTATTAAGGATCCCTCTTTTATTCCGGCAGGTAAGGAGTTTCTAGGAGATGAATCGGTAAGCCTTATTAAACATGCGATATCGGAAGGGAAAAGATTGGAGATGACCATTGGCATTGTTGCCTCAAGCGGGTGGAATGCCGGCGGATCATGGGTTACTCCCGATTGGGCTTCGAAAAATCTCTTCTTCTCGAAAGTAGTGGTAGCAGGGCCCCGTTCCCTCGCTATGGATCTGCCATTTCCAAAATTCCCGGAAGGTTGTCCCATGAAAGACCTGGATACACCTGTTTTTTACAAGGATGTCGCGGTGCTTGCTGTACCCTATAGCACGGACATGACCGTCGCTGATGTTTCCCGTGTTGTGAGTCTTACACCTCTCTTTAAAGATGGTAAGCTCATATGGGAAGTTCCCAAAGGAAAATGGACCATCTTGAGATTTGTTTGTTCGAACAATGGCCAACAACTGATTGTTCCTTCGCCCAATTCGAATGGCCTGTTTATTGATTTCTTTGACCCACAAGCCACGATAAGACATTTGAAACACTTCATGGACCGCCTTGGCGTAACCCCTGAAAACTCCTCCGAAGCTGGCCTGGGATATTTTGAATTCGACAGTATGGAGCTTTCAGAAGGTACGCCATGGACTGACGCATTTCCTGCCATATTCAAGGAGAGACAGGGTTATGAAATAGAAAAATATTTACCTGTATTGGCTGGTTGGGACATCAAGAATAGCACGGAACGCTTTCGTTACGATTTCAAACAGACCGTCAGCGATCAGCTCATCTACAGTCACTATCAAACCGGAACGGAATTCCTGAAGAAGTATAATGCACAGCTCGTTTCTGAATCCGGCGGCCCCGGCCCGCCCGTTTGGGATACTTGTCCGGTTGACGCGTTGAAGGCATTGGGAAGTGTGTCTGTGCCAAGGGGAGAATTCTGGATCAAACATCGCAACATGTTTTTGATCAAAGAGGTATCAAGTGCCGCCCACATCTATGGAAAGAAGATTGTGGATGCCGAGTCATTTACCACCTGGAGGAGATGGAAAGATTCGCCCTTTGAATTGAAAAAAGCGGTGGACCGGGCTTTTTGCGAAGGCCTCAACAACATTACCTTCCATACTTTTGCGAGCACAAATCCGGAAGATGGACTCCCCGGCAGGACGTATCATGCCGGCTACGATATGAATCCCGGGACAACATGGTGGGCGAAATCCAAACCCTTTGTGGACTACCTTTCACGCTGCAGTTATTTGTTGCAACAAGGATTATTTGTCGGAGATGCCTGCTATTATTATGGCGATCAGACCCCAAATTTTTTTCCGCTTTTCCATGATGTGCCTGAAAAGCCACGGATCAAGGGGCTGGGAAATGGACATGATTTCGATGTGGTAAACACCGATGTCATCCTCAACAGGATGTCAGTAAAAGATGGCAGGTTGGTTTTGCCGGACGGAATGAGCTACTCCCTATTGCTGCTGCCAGATCAGTCTCACATGACCCTTGAGGTATTGAAAAAAATTCAGGAACTCGTAAGCGCTGGTGCTACCATCGTTGGGCCCCGGCCAGCAACAGTTCCTGGATTGAATAATTGGGAGAAAGAAAATATTGCCTTGAATAAAATCTCCGGTGAGTTGTGGGGAGCAACAGATGGCAAAATTATCTTTGAAAATGCTTATGGGAAGGGCAGGGTCATATCGGATCTGGGAGCAGATGAAGTATTGAAGAATAAATCCATCGAACCTGATTTCAGTTTTAGCGGATCAACGGAAATTGATTACATCCATCGGAGTGCTGATATCGGCGAAATCTATTTCTTGAGAAATGATAAGGACGAGCCGATCAGCGCGATGTGCCGGTTCAGGGTAACCGACAAGCATCCGGAAATGTGGGATGCTTCAACGGGCGCCATTTCGCGTGTAACTGATTATACAGAAGAGAAAGGAGGGACAAGTTTTCAGGTTGAGCTACCTGCTCATGGATCAATCTTTGTCGTTTTCAACAACGATATGCACAATGCGCTACCCAAATTTACTTCTGATAAGCATGATACTCCTCAAACTGAAATTTCCGGACCCTGGAAGGTAAGTTTCCCGCCGAACTGGGGTGCCCCGCCATCAGCTGTTTTCGACCGATTGATTTCCTGGACGGAATCCGAAGACCCGGGAATCAAATACTTCTCAGGAACGGCGGTCTATCGCAATTCGTTTAATGTGGCTTCCGGTACAAATGATAAAACAATAACCCTTGACCTGGGAGACCTACGCGATGTGGCAGAGGTTTTCATCAACGATAAGTCTGCCGGGATCCTATGGAAGAAACCCTATCAGGTAGATATTAGTAAATTGGTTAATGCCGGCGCGAATGACCTTAAGATAGAAATCGTCAATTTGTGGGTTAACCGATTGACGGGGGATATGGAGTTGGACCCAAAAGATCGGTTCTGCAAGACCAATCAGTCTTATATGAAATCAGAAGTGTGGCCGGGCGGGGATGAACCGTTCAGGATTCAAACGGCCGGGCTGCTGGGTCCGGTTACACTAACGGTGGTACCAGGAAATCAATACGGCTATCAATAGAAATTATGAAATATCATCTAATCTTTTTTTGCATGCTTCCCTGCGCGATTGTGCAATCCCAAAATATTGAATTTGTAACCAATGAGAGATTTGTGCTTGGCGGGCCCAATGACAAAACCGCATCCATTGGGGTGGGAGATATCGATAATGACGGAGACATCGATGCTGTGGTTGCTAACGGCAGGCATTGGCCTGAGCAAAACAGGGTATTCTACAATAATGGTTTTGGAATATTTACCGTGTCCAGGCCGCTAGATGACATAAGTGAAACCAGCTATGCAACTGAGTTAGCAGATTTTGACGGTGATGGGGATCTGGACGTGGCGGTTGGGAATGATATGGCGCCCAGTGCTATTTACATGAATGACGGGAAGGGGATTTTCAAAAGAGGAAGCTCCTTCAGGAAACCCTATACACCTACCCGAAACCTGACCGTCACGGATATTGACAAAGACGGTGATATTGATATTATCGTTACAAATCGCGGCGCTGAGAATGAAATATGCCTCAACGATGGTCATGGCCTGTTTCCAGAAACTCGATATTTTGGTGGAAAAAATGAGTCTACCATCGACGCTGAAGTTGCGGACATGAATGGGGACGGACATCTTGATCTGGTATTGGCAAACAGGGATGGTCAACAAAACTACATCTATCTCAATAATGGCAGTCTGGGATTTGACAAGAAGATACCCTTTGGCACTGGTAAGGATGAAACCCGGGCCGTGGCGCTTGTTGATCTGGATAAGGATGGCTTCCTGGATATCATTACCGCCAATATTGGGGAACCGAATTGGATTTATTTCGGAGGTCGGGAAATGAAGTATGCTCGCGCTATAGTATTTGATCCAAGTAATGATGAATCATATTCTGTTGCGATCGATGATTTGGATCTGGATGGAAATATTGACATCATCATCGCAAATGTGGGAGCACCGAATACCGTTTTCATCAATGGTGGGATGGGCAAAACCTGGAAGAAGATGATGCTTAGCGAACAAAAATATGATACCTATGATATCATCACGGCTGATCTCAATGGAGACAAAAGACCGGATATCATTGAAAGCAATTCAGATGCAATCAATGTCTATTATATAAACCGTGCTATTACAAAGAAGTGAGTGACCGCTACTTCTTCCTCCTAAAGTCCGCTTCCATCAAGACCCACATATTTGGGTCGAGCGTAACGCTCTCTGGCTCGGTCTCCGCTTGAAGGGTGAAGACATTAGTCTTTTCATTTACTATAATCCGCTCAACAGTCGGCCGATCCTGGCCTTTGAATCTAAGCCCTATCTCCAGGGGCATCTTGAAAACACTACCGTCATTTTGTGTTTGATCCAACACGATTTTGACTTGCCTGGCTTTGGTGTCGTACTGCCAGCTTCCCGTATATCGCAGTGCTCCGGGCTTGTAAAGCCACTGCTGAAAGAAGCCTGAGAGGTCTTGGCCGGAAGCTTCTTCCATCTCTCTCCGAAAGTCAGCGGTAGTTGCATTTAGATTGTAGTACTTCTTGTAATATGAACGTATCCCTTTCCAAAATGCATCTGTCCCGATGGTTCCCCGCAACATGTGCAGAATCCAGCTTCCCTTTTGATAGGTATGTGAACTGGTGACATCCTCCATGTTCTTGAGGTTGTTGTGGATGATGGTGTAATTTGGGTTCTTGGCATGAAACGAAAGAACAGTTTTCTTGCTGGACTCGAGGCCATCCAGGAACTCATCGTGTCCGTAGGCATGCTCAATGAATAGCGAGGTAAAGTAGGTTGCAAACCCTTCGCTCAACCAGACGTCATCCCAATCATGTTCGGTGACCGCGTTGCCAAACCACTGGTGAGCGATCTCATGGATGACGACATTACGCCACCGCTTACTCTTATCGCCGGTAACGGAGGTCTCGCTGTAAAGGATTGCTGATGCGGCCTCCATTCCGCCACTTACGCTATTGGACTGGATGTTTGCCAGCCTTTCATACGCGAACGGCCCGACCATGTTGCTGTAATACTCCAGCACTTGCTTTGTTGGCTCGGCGAAGTCGCTGAAGCCAGCGTCCCTGTCCTGCGCATAAACCCAGGTCTCGATCGACTTTCCGTCGAACCTATCAACATACTGAACGGCAAAGCGGGCTGCGCCCAGTACATATAACCACGGGGCAATCGGAACGGATTGCTTCCAGTGTGTGAGACGCTTTCCATCAGGAAGATCAGTCTTCTCTACAATCAATCCATTGGAGACTACCTGATACTGATTCGGCGCCGTCACGATGAACTCACACATCGCCTTGTCGTAGGGATGATCAATCGTGGCCAGCCAGTGCCGGCCTTTGTTTGGCCAGTTGTCACTGAAGAAAGTGCGATCGCCATATTTGTTTTTGGCGATCTTAAGACCTGTGGCGGGTATTCCGCTATAGGAGATTATGTACTTGATCCGTTGATTCATTGCTGGGGAGGAAGGGAGCGTGATAACGAGCTCATCCTTGACGTGTGTGTAGGCTATGGCTTTGCCTTCCGACATGACACCAGATACCTTCATGCCCTTGCCTTGTAATTCTGGTGAAGCATTTACCAAGTCAAAACGCAGCGTTTGAACGCCTTCGCCAACGAAACGAATATCGATCGTCGCTTCACAGGTGATTTCATCTGAAGTATCGGACAGCCCAATTCTAAAAGCATAGTTAAGCGCATCAACCTTCTGGTTCTTCGGGTAATTGTCGGCAGCGGCAGGCATTGATATTACGACAATCAGCAACCAGGAGGCAAAGACAAAATTCAGTTTCCAATTTTTCATGCGGAAGTCAACTAAGTGATTTAGGAAAGTCAGGGTCTATTTATCAGGCGGAAGTGGGAGAGGTGCCAGGAATTGTATCAAACCATTTTCCTTTATGGTTCGCTCCACATCTTCTATTCGCGAGGGTACAAACGCACTAAGGTTTTCTACACCGTCGGCGGTTACAACGGCAACATCTTCAATCCGAATGTAGAGTTTTTCCTCCGGGATCCAGATCATGGGATCAATGGTAAACACCATGCCGGGCTGCAGTGGAACGCCATGAACTCTACCTACATCATGTACAGCCATGCCGACCGGATGCTGGAAATGACCGCGGAAATTCACGCCTTCTTGCACAGCCTTTAGATACGCTGGCTTGGCAAATTGTTTTCCCACCAGATATTTCTTCATGTCTGCGGCCGCTTGATCCAGCACGTCTTTCGCAGTTGTTCCCGGTTTGATGTACTTGAAGAGCGCGTCCCGGTAGGCTACAATGAAGTTGTACAACTCAGCCTGCGCTTTATCGAACTTGCCGTTTACTGGCCATATCCGGGTGACATCGCTGGTGTAGTAGCGATAGTCGGGAGCATAATCCATGAGCACGAGATCGCCGTCACGAAGCACGTCAGTTTTGTGAAAGTAGTGTCCCATAAAGGCATTTGTGCCACCGGCAATGATGGATGCATAGCCATCACCGCGAGATCCATTGACATAGAAGACATACTCAGCTGCAGCATCCAATTGGTATTCATAAACACCTGGAAGAGTTGATCGCATGGCCTCCATGATCGCGAGGCCTGCAATTTGTGTGGCCTTGCGAATCAGTTCAATCTCTTTCGGACTCTTTATCAGCCTCATGGGATCGAGGATGGGAGAGAGATCCCGAACGTCGAATTGCGGAAACCGATCTTTGATCAAGCGTACAAAGTTTGCCTCCCTTGAAGGTTGCCCGTCCCATGGGTCGGAAGCAGCGCGGGCCTGGCCGGCCAGCAATTCATCCCGGCTATCGGTGCCGTTCTCGGCCGGACTGAGGGGAGTATACAAAGCAAGCGCTGGCGGCCGGAGTAAGTCAGCGCCTACCAGGTCCATGGATAAATATTCCAATCCCCGTACCTGATCTACGCCAGTTAGCTGCTTGACCAAGTCAGCGTCTTCGGCAGAGAGGACCTTTCCCTCACCATTTTCTCTGCCTGCATCACGATGTGGAAGGTATAGCGATGATTTTTTACTTCTCCCATTCAACACGAGGTAGGCATGGGCCGCTTCGACGCCACACAAATAGTAGAAATCATTGGACTGGCGGAATACGCTAAAGCCCGCAACGCCACGTGATCCCTGAATAACGGCGATCGCACCATTGCCAATCGCATCAAATATTTTAGCACGCCGCGCAGCAAATTCTTCAATGGGGAAGTCTTTTTGAAAATGGTGCTTTTCCTGAGTGAAGGCAGGCTGCGGGAAGACCAGGAACGCTATAGCGACAATGAAGAGTGAACCAGCTGGTTTCATGAGGCAATGTGGTTTGATGCTAGACCCTAACCCTTATCAGGTTAATTCACCAAGCTAAATGGATTTTTGGTTTTCTCACAATCGCATCTGATGAGTGGAGTAATTGTCTACTGTAAGACACATATTTCTAGTGAGATGATTTATCTTGCAGGGGTTCCCTTTCAATACTCGCTAATTTGACCTATTCAACGTATGCTCAAAATACCAACAACCCTATCCCTGGCGCTAAGTCTCTCACTCTTCGCCTTGCCAGTCACTGCGCAGGACGAGGTGCCGAGGGCAACCCAAAGCTACGCCGACCTAATGCTCGGTATTGGCGGTGGCCAAACCAATGTTTCGCTTTCTTACCAATACAACTGGAAGTTTGGCAAGAAGCAAAAGCTGGAAATGGGCGTGGGCGCCCGATTTAACTCCTTCTTCTCCAGTAACAAATACTTTGTTACTGCTCCCGCAAAAATTGTCAAAGGAGAGGCGGGCTTTGGCGCTTTTTTCAAAGAACCCATTACATCGAATATGGACTCTGTGCAGTTCCCGTCAGCACAGATCAATTCTCTTAACATACTCTTAAACATAGGATATAATTTCTCATACCGCTTTCGTGCTGGATTTAATATCGATGTGATTGGGTTCTCCTTCGGAGGATCTCAGAAGGGCACGTATATCAATGGCACTGCCACGCAGCCGGTTACGGCATCGCCTTCTGGATTCAACTTACTGCTGGTTGGCGAAAATGATCTGGGCAGCTTAAACTCGGAGTTCTTTATTGCCTATGCCTTCAATGAGAAGTGGTCAGGGAAGCTGGGTGTTCAACATATTTTCATGGAGTACACCACCGATACCAAAGTGCAGCAACTCCCTGAACCGAATGACCGGTTTAGGATTACGCCGACGGTGGTGTGTGTGGGGGTGGTGTATAGAATTCATTGATGGGTTAAGTTCAATGTCTGGATCAGGATTTTCAGGATTATGGAATTTGCAGAATTGAATACACTATTTATGAACAATAAATTAGCTATGATTTCCAGATTGATTTTTCTCTGCGATTCGCTGAAATTGCGCTTTCATGTAAAAATGAAAGATGAGCAATCTGGTTAAAGAAGAGTTGACCTATGCAGTTATCGGCTGCTCAATGAAAGTACACAATACGCTTGGTAACGGATTCCAGGAAGTTATCTATCAACGTTGTCTGGCCATTGAATTGCAGCAGGCTGGTTTGGTCTTTGGCCGTGAAGTGGAACAGACAATTTATTACCATGACCGGGAAGTCGGAACACGAAGGGCGGATTTCATTGTTGACAATAGGCTGGTCGTCGAACTAAAGGCAGTAATTAACCTGGAAGACGTTCACCTGGCTCAGGCGAAGAACTACGTCGTTGCCTATAATTTAGCCAAAGGATTGCTGATCAATTTTGGCTCAACGAGCCTTCAGTACAAACTCATTTTCAACAAAAGATATATTCCTTAGATTGCCACAGTATTCATCCGGAAAATCTTTAAATCCTGTAAATTCTGATCCAGACGATGAACTGCCGCGGAACCATCCTCCTCTCACTCTCTTTCAGCAGAGCTTCATTCTAAGGCACCACAGCAAAGATTCTCACTGGCCCACCCGAGCCTCCTTCAATTTTGATCGGAGCAATAATTAAATGAGCACCGACAGACGGAAGATCATGCACAGCGGCTACATTCTCCAGGTGAAATTTCCCAGCACCATTCACGATACCATGGACCGGAAATCCCTGTGCAGCGCCAGCATCCACACTGAAATTGTCAATGCCGATCCCAAGAATTGAGCGCTCTGATATCAAGAATTTTGCTGCTTCGACAGAGAACCCGGGGAAATGCATCTTCCCATACACATCTTCATTCTTGTAGGCTTCAAAGTCCGTCCACTTGCGGCTCCAGCCGGTGAACATGATGACAATGGCACGCTTGGGCATTTGACCATTGACCTTTTCCCACTTCAGAATATCTTCAACAGACAAAACATAATCTGCGTTGGCCGCACACTTTGCCTCAACGTCGATCACAACTGCAGGTCCAAAAAGGTCTTTTGCTTCAAGCAAATCCACAGAGGGCTTGTGGTCTGCCGAATGGATCGGAGCATCAAGGTGAGTGCCATTGTGCTCGGGAGTGGTAAACTGTCCCATGCCTGGCGCACCGCTCGGTTGCGCAAAGAGCGTGTCATACTTGAAAGGGTTGCCATTCTTGTTGGGCCAATATGGACTTTTGGAACTCAGTGCATGCGTAAGGTCGATCACTTTTGCCTCGCCGGAAAAGAGCTTGGCAAATCGGTCCTCCGGAGCGGACGTACATGAGAATGCAAGGGCGGCAAGAACAAGGAGTTGTGTCGGCTTCATGACGATCAGTATAGAAGAATGTTAGGGTATTACCTCGAAAAGCAAAAATTGGGTCTTTTGAAATGACTGAAAGTTATTGTCGCTGATAAACAAGAGCGTCTGGTGTCCATTGGGTAAAGTCGGACCCCAGGTCACACCTTCAATATTGTCAATATAGATGCCCAGGGAATCCATGTTCAGGATAAGTGTTTTCGAGACAGGCTTAACAGATACCTCTCCAGTCAATGTGGGAGTGGAAACAACATTGGTTCCCGAATTCAAGTCGGCAAGAAAGACTTTCACCGTGCAGGGAAGGCGGCCCGTTGAGAACGAGCGCTCGACGACGAGCAATTGATTGTTGCCAGCTTCGAGGATATCTGTTACGCCGTTTACCCGGAAGGCCGTGGTGAGTATGGGTGCGTGAGCCACCGGGTCCAGATCATAGGCGTATTGGCCAGTATTTTTCCTGGTGGCGACGTCATATCTATAAATGCGAATCATGGATTTCGATTCCTCGACATCAGCACGTGGACCATCCTGATACAGCGGCTCTTCCAGCGATGCCAGGAGTGAGGTGAAATTGTCGGAGAAGGTGAGCCCCTCAAAGGTTCCATTCTGCCGTGGCCCGGCTTCGATTGATTGCATGCGCACACCATCATCAAGGGCATATTGTCCGGTATACTTGCCTTTGTCCGTGATAAAGATGGACGGATTCACAAGGAGGGTATCCGGGCTCCGGACTATTCGCTCACCTTCACTAAGCCATACCAGTTCCTGATTTTTAGGATTGAAGCGGATGCCTTCCGGGTCAATGGTACGCTTAGGATCCTTTTTTATGGATGGATATGGTTTTCCATCTGCCGTTCTCAGGTCTGTCTTTTCCAGAAAGATGATGGTATCAATAGTATTCTTGGAAATGGAAATCCTTGCTTTGTAATATCTGGCTGGCTGCAATGCGGACCGGTCGTCGCTGATGAGAAAATAGGAGTCTGAAGCAGCATCATAGTCAATGCCTGACAATCCGCCTACCTGAGTTCCGTCGTATCTCATGCTATTGCTCACGGTATATGCATCAAGAAGTTCAAGCTTGCTGATGGAATTGGCTAGATAAGGGTCTGGGCATGCAGCTGTGAAGAGCCAAAGCATGGCAATTGAGCCAAGTATTTGTCTGGTTGACTTTCCCTTCATCTGAATCCTTGATGGATGTTGTGTCAAAGTAGGCAATAAGTATTCCATAAATTACGACCTTTAAGTGTTCAACAACATAGGGACAAACCTATTTTTTTAGGTCATGGCAGGAACAACACAGATGATTTCAGGACATATTGTAGACATCATCAACCGGGAGATATTCGATGGTGAGGTGGTGGTTGAAAATGGTATGATCCGGAGTGTAAGTCGGAAAGAGGGTGTTGCCAATCAGTTCCTTCTGCCGGGTTTTATTGACGCCCATGTACACATCGAAAGTTCGATGCTTATCCCCAGTGAGTTTGCCCGCTTGGCGGTAGTACATGGAACGGTGGCTACAGTCTCTGACCCCCATGAAATTGCCAATGTCCTTGGGATTCCCGGGGTCGATTATATGATTGAAAACGGGAGTAAGGTGCCATTCAAGTTCTACTTTGGAGCGCCCAGCTGCGTCCCGGCAACTTCCTTTGAAACAGCGGGTGCGAGGCTTGGACCAGACGCCATAGACGAACTGCTGCGAAGACCCTCCATCAAGTACCTGGCCGAAATGATGAACTGGCCGGGGGTGATAAACAAGGATCTTGAAGTTTTGGAGAAGTTGGCGGTGGCGCGAAAGTATGGTAAGGTCGTGGATGGGCATGCGCCTGGGTTAAATCAAGAGCAAGCAAAAGAGTACATAGCAGCAGGTATTAGTACTGATCATGAATGTGTTACATATGCTGAAGGAGAGCATAAGTTGAAGTGCGGAATGAAGGTAATAATAAGGGAGGGAAGTGCGGCCAGGAACTTCGACGCGCTCATTGGACTCCTTCCTGCTTACGAGGACGAAGTCATGTTTGGTTCGGATGATAAGCACCCGGATAGTCTGGAGTTAGGTCATATTAACATTCTTGTAAAGCGGGCGCTGGCAAAGGGGATCGATTTGTTCAGCGTTTTGAAAGCCGCATGCATCAACCCGGTTCTTCACTACGGCCTTGATGTTGGACAGTTGGTTACAGGTGCCTCGGCTGACTTTATCGTAGTCGATAATTTGACCGAATTGAATGTTATTCAAACTTATATCCGTGGTGTGCTTGTGGCCGAGAAAGGACGGACAAGGATTGAGTCAGTGCCAGCGCTGGCGCCCAACAACTTTAATGCGGTAGCCATAGTTGCAGAGTCTCTTCGAGTGACATTAGCCGGAGATAGAATAAGAGTCATTGAAGCATTTGATGGTCAATTAATTACTCGTGAGTTTCTCGCTGAGCCTAAAATTGTTGGAGGCTGTGCTGTAGCGGATCCAAGTCGTGATATATTGAAGATTGTAGTGGTCAACCGGTATGTTTCCGAGGCACCTGCTGTTGGTTTCATCAAGAATTTTGGTTTAAAGGCAGGCGCCATTGCTTCCTCTGTTGCGCATGATTCGCACAACATCATTGCCGTTGGGGTTGATGATGAATCCTTGGCTCTGGCCATCAACGCGATCATTCGTGAAAAAGGTGGGATCTCAGCTGTATCGGGAGATCGGGAAAATATTTTGCCACTTCCCGTAGCCGGCATCATGTCAGCAGAAGATGGCTATGCCGTAGCCCACCGGTACAAGGAGATGGATCAGATGGCCAAGCGCATGGGGTCAACCCTGAGTGCGCCTTACATGACGCTGTCGTTTATGGCACTGCTGGTCATCCCGTCGCTAAAACTTAGTGATAAGGGGCTTTTCGATGGGGATAAGTTCATTTTTGCCCCTTTATTCAAGTAACTTTTTTTGAGAAATAGAGTATACTCGATCTGGACCATTGTGCCTACTAAAGCCCAGTCCATATGATCGCCAACTACCTCCGTATTGCCCTGCGTAACATCCGTCAGAATCCTGTCTATGCGCTGATTAATATCCTCAGCCTGGCCATCGGACTGGCTGCCTGCCTCGTTATTTATCTTTTCATTTCAGACGAGCGAAGCTTTGATGCCTGGCATAGTAAACGTGAATCGATCTATCGGCTTAACGAGGTACAGAACTTTGACGGAACAAACCGACAAAAGGTGGCTCTTACCGGGGGGCCCTTTGGTCCGGTCATTCAATCTGAATTTCCGGAGGTAGCAAACTACACCCGGTTTTGGAGCTCCTCACCACGCGTAGTAAAAGTAGGGGATAAGCAGCTCCTGGTGGAAAAAATTGCCATTGTGGACAGCTCATTCCTCAGCATGTTCGATTTTCAACTTCTGCATGGTGATCGGTCAACCATGCTGGATGAGCCAAACTCAATTGCACTCACCGAGGAGACGGCGCTCAAGTTTTTTGACAAGATTGAAGACGCCCTGGGGAAGACCCTCACAAAGCGCGACCTGGAATACAAGGTAACGGGTATTCTGAAGAACGTTCCTGAAAACTCGCACCTTCAGTTCGATGCGCTGGAGTCATTTGCCACTTACACAAGTAGAGATTCAACGATAAACAGGGACTGGAGCGGAAATTATCTGGTCACGTATTTGCAACTCATGCCCTATACTGATGCCAAGGCATTTGAGGCCAAGTTGCCAGACTGGTTTATCAAGTGGACCGGGGAGCCAAAAATAAACGAGTCGACATCGCTGTATCTCCAGCCATTTTCTGATGTGCACCTGGGATCATCCGATATGGACCATGATTACCAGAACTACCGCAAGTTTGACGGACAATACCTCAACATTTTTATGGTTTCTGGCATATTCATCCTGCTCATAGCCGCGGTAAATTTCATGAACCTGACTACGGCGCGTGCCTCTCATCGATGGAAAGAAATTGGTGTGCGCACTTCCATTGGAGCAAGGAAAAACCAGTTGTTTGGACAGTTCATACTGGAATCGCTGGTGCTTGCTGTTATTGCGCTCGTGCTCGCGTTTCTCATGGATCTCCTTTTGCTTCCCTTACTTAATACCCTTGTTGGCCGACAACTCAACCTGGGAATACTGTTTTCAGATGCTTGGCGAATTGGAGGCGTAATACTGATTACGCTTGCCCTTGGAATCCTGACAGGCGTATACCCGTCATTTTATATGACGTCAACGAATACAGTTCAAGTGCTGAAAGGCGGAGGTAAAGTGGGAGGGAAGTCACTTTTCAGGAGTTCTCTTGTGGTGGTGCAGTTCGGCTTGGCCATTGGCATGATGGTGAGCACAGGGATTGTTATCCAGCAACTTTATTTTATGAAGAACAAAGATGTTGGTTTCAATGCGGATCAGATCGTTCTCGTAGAACTGGATCGGGAATCGAACAAGAAATTTGATGTCATCAAGACCGAGTTGCTGCGGAACAGCCACATTCTCGGTGTCACGGCTTCTGGCCAACGGCTCGGAGCGAACTTTCATCAGTGGGGATATACGGTTAAAGCCGATACCGGGATCATATCCCTGACACCATCCAATGTTAATGTAGATCCTGATTACCTCAAAGTGTATGGCATCGAATTGAAAGAGGGCAGAGATTTCTCCAAGGACATCCCCACAGATAAAGGTAAAGCGTTCATCATCAATGAGGCTCTTGTCAAACACCTCGGATTAAAGAACACGATAGGTACGAGAGCCGGGCATGGTTGGGACAACAACGATAGCCTGGGCACCATTATAGGCGTGGTAAAAGACTTTAATTTTAATTCACTTCACCATGCAGTGAATACATTGTCTATGGTCAGCCACCCTGATTGGGGTTATGAGGAGTTGTCGGTCAAGGTAGATGGAGCTCGCATGACGGAAACAATCGCGGAGATCAAGGCTGTTTGGGATAGCCAGGTGTCGGGTTACCCGTTCAAGTACACATTCCTGGATGACCATATGGCTAGTTTGTATCAGACCGAAGATCAAATGAGTTCGGTGATTTCCATTATGGCTGGTCTGTCAATTCTAATTTCCTGCATGGGGCTTTTTGGACTTGCGATGATCACGACCGAGCGGAAGACCAAGGAGATCGGAATACGAAAAGCATTGGGTGCTACTGAGACGCAGATCACGATCCTGATCTCCTCCCAATTTGCGAAATTGATCGGTGTAGCTTTTGTGGTGATTACGCCGGTAACCTATTACCTGCTTACCGGGTGGCTCGAGACGTTTGCGTATCGGGTCTCTATTCACCCGCTCATTTTCCTCGCTGGAGGGATGCTGGCATTGTTTATCGCACTGATTACCATTGGATTCCATACGATCCGATCAGCAAGGGCTAATCCAGTCAAGGCATTGCGCTATGAATAGCGTGAGGCACTATCTCGCTAAACAAAGAGGGAAGGTCTGACGAACGTCATGGGCTTTTTGCCAGGGATTGCTCATATTTGATTATCCCGATAGCCTCAGCCAGACAGGGCCAACATGAAAAAGTTCGTAAGCATTCTTGTCCCGACCGACTTCTCCGCATCCGCGAAAGCTGCCGCACACTATGCCGCCCAGTTGGCACTTAAGATGAAGGCCAAGGTTATTTTGCTTTCGGTGGTTGAAATGGACACTTCAGAGGTTGTGCTTCACAACTGGAAAAAATTAGAAAATCAATTAAAACGTGCTGCCAAAAGGGACCTTGAAAAGTTGCTCAAAGAAGTGAAGTCAAGAGCAGCGGACGGCCTGGAGATCAGTTATGACATAGCAGCAGGCATCCCAATGCAAGACGTTATTGAGCGCTATGCCCGCGAGAAGAAAGTGGACCTGATCGTGATGGGAACCAAAGGGGCCACAGGACTACGAAAGATATTGCGAGGGACAAATACTGCACGGGTGATCGAGCACAGCAGTGTTCCCGTGATTGCGATCCCTGCTAAAGCGACCTTCAAGCAGTTGAAGAAGATTGTTTACGCCACCGACTTGAAGAACGTGACAAAAGAAATTCAATCGCTTTGTGCATTCGCGGGTCTATTCCAGGCGGAGATTCTTATTCTACATACAGTTCCTGCCAAAGGCCGCCCTAGTCGTATTAACAAGAAATTGGAGCCTGGAATAATAGATGCCGCGCACTATTCAGCAATTTCTTATCATCAGGTGAGCAACGACAGGGTTAGCCAGGCGATCAGTCTCTTTGTGGACGAAACGCAGGCGGATATGCTGGCGATGTTTACGCATGAACTGGATTTTTACGAGAAGCTATTTGGCCAGAGTGTGACACGTACGCTGGCTTTTGAGAGCCGCGTTCCACTGCTTGTTTTTAACCGCACTAAGAAATGACGTGTATTTCCGGTGCGCCATGCTCAACTTTGATTTCATAGGGGCATGGATTCACTGACACATATTGTCCTGGGCGGTTGTGTAGGGGAGGTTCTGGCGGGCAAGAAATTAGGCAAGAAAGCATTAATTCTTGGCGCCGCAGCGCAGAGCTTGCCAGACATTGATTTCGTCGCTTCCATTTGGCTGAACCCGGCCAATGACCTTATGGCGCATCGCGGGTTTACGCACTCGTTGTTGTTCGTTGTGCTCACTGCTCCAATGCTCGCTTTGCTAGCCGACCGGTACCTAAGCCCGGCGACGCTCACGATTCGAAAGTGGATTCTCTTTTTCGGACTTCAGATGCTGATCCATGATTTTCTGGATGCTTTCAACTCGTATGGCACCGGATGGTTTGAACCGTTCTCTCACCTTCGTGTCTCTTTCAACACGCTCTTTGTTGCAGACCCACTCTTATCTGTACCGGTGGCGATAGGCTTCGCTTATCTGATTTTTGCTTCCTTGCGAAACAACAAGAGGGTACTCATGGCAGGCCTCGCCATAGGCTGGTGGATGTTTTACCTGGGATATGGAATCATGAACAAACTAGCGATTGACGCCAACGTAAAGGCGAATCTTGATACACAGGGTATAACCGCCACTGCCTATTTCTCCACCCCAACACCATTGAATATTTGGCTTTGGTACATCGTCGCCAACACGGATAAAGGGAGTTACGTTGGCTACCGTTCTGTTTTTGATACGAATAGGAAGATTGATTTTGAGTTCTTTGATCGAGCGGAACACCTCCTTCAGCCTGTTAATGACCACGAAGACGCTCAACATCTGAAGCGTTTCTCGCAGGGATATTACACTGCCGAGCAATGGGGTGACACGCTTGTCTTTAACGATTTGCGCTTCGGGCAAATGATCGGCTGGCGGGACCGTCGTGGAAAATTTGTTTTTCACTATTTCTTGAGTCATCCGGATGACAATCATCTGGTTGTCCAGCGAGGCCGCTTTGCTGGATGGGACGCAGAGGCAAGAGAGTCTCTACTCATGAGGATCAAAGGGAATTAATGCGGAGGTATTTTGTTATTTGTCCTGCTCTTCGTGGTTCTTCGGCCTTCGTGATCTGCATTTCTCTGGAATACAGTGACACAAAGAACACTAAGGAAGACACAAAGATCACGAAGGAAAATGCTAAGAAACGCGTTGTGCTCTTTGTGGTTCTTCGTGCCCTTTGCGACCTGCATTTCTCTGGAATACTACACAAAGAACACTAAGGAAGACACAAAGATCACGAAGGAAAATGCTAAGAAACGCGTTGTGCTCTTTGTGCCCATTGTGACCTGCATTTCCCTGGAATACAGTGACACATAGAACACTAAGGAAGACTCAAAGATAACCAAAGGAAAATGCTAAAAAATGCGTTGTGCTCTTTGTGGTTCTTCGTGCCCTTTGTGACCTGCATTTCTCTGGAATACAGTGACACAAAGAACACTAAGGAAGACACAAAGATCACGAAGGAAAATGTTTAAAAATGCGTTGTGCTCTTTGTGGTTCTTCGGTAAGCATCCGATGAAGTACATCTTTATCAGGCGCCTTTGTTAGGATAGTTTTGTTGTCAAAAGATAAACCATAAGACGATGACAACAAAATCCGAA